>CANRJF010000017.1 GCA_947630855.1 uncultured Lachnospiraceae bacterium
AATAATTCCCATTTATTCGGCTATAATAGCCGACCGATAATGCATATTTACAGTTCGGTTAGGCCGTGAATTGTAACCTATACAGGATTCCGCATAAAAGCAAGGTTTTTTGTCGAATCTCGTTTGTCGAATCGCAGATTGGGTGGGGTAAAAGTCCTCAAAGTCTAACAGCGGTACAGGTGGCTATAAATAATTGATGCCATGGGAATTTTGTACGATTTGGCGAAAGTATAAGAGAATGGCTTGAAACCAAGGGATTTCGGGCTTGGTGGGGTTCCTCACGGTGGCTGGTGGGCCCCTCTTTTTCGTGTTTTTAGATACTGCTGATAGAGGGGCGATTGACACAGTTTGGCAAAAGTCAGGGGTTTCCGCAATCTACTGTTGAAAAATGGGGGATATGGCACAAACACGGAAACTGCTTCTATGAAATATAGCATTGCAGAAATGGCAATAAAATAGCTATTCTGCAATGTTATAAGGTATAGTGATAGTGAATGTGCATCCGCCTTCGGGCGTATTCCATGGTAATGCTTTCCACCTGTGAAGGACGTTCCAAAAACAGCAGACTGGTGGTTGTCGGAGTAAAAAGAAGTAACCGCTGAATATTTTTTCATCCAGAAGCCGGTTGATGTAATTTTTGTGCAGATTTGGTGTAAAAAAATTACCGCAAAACTTGTAAAAAGGATTTTTTCGGTTATAATGTAAATATAGTATTTGTTCAGGCGTGTAAAAATGCTATTGCGAAGGGATTTTCATGCATTTTTGCATTGTATCTGTGAGGGTATTGAATAGATGCGATATATTAAATGAGAAACAAGAGGTATTTATATGTTAGCAGAATTTCGTGTCAGAAATTTTAGAAATTTCCGGGATGAACTGGTTTTTTCCCTGGAGTCTTCTAAGAATTATGAATTTAACTCGTCTGCTGTTTCCAATGGAATCATAAAAGATTCCGTAATTGTGGGACACAATGCCACAGGAAAAACAAATCTTGGATATGCAATTCTTGATATTGTAAACCACCTGACAGATAAAAAGAAGAAGATTTTTTCTGCCGCACTTTATACAAATCTTTGTACAGAGGAACCTGTTGCCCACTTTTTTTATAAATTCCGGTTTGGTTCCGATGTTCTGGAATACACATATGAAAAAAAGAATTCGGAGCAGGTTATCCGGGAGATTTTGTACATTAATAAGAAATTAATTCTTTCTAATGACATGGATACCTGCACTCTTGATTTGAAGGGAACCGAGACTTTAAATACAGAAAACTGGAAGGGCTCCATGTCCCTGGTAAAATATGTTTTTGCCAACGCGATTCTGGATGACGGCGACCCTTATTGTAAGGTCTTTATGGATTTTATGCAGTATGTCAATAGGATGCTGTGCTTTAGCAGTACGGAAGGCCTTCGGTATATTGGATATACTACCGGAAGCGGTAATGTTTTAGAAACCATATCCACTATGGAAAACGGTGTTTTGGGCCTGCAGGATTTTTTGCAGGAACTGGGGCTTGATTTTAAACTGGAGGCAAAAGACAAAGGAGAAGGAATGGTTATTTATGCAATAATGGGAGAAAAGGAAATACCTTTTCATTTTCTCTGGTCCAGCGGTACAAGAGCTTTGGTTTTTCTTTTTCTCTGGTATTATCAGCGAAAAGAGATTTCTTTTATTTATATTGATGAGTTTGATGCATTTTACCATACGGATTTATCTGTTGCTGTTATTCGAAAGCTGATGGAAAGTGATAATATCCAGGTTATCTTTACAAGCCATAACACGGATATTCTTTCCAACGAACTGCTGCGTCCTGACTGTTACTTCCAGCTTGAGAATAACAAAATAACGCCATTTTCGGAATCAACGGACAAGGCATTAAGGGAAGCACATAATATCCAAAAAATGTACAAGGCAGGTGCTTTTTCATGAAACATCCTTTCAAACGTATTGCGTTTATTTATGAAGGCATTTCTGCAGAAGACCAGTTATTAAAGAATTTAAGCAGTGTTTTCTTTGACGGACAGACAGATGTTTCCATTATTACCTGTCCGGCAGACGGAAATATCTATATGCTGTGGAACAGATTAAAGGATGATGATTATAATACAAATGTGATTGATGTTCTGAAAGAAATGAGTGTTAGCGCAAAAGAGCAGCTTGGGGATTTAAGGCCAAGCAATTTCTCAGAAATTTATCTTTTTTTTGATTATGATGGACACAGTGACAATATACCAAAAGAATATCGAAACAAAGACATACTCGCAGAGATGCTGGATGTTTTTGATAATGAAACGGAACTTGGGAAACTGTATGTTTCTTATCCCATGGTAGAATCCATCAGGGAGATAGACGCAGGGAAAGCTGAATACAGGCGCCTTCATATTCCGTTGGAGGAAATCGGAAACTATAAACACAGTTTTTATACAGCGTCTGATTTTAACAATTATTCTGCCTTTGACAGACAAATTTCCCTTATTTTTTCCTTTGTGAGGAAATTATAAGGGAAAAAGTGTTTTTTCGTCTTAATTGTTTCCTGCCGCTTTATCCAAAAGTCTTACAAATCTAAAAACGCACTTAGTTATTTAATTCGAAATATAATTGTTCTTTCAACTTCAGAACATAGTCCAAAGCATCTGAAACCTCTACAACCGTATTAACAGTTTTATCTCTTGTAGTGATTTCTATTTTATTATTCTGCAAATTCCGAGGACTGATAATGATACGGATTGGTACGCCTAATAAGTCTGCATCTGCAAACATCTGTCCGCCTCTGATTCCTTCCCTGTCATCATAAATTACCTCTATTCTCTGCTTCTTCAATTCTTCATATAAAGTGTCAGCTGCTTTCTTTGTTTCTTCGTCATCGGGACGAATGCAACAAATATGAACCTCCCAAGGTGCAATCGAAATTGGCCATATTGGTCCATAATCATCATGTTTTGCTTCGCATATTGAAGCGGCAAGACGTCCAATACCTATTCCATAGCATCCCATAATAGGATTATGGCTTGAACCGTCTTTATCAACATACTGCATGTGCATACTTTTGCTATATTTCGTACCTAGCTGGAAAATATTTCCTACTTCAATACCTCGTTTAATAGTTAATGCCGGTTTGCCACAACATGGACAAATTCCCCCGTCTTTTACTTTCGCGATATCCACGAATGATACATTCTTGATATCTCTTTCTAAATTTAATCCAATATAATGGAAACCTTCTCGATTTGCTCCTGCTACCAGGCTATCGATTCCTTTTAGGGACAAGTCTAAATAATAATCAACTTTCTCTGAAAGTTCAAATGGTCCGATATATCCGGCAACTAATGGAGAATCAGCTTTAATTTCGGCGGAATGAATATCTTCTCCTACCAAATTGCGAAGTTTTGTTTCGTTTACCTCATAATCTCCACGAACAAATGCGACTAGATAAGAATCATCTGAGTTTTTCTGATAAACAACCGCTTTACATGATGCAGAAACCTCGCTTTGTAAAAAATTGCAAACATCTTCAATAGTCTTAC
Organism: uncultured Lachnospiraceae bacterium; assembly: GCA_947630855.1. Taxonomy (GTDB): domain Bacteria; phylum Bacillota; class Clostridia; order Lachnospirales; family Lachnospiraceae; genus Roseburia_B. The sequence continues at coordinate 3,525 of CANRJF010000017.1, forward strand.
AATTTGGTGTTTCAATACACTCAAGTGATGAAAAGACATTATCAGAGATGTTTTCTACAATATTTTCTGCTGCTTCCAAATTAGCTCTGTAATCACAAGCGGAGCATAATACAATGGAATCCTCGCCGACTTCATTTAGCAACATATACTCATGAGAAATATTTCCCCCCATCATTCCTGAATCAGAAGCAACTGTTACTACTTCTGGAATTCCTACTCGTTTAAAAATGCGATTATAGGCATCATAACATTTCTGATAGTACTGTTCTAAATCCTCTTGTGAGGTATGAAACGAGTATGCATCTTTCATTGTAAATTCGCGCACACGTATCATGCCGGCTCTTGGTCTGGCTTCGTCTCTGAATTTTCTTTGAATCTGATAAATCATAAATGGATATTGCTGATAGGATTGGCCATATTCCCGCACGAGTTGAACGGCAGCTTCTTCATGTGTCATTCCAAGTACCATTTTTGATTTGTTACGATCCTGAAAACGAACCAATTCGTTTGCGATACTGTCGTAGCGCCCAGATTCCTGCCAAAGTTCTGCAGGCATTACAACCGGAAATAGAACCTCCTGTCCATCAATAGAATTCATTTCTTCTCTGATAATTGTTTCGATTTTGGAAGTTACTCTTCTTAATGCCGGAAATTCTGAAAAAATTCCATTGCCAACATATTTCATATACCCGCCACGTACCATTAATGCGTGGCTGTCGATAACACAATCTGCTGGCCGTTCTTTAAATCTCTGTCCAACTAAATTTTTAACTTTCATTTTTTTTCATCCTTTCTGTTATTCCCGCGGGCAACGAGCCAAGTGACTGCTTGCAGCGGGGTCTTTGATTAAATTATCTTAGTGGGATTTATTCTGGTAGTTTTCTAATAGTGTCCACTTTCTGTAATGTTTCTTAAAAATGCAATAATTGAGCTGTTAAAGAAAACTAAACGTCACGAATATCAATTTTTCTAATGTTAGATAAATAGAAAATCATGGATTTTTTTATATCAAATACAGAATCACGCATATTGTTTTTAATCCAGCGGACAATGAGATTCCATACACCGCCAATATTAAAAGAAATGATATATTCTGTAAGTAATTGATTTTCCAGATGATTTTCTTGTAATTCAGAGATATATCTATTATGTTCATTCAGTATTATCCCATTTAATTTTTCAAGCAATAAATATAAGAGCATATTATCCCGGAGAATAAAAAGTATTTCTTTGTTTTTCTCGCAAAAATCGAAGATAACATCAAACGTTTGAATAAGTGAATATTTCGGTTGCCGTTGTTGTATAGCATTAACATAATCTTGCAAAATGGTGTCAATAAAAGAATTTAACACGTCATCTTTAGAACAAAAATTACGGTAAAAAGTTTTCCGTGATATATCCGTTTCTAAAAGGATTTGCTTTACTGTTATTTCTGCATAGGGATATTGCTTCATAAGAAGCAGGAGGGATTCGGTAATTACTTTTTTGGAGCGCAACGCGCTGGGATTTTGTGTTGGATTCATAAAATTCCTCTCCGACACTTTTATTTAAAATAGTGTCACTTTCCGTATAAGTATTGCTTTTTATTAGTGAACATTTTATCATACAGTCGAAAAGGTTACAAGCGTTTACTTTTTACAGTGCGTCAGCTAAAGGACGGGCAGAAAAGGAGGGCAATATTATGTTGTCATATATCTGGTTATTTCCATTGCTATTTATTTTTCACGATATGGAAGAAATAATAGGTTTTATTCCGTGGCTGAAACATAATCAGACATTTCTTAGCAAAAAGTATCCTGCAATTTTCAAGCAATATGAGCAGGCATCCTCAGAAGGATTTGCTCTTGCAGTATTTGAAGAATTGCTTTTATGTATTTTCCTCTGTCTGATATCTTTATTTACAAATTGGTATGGACTATGGTTAGGGGGATTTATTGGCTGTACATTTCACTTTCTGGTACATATTGGTCAATCTATAATGATAAGAAAGTATATACCATGTGTAATTACAAGTATTATTGCGTTGCCTGTAAGCGTATATGTGATTTACAAAAGTATATATTTACTGGAATACTCATTTTATCAAGTGCTATTTTACAGCTTTATTGGAATTTTTGTCATTGCAGTGAATCTTGCTTTTGCTCATATGTTAATGAGAGGCTTTTCAAAATATTTAAAGCGATATAGCAATGAGAATTGAAAATAAAGAAAAAACAGCAATTTAAAGGCGCATGGAACAGTAAATTTCGAGGCTGCACACTAATTTAGTGCGACAGCCCCTTTTCGTAAATTTTATATATCTGAAGTGGAGTGCAGAATCTTTCTATGGGCTTATTGATTAGCAATAATTTATATGCCCACAGATTCAGTCTCCCCTACAAACTGCAGTTTCTTTTTCTGCCTTACGCAGTCATCCAGATAATAATTCATCAGCACTTGATATGGAATACCTGATTCATCAGACATTGCCTTAAAATATTCGATTGTCGTAACGTTCATATTCATCGTGACAGGTTTCTTGATTTTTTTTGCATAAGGATTTTTTCGGGGATTCAAGTTTTTAATATCATATTCTTCCCTCATATCCATTTCTTCCATTACATAATCACCACCCTTTATTGATATCAATATATTGCTGTGTTTCCATTTTCGTTGCCTTCCTTGCTGAAATAATGCGGATAATATCATCAGCGCTGCGGTAACAGTGACAGACAATCAGCATCTTTTATGTTATCCATGTTTATATTATATTTATAATATCAATATAAATCCAGAGACTTATTAAAATATCTTTATAATTTTTGAGGACGACAGCACTTTACACCCATTGATTATTTTTCTATAAAATCATGATAATCATTTACAATGTCTTTTAGTGTAATGCTTTCTAAACTATCACATAAATCCTTTTGGATTTTCTGGTAAGAACAATCTAATACATTATGAATATTTTTCCCTATTGGGCAGAGGGGCGAAGGTAATGAATGAATACCAAACAATTTTGAAAGAAAGTTTGGTTCTATGGCTTTACATATACGATATATGGTTATTTCCTCCAATGGACAGTTGAGCGTTGCACCGCCTGTTCCAAATTTAACAGATATTACACCGTCTTTTTTCAGTGAACTTAAAATATTTCGGATTGTAACAGAATTGCTTCCGGTGGATAAGGATAAAAGTTCGCTGGTTACTTTTTTCTCTTCTCCGTATTCATAAATAAAAATAAGGCAATGGATAGCAACGGAACACTTTGTACTGATATGCATGGCGTATCTCCTTTCCTAATGAATTGTATCATAAACGCATTCTGCTGTAAATCTTGACACTACACCTTTGGTTTGTTATAATGGTGTAAATCTAAAAATTACAGGAGGCTTACATATGAATGTTACACAGATTGTTTTCAGCCCCACTGGCGGAACGAAGCAAGTTACAGATACCATAACAAAGACGTGGGGAATGCCGGCGGATGAAATTGATTTGACCAATGCAGAAACGAATTACGCTGCCCTTAGTGTGAAAAAAGATGACATTGCAATTATTGCAGTTCCGTCTTATGGCGGACGTGTTCCATCTCTTGCAGCTCAAAGAATTTCAGAAATCTGCGGCAATCAGGTGCAATGTGTTATTGTCTGCGTATATGGAAATCGGGCATATGAGGATACTTTGATTGAATTGAAGGATATTGCAGAAAAAAGTGGTTTCAAAGTAATTGCCGCCGTTGCTGCTATTGCAGAACATTCTATTATGCATCAATATGCAGCAGGAAGACCCGATACCAAAGATAAATACGATTTACAAAATTTTGCCAAAAAAATTTTGGAAAAAATAAACAGAAGTACGGATGAAACTTTTGCGTTACAAATTCCGGGGAATTATCCGTATAAGAAAGCGGGAGGAGTGGGTTTAGTACCAAAGGCGGACAAAAATTGTACAAATTGCAAACTATGTGCCCAAAATTGTCCGGCACAGGCAATAAGTAAGGAAAATGTAAAAGTTACGGACAGCAAAAAATGTATTTCGTGTATGCGTTGTGTTGTAAAATGCCCCCAGTCAGCCCGTAAAGTAAATAGTGCTATGGTTTCAGCCGCAGCATTGGCAATGAAAAAAGCATGTTCAACAAGAAAAGAGAATGAGTTGTACATTTAAAACTTAGGAAAAACAGCAATCTTGATTTTTTGAGGAGGGCGGGGAATGTATTAAAATTTACCGCCCCGTCTGCTTGGTCATAATTCCCCAGCGAATCCCAAATTTATCAACAAAAACTACCCGACAGGAACTATAAGGCGTAGCTTCCATTTGATATATTGTTTTGCTTCCTTCTTTCATGATTTCATATGCATGTTGAACTTCCTCTTTCGTATCATACATAATAGTAAGGAAATTTGAATAGCACGTTTTAAACTCAATATCTACATGGTCACTCATAATGATTCTTTGATTGCCCAATATAAGTTCCGAATGATATATATAATCTTTTTGATTTTCCTTAAGCAGCGGATTATATTCTGGGTCATTCGCTTCTCTATATGTAATCAGACAACTAATTTTTCCATTAAATGCTTTTTCGTACATATGAATTGCTTCCCGACAATTTCCTCCAAAATTTAATGTAGGTACAATCTTCATTTTTGTTCTCCTTTCAAATTTGGATAATTATGCCATTACCTTTTCATTTGCGTGTGCATAAAAAATGATTTTAGGTTTATGGTTCATAACAAGTTCCCAGTCATTTTTAAGATTTATGTTTTCTTCGTAAGCGTCAAGATAGTCTATTGGCTCCAAATTCCCGACAAAACAAGTCCCGTTATCCAAAATAAGGGATATACTGTCATTGCTGTGACTGGGGGTGGATAATATTTCTCCTTCTATTCCCATATTATGCAGAAAACCCCTGCTTTCCCCACATTTCACAATAATAGCCTTTTCCTTGTTTATTGGCATATATTTTAAACTTGTATTCCTGTTAAATATCTCATCAGAAAAATGAATATATTCCACCTGGGTATCAATTAAGAGAAGTTTTACACCCAATGCCATAAGTTCGCTTACAAGTCCAATATGGTCTGGGTGATAATGTGTTGCTAAAACATAGGTTATATCATTTAACCGGATATGATTCTTTTTAAGTTCTTTATAAAACAAGGGCAATGTACCTGCAAAGTCAGTATCAATGAGCAAATTACCGTTTGCACCGCAAATAAAAAAAGTATTCGTATTACCATATTTCAATTTACTTACCAAATTGTATTCCCTCCATAAACCTGGCTTGTGGAATGTTCAACATCTTCATTTTACTATAACCATATACACAATTTCAATCAAAAACCCCGCTGCAAGCAACGGGGTTTTTGGTCTACGCTCCGCTTCGGTCGGCGCTTAACGTGTGCCACCGGCACACAGCGCCCTTCGCGGCAGTCGCCAAATGCCTGCAAGCAGTCACTTGGCTCGTTGCTCGCGGGAATAAATTTTGCTTTTAATTCATGGAATAACCGCTGACATTCGCATAAAAGGAAATGCAGCATACGCATTTCTATTTGTAACGTGTGCATAAATGGCTTGCGGGGAGATGCGGATTTGTTATAATGATTTCCAGATAATGAAGTGAAAATTTGTATAATCGGCAAGGGGCATCAGAATGAAAATACAATACTATAAGGAACCTGCTTTAAAGGAAGATTATGTGGATGTACATTTTCGGGAAGAAACGGAGAAAATAGGCATTATTCGGGAGTTCTTTTCTTCCTTCGCAGGTATTATGGGGAAAAAGGAAAATGTTATTTACAAACTGCATCCAAGCAGCATTTATTATCTGGAGGTTGTGGACAGGAAACTTTTTGCCTATCAGGAAAAAGAAGTGTATCAGTTAGAGTGCAGTATGCGGCATTTTTTGGACAGTTTTGCGGAAAACGGTTTTGTACAAATCGGGAAATCCATGATTGTGAATCTGTATAAGGTACAACAGGTGAAAGCGGATTTGAATATGCGGTTAAAACTGCTTATGGATAACGGTGAGATATTGATACTCAACAGGACATATAAGAAATCTTTTTTAAGCGCTTTAGCGCATATGCAGGAGGTGCATTATGAAGCTCATTGACAGGCATAATTTTTTTGGTACTGTATGTGAAGTTTACACAATACTATCGCTTTTCAAGGTCATATTTGAGGCCATTGTACAGGATGTTTTCGGAAACTATCAGGAAAATCTGCTGGTAATGTTTTTGTTATCATTTGCGGCAGTGTTTGTGCTTTCCCAGTATTACAGGTTTTTGGAATATCCTCTGTTGCTTTGTATTGCAGTACAGTACGTGGTGTTGATTGCGTTTGTTATGTTGATTACATGGATTTTCGGGCAATTTCAACCGCTGCATGAAGATGCCTGTAAAGATATGTTTTGGTCTTTTACAGTGCCCTATGGGATAGGAGTAGTCATATATTATATTTCGTTATTTCGTGAAGTCAAACGTGCAAATGAAAGTTTAAAAAAGATAAAGGAGAGTGGCGGGCATAATGAATAAAAGGAAATGGATAAATATAATATCGGGATATTCAGTCATTTATACCATCCTGACATTATTGAACAGTGTTTTATATCTTATCAATGGAATTTATGAAGACCCCAGCGGTAACTGGCATGAATTAGACAGGGCTGTTATTACTTTAATTGGAGTAGCTGCATATGAGTTATGTGTAAAATCATCTGTTAAACCTTTGATTTGGAGATATGCCATTGCTTATGTACCATCTCAGTTATTGGCATTTGTATATGTATGGCTTAGCGGATTCAGGGAAGAATTAGCAAAAACAGCATACAGAGATATTTGGATTAACTTTACAGTTTTTTTTATACTGTTGTGTTTTGTCAGCATGGTTATTGGCATTTATAAAAAGAGCAGGAATAAGGAAATAAAATGAAATAATGGTTGAAAAAAGTATCAGAGTATGCTATACTACATAGCGTTGTAGTGTAATAGCATTTTTACAGGAGGAAAAATTCGTGGCAGTTGTTAAGACGATTTTGATGGTTGTATTTATATTATTATCTTTGGCATTGACAGTAATTGTCTTGCTTCAGGAGGGAAAATCCGCAGGGTTAGGCGCCATTGCAGGTGCGGCTGACACATATTGGGGCAAGAACAAAGGGCGTTCTATGGAAGGTGTTCTGGTTAAGGCGACCAGAATCATGGTGATACTGTTTATTTTGATTGCAGCAGTATTAAATACCAATATTTTTTAGAACATAAGAGGCTGTCGTGGGATTGCGGCAGCTTTTTTCATATCATAAAAAAGATTTTCAGACGGATGCGTGTGACAATTTTGGTTAAGTTGTCAAAATTGGAAAAGAGGAAATATGAAGAACAGACAACAGTTTGAGAAAAGAAAAAAAACAATATATGATTTGATTTGTGATGATTTATATGTGCCCATGAAATTAAAAGAGATGGCTGTTTTGCTTTCCGTTTCAAAAGAAGAGAGGGAAGAACTGCAGGAGGTGTTGGACGAGCTGGTTTTAGAGGGCAAAATTGAACTTTCCAAGCGGGGAAAATATGCCAGGTCAAAGAAAAAAATTCTTACAGGTACATTTATAGCACACCAGAAAGGGTTTGGCTTTGTTGCCGTAGAGGGAGAAGAGGAAGATATTTTTATTTCCCCTGAGGATACCGGCGGAGCCCTTCACCAGGATATAGTACAGATTTCCCTGCTTCCTGTCTCGGCAGGAAAAAGAAAAGAGGGGAAAGTTGAAAAGATTATAGAGCGGGGCATGACAAAAATCGTAGGCACTTATGAGTACAGCAAAAATTTCGGATTTGTGGTGCCGGATAATCCCAAGTACGGCAAGGATATATTTATTCCCAGGGAGCGTTCTATGGGAGCCGTCAGCGGCCATAAAGTTGTGGCAGAGATTACGGATTATGGAAAGAAAGACAAAAATCCCGAAGGAAAAATTGTGGAAATCATAGGTCACATCAATGACCCGGGAACGGATATTATGTCGCTGGTCCGCGCGTATGACCTGCCGGTGGAATTTCCGGAAAAAGTGTTAAACCAGGCAGTGAGGGTTGCAAAAGATGTTTCTTCTGCGGACATGGCAGGACGCATGGATGTAAGGGACTGGCAGACGGTGACCATTGACGGGGAAGATGCCAAAGATTTGGATGATGCCATAACCCTTACAAAAGAAGGGGAGAACTACAAATTAGGGGTGCATATTGCAGATGTTACCAACTATGTCCAGGAACACAGTGCATTGGACGTGGAAGCGTTAAAAAGGGGAACCAGCGTGTATTTAGTGGACAGAGTAATTCCCATGCTGCCCCATGCATTGTCCAATGGTATTTGTTCTTTGAACCAGGGGGAAGACCGTCTGGCTTTAAGCTGTATTATGACCATTGATGGGAAAGGCAGGGTTATTGACCATAAAATTGCGGAGACAGTGGTTCGGGTTGACGCACGCATGTCCTATACCAATGTAAAGAAAATACTTGTGGACAAAGATGCTGCGCTTCTGGAAGAATATCAGGATTTTGTGCCTATGTTTTTAATGATGGAGGAACTGGCAGCCCTCTTAAGGAAAAAAAGGATGCAGAGAGGCTCCATTGATTTTGATTTTCCTGAGACGAAGATTATTTTGGATAAAGAAGGACATCCCATAGAGATAAAGCCTTATGAGCGGAATGTGGCAACAAAGATTATTGAAGATTTTATGCTGATTGCCAATGAAACGGTGGCGGAGGATTTTTTCTGGCAGCAGGTTCCTTTTGTGTATCGAACCCATGACAATCCCGATACGGAAAAAATCAGAAAATTATCTGCGTTTATTAATAATTTCGGGTATTCTATGCATATAGGCCAGGATGAAGTGCATCCGAAGGAACTGCAAAAGCTTTTGCAGAAAATTGACGGTTCCCCGGAAGAACCCTTAATCAGCCGCCTTACCCTCCGTTCTATGAAGCAGGCAAAATATACCACCATCAGCACAGGGCATTTTGGACTGGCAACAAATTATTACTGCCATTTTACTTCCCCTATCCGCCGTTATCCTGATTTGCAGATTCACAGGATTATAAAAGAAAGCCTGCGGGGAAAAATGAATGACAAACGCCTGTCCCATTATGATAAAATTCTTCCTCAGGTGGCAAAGCATTCCAGTGAGATGGAGCGCAGGGCCGACGAGGCGGAGAGGGAAACGGAAAAAATGAAAAAGGTGGAATATATGTCAGGCCATATCGGGGAAGTTTTTGAGGGAGTAATCTCCGGTGTGACATCATGGGGTATGTATGTGGAACTGCCAAATACCGTTGAGGGTCTTGTGCATATTACATCTTTGGATGATGATTATTATGTTTACCATGAATCTTCTTATGAATTAGTGGGGGAGTCAAAAAACAGACACTATAAGCTGGGGCAGAGGGTTAAAGTCCGGGTGGAATCTACGGACAAGCTGCTTCGTATGATTGATTTTAAACTGGTGTCCTGTGAGGGTTTTAAAGAATCGGATGTTCTGCCGCAGGCAGAAGAGGACTAACCGGGAGGATTTATTTATATGGGAAAAGAAAGTAAAAAATTAATTGCCAATAACAAGAAAGCACGGCATGATTATTTTTTAGAGGAACTGTATGAAACTGGAGTCAGTCTCCACGGGACAGAGGTAAAGTCCCTGCGTATGGGAAAATGCAGCATCAAAGAGGCATTTGTGCGCATTGAAAAGGGGGAAGTTTATATTTACGGTATGCATATTTCTCCCTATGAGAAAGGAAATATTTTTAACAGGGATCCCCTTCGCCCCAAAAAACTTTTGATGCATAAAAACGAAATATTGAAATTGCAGCAGAAAATTGCGGAAAAAGGGTATACGTTAGTTCCGGTGGAAGTATACTTTAAAGGAAGCCTTGTAAAAGTGCAGATTGCCCTGGCAAAAGGGAAAAAACTGTATGACAAGAGACAGGATATTGCAAAAAAAGATGCAAGGCGTGAGGCGGAGCGGGATTTTAAAGTAAAAAATCTTTATTAAATTTTTATGGAATACTTTATAAAATGTTGACCTTGACCGATATGGAAGGTATAATGAATTTATTATGAAATCCTTACTGCATTACGGCAGGATAGGTTTCACATATAAGGGCTAGTAAAGGTTTCGACAGGGACTTTGAAGCTGGAGAAGCGAGCCGCAGGGGATGCGTCAAATTCCAAACTTAAAATTAAACGCTAACGATAATTTAGCATACGCTGCCTAAGGGCAGCAGTCTGACCCGGGGCACCTACACCCTGGGAGCCAGGCTTCGACTATGTAGGAAACGACATTAACAAAGCTTTGCGTTAATGGGCGTATTATGAAGCTACTAAAACCACAAGGGTGCCATTTTCCGTGTGGCGGAGGGAATGATAAAGAACTGGCTACGCTCGTAGAAGGACAGGGGATTGGTTTTTGGACACGGGTTCGATTCCCGTCTAGTCCATTGTTTACAAACTGTGTAGAGACGTTTGTTTTATGTAGTCTTATAAGACCCGGGAGGTGATTTTATGCCAACAGAAAAGGAATTGGCAGATTCATTACTTCAAATGTATGCAGAAAACAGAAGGGCAAGGTATGCACAGGATATGGCGAAGGAGTTGGATTACCAGGCAGCTATGTTAAAGGAGCGTCTTGCACATCTTGGAATAACAGACTTAAGTAAATTTGAAAATCAGCAATAATATCTAAAAGGGCATTTTCCTATTTACGAATATTCTCCTTGTCCTGCAGTTCATAGAAAATCCCAAGAACATGTGTCTGATTATCTACAATTCCGTACAGCATAAGTGACGGAATAAACGTCATGACATAAAAGCAGAGGAGGATGTCACTGTTCTTTTCCATACTGCACTCTGTTTCCTTTTAAGATTCTTTCTATTTCTGCTTTCAATGCCGGAAGGTCTTGCTGTATGGTATCCCATGCTGCCTGACAGTCCAGATTTGAATACTGATGTGCAAAAATATCTCTAATTCCACACCATTCTTTCCACGGAACAGTTTTCTCCTGCATTCTCAGTTCTTTTGATATTACTTTGCATAACTCTCCTATTTGCAGAATACACATACAACAGGCATTTTGAAAAACCGAATTGTTTACAAAAGCATTATAATCACTACTAAACATATCACACGCTTCTTCTAACTGTCTGCAATAATCTAAAATCTTTTTGAGGATAGTTACATCTTTATTCTTCATACAATAATATCTCCGTTCCTGCTATTTCTTTCCTAAAATCATCCTCAATGCCCGCCGTAGTGACTAAATCGACCGAAAGGTTTAATGCCTCTTGAAACATCTGGCGCATCCCGGAAAGTTTAAGCAAAGACATCGGTTTTCCTTTTTCTACAAGTAAATCTACATCACTTTTCTCGCCTGCCGTGCCTTTTGCATATGAGCCAAACAGATATATCCGCTTTACTCCATAGGAATGTGCAATAGGAGCAACAATTTTCTGAATTTCATTAATATCCGGCATTCAAACCACCTCCATGACTTTATGGCATGCTCCACAATTTGTAATCGTATTTTCCAAAGTACTCATTTTAACCTTCTTACATCCCAAATAGGCGTCAACATACCTAATTTTAGTATAACATTTTATGGCAGAGATATAAAGCATTTGGCAAAATGTTTCATAGCAATTTTCCTTTTCGTCATAGCATCCATTTACTACTGGCAACTATCCAGATACAACATCCCGTATTCCTTTTTAATTGATTATTGCCGATAAAACAGATGGACGGAAAATGTAGTCCTTATTCCCGCGGGGTATTTGATTAAGAAGGCATTCAAGGGGGTGGAGCAGATTGAATATCGCAGTTTGTGATGATGAAGAAAATACACGCGTTTATATAAAGAAGCTGATAGAAATGCAGGATGCAGGCTGCCGGATTAGGGAATTTTCCTCCGGCAGGGAATTGCTGCGGTTCTGGGAGCAGGAAGACAGGGAGCAGATAGACATTCTTTTTCTTGATATTACTATGGAAGGTACTGACGGAATGGAGGCGGCGGAACAGATTAAAAGATGGAAGGAAGAAAAAGATGAGGCGTTGTGGGGGAATCTGCCGCTTTTGATATTTGTAACAGGCTATCCGGAATATATGCCCAGGGCTTTTTCTGTAAATGCTTTTCAGTATCTTGTAAAACCGGTAAATGAAAGGGAATTTGCCCAGGTGTTCAACCAGGCTGTGCGGGAGTACCGCCATCTGGAAGCAAAAAAGAACACAGAACCCAGGGAAATACTGATTCGGATTGGGAAGGAGACAAGAAATATTCCGGTGGATAATATTTACTATATTGAGAGCAGTAACAGGAAAATCATTGTGTTTTTGCAGGATGAAAAATTGGAATGCTACGGAAAGATTGGTGAGCTGGAAAAACAGCTTAAGGAAGATTTTTTCAGGATACACAAGGGTTATCTGGTGAACATGAAATATGTAGAGAGATACAGCAGGACAGAAGTGGGGATGAAAAACGGAAGCATTCTTTTTATCTCAAAATATAAATATCAGGATTTTATAAAGGCATACATGGAATATATTTCGGAGAATGCATAGACGAATGCGCCTTAAAAAAATACTTGTATGACGGGAGGCCATGATTGTCCTGCCTGTACGCCGCCGCCCACAAATCTCCACACTTGTTTTACAGCCCGTTTTGATCGCTCCGCAGGGACATAGATCCAAGAACCAGCACAGCGGACAGGTCGAAGAATAACCTGTTTGAATAAGAACATTGTTGCACCAAAATAGGTTAGGCAGATGCAGACTTATTAAACAAAACCCATGTACTAATAAAGTAACTAATTAAAAGGACGCATAAAATAGCCAACACAATCAAAAGCTGCTGTACCAATCGCTGTACTCCGATATACGCTGCAATCTGCATATGGAATCCTGCAAACAAAAATACAAGGAACGCGCCAGACAAGATAAGTGCCAGTATAATCGGAACACCAAACCATACAGCTAATTGTTTCAAAATCAACTTTCGTATATGGGATTCTTCAACGCCCATATTTCTTAGAACCCGAAAACGATATTTGTATTTCCCGGAATCTGATAATTGTTGCAAAGCCAGAATAGTAAAACAGGTTACAAACAAAATGACTGCACTATATGTCAATCCGGTTTGCATAATGAAAATGACAGCAGAATTATCATTAACCTCGATTGTCCACATTGTAATGTTATAAGTTACCAGCGAATCCGTAAGACTTGAATTTTCAAAGTATGATTTTAATTCTTGAGCAATATCATAAGAAATTGTTTTATCCGCCATCATATACCGGAATGTATTAGCTGATGTCAGTTTATTGCAAATGTGATCTGGTACAACATATACCACACTTTGAAAATTATAAAAATCTTCACCTAACTCTACTGTGTGTGCAGAAATATCGGCAAGCTGTAAATCGCCCCCATCGGTTTTAATGGACTTGTGAGATTCAAGATACGCCAAAATTGAATCCTGGGGCGTTATAGAAAGCCACTGAGTTGTAAATTCATGATCTTGTAAAAAAATCTCATCATAACCCGCCATCTTTAATAGGTGGTTATAGTCGGACAAAGAAATTGCTGTGATGGGAGAGGCATTTTTTCTGCTATTCTCCAGTTGGTTATAAAAGTCGGTTTTGTTTACAAAATATGTCTTAAAAGAGCAATCATCACGAACAGAAATATTTTTTTCAATAAAGGAATCGAGAAAACTATAATCCTTTACAGGCAGCTCTTTTTCAGACTGTATGCCGATGTAACCAGACTGCATACCAATGTAGTCTGAAGAAATTTGTATGTCAAAAGGAACTCTTTTTTCCAAAAAACCTTGTGCCCATCCAACAAGAAGCGGTGTCACAAAAAATAATGCCATGGACAATGTAAGTGTAAGGCAGATTAAAGTCATTGAAAGTGTTTTCGACTTTAATCTAGATAATAGCTGTCCAAAAAAGAACAGATTTTCTTCTTTATACTTCTGGCGTTCTTTGATAACCAATAAGTAATTACTAAACAAAACGAAAAATACACCCACTCCAAATACAACACACCAAAACAGAAATCCCATATAAACATTAAAAGCACCTTTATCCATGGGCATTGCAAGGTATACTTTGAAAACCGGCAATATGGAAAGAATAATCAGTTCCAACAGGCCGATACATTCAATCAAAAAAAGCCGCTTTACTGTATTCTGCTCTTTTCTTTTGAATTTTTCCCTTATATGCGTAATCAACATCAAAATTGGTACAATAATGCTGATTGCAGACCATATTTTGATTACCAGTTCAAATTCTCCATTAAAATAGTAAGACAGGGTTCTGATATTATAAAAGGTAATCAGCAGATAAAGGACAAAATTTACCGGCAAGAGTTTGTATATCCATTTATGAGGGTTTCCCAGTATATCATTCTTTCGATCTGCATTTAGCATATCAATTATCTTTATTTTTCGTATGGTGCGAACCTGAAATAAACCAACGGACGCAAAACATAAACAGAAAAATAAAATCGTCAAAATGATTGTATCCGGAAAAAGCATAAAGGAAAATTCAAACGGTTTATGATACATTTGAAGCAGCATAGCAGTAATGAATTGAGAAAAAACATTGCCTAATCCTATCCCCACAATAAGCGAAAAAAGTCCCATGATTAGAGATTCTGCAAAGAAAAGCCTGGCTATCGTTGACTGCTCCATTCCAATAATACTCTGCACTGCAAATTCTCTTTTCCGCCGTTGTATCATAAAGTGATTTACATACTGCATAAGAAACATCAGCAATACAGTAATCAATAGAATCACATATTTTATTCCGTTGCCTAATATATCCAAATTAAATTCTGCTCCTATATTCGGCTTATAATAATTGCTGGAAATGGAAAGAAAAGCATAAAACATAGATATACACGCCGTCAGAGTAACAATATATATCAAATAGTCTTTTGTAGACCTTTTTACATTTTCAAGTGCCAATTTAGCGTACATCATTCACGCCCCCTCCCATCATAGTGAGGACATCCAGAATTTTTTCAAAGAAAGTCCTGCGTGAATCGCTGCCTTTGAGAATTTCCGTGAAGATTGCCCCATCCCTTAAAAAGAGGATACGATTGGCGTAGCTTGCCGAAAAAGCGTCGTGTGTCACCATCAGGATTGTGGCTTCAAGATTTTCGTTAATACTCTGGATCGTAGAGAGCAGAGTTTGTGACGAGTGGCTGTCTAATGCGCCGGTGGGTTCGTCTGCCAAAATCAGCTTAGGTTGATTGATAATGGCTCTGGCACAGGCACACCGCTGTTTCTGGCCGCCAGACACCTGATACGGGTATTTATCCAGAATATCCGTGATATTCAGCTTTCCGGCCATTTTCCGCACCCGGCCGTCGATCCCGCCTGCGGGGACCTTGTTGATGGTCAGCGCAAGGGCGATGTTTTCGGAGATGGTCAGGGTATCCAGTAGGTTAAAATCCTGAAACACAAAGCCCAGGTTTTCCCGGCGGAACCGGGCGATCTGCTTTTCATTGATTTCGGTCACATCGGTTCCATCCAGATAGATATGTCCTGCGCTGACTGTATCTATGGTGGAAATGCAGTTGAGCAGGGTGGTCTTGCCGGAGCCGGACGCGCCCATGATCCCTACAAACTCCCCCTCCTGAACGGAAAAGCTGATGTCCTGAATCGCTTTTGTGACATTTCCGCCATTTCCGTAATATTTTTGGATATGATCCAGTTTCAAAATTTCTTTCATTGTTATCACCTCTGATTTCTATTATAGGATAAGAGCGGCTTCGTTTGTATCAGGTTTTCTTACAAAGTTCTAACAAAAATGTAAGAAGTGCAGAACCGTTTTAAGCCCCGCACTTCATGGAGCAGACCGTTGATGTGAAAGGCCAGGGAAATGCCCGTATTTCCTGGGCTTTCAGTAATAATGGAAAAATTTAACACTTAAAATCTGCTGGCTTTTTTTATGTTTCTATATTATACTTATCTTGTTATAACTAAAAACAAGGAGGAAAGCATATTGAAGAAAAAAGGGAAATTATTTGCAGTGCTGTTCACGTTTTTGATGGTGATGGAGATTTTCAGGCCGCTGCCGGTGTTGGCGGATGATGATGTAAAGCCAGAGAGCGTGACGATTCAAAAGTCATCCATGACAGTGTCCCAGGGAAAAACTTTTAAGATTAAGGCAAAGACAAAGCCGGGAAATGCCGATGACGATTATCTCAGATGGGAGATTGTTTCCGGTAAAAAATATGTGGAATTTGATGATAATGACCGCAATGACGACGAAATCAAGATGAAGGCGGTAAAGCAGGGAAAGGCGAAAATCCGCTGTTACGTTAAGGGGAAAGACAAAGCTAAATACGGCGATGTCATCACCGTGACGGTGGAAAAGGGGAAGGAGGATTATACGCTTTCCAGAGTTGGTAAGGAGATTAGAACCGTGGAAGTGGGAGATGATTTTGAACTGAAGGTAAAATGCGGCAGTTCTATTAAGAAAAGCAAGCTGAAATGGAAGATTGCCAACACGAAGATTGTAGGTTTCGATGATGATGACAAAAAGGGAAATAAAGTAGAATTTAAGGCAAAGAAAGCCGGGACGACGGAAATCACCTGTACCTGCACAGATAAGAAGGCAAAGACAAAAAAAATTACGTTTAAGATTAAGGTAATAAAAGACCAGGATGACGACAATGATGACGACAATGATGACGACGATAATGACGATGACAATGATGACGACGACGATAATGACGATGATGATTGATGCCGGTTTAAAAACGACAGGCTTTTAGAGGAAGCTTCCCTCTGGCTTCGGTTAAAACCGGGAGCGTAGAGCAAAAACCCCGCAGTTTGCTGCGGGGTTTTTGAATGGGAAAGTGGGACGCCCCTTACATCAATGGAAGTGCTGAACCGGTTAAAGGGCAGGTCGGACATGACGCTTCGGATGGTTCGCGTCCTGATGAGCCGCCTGTCAGGAAAAGGACTTTTCAATCTTTCCTGTGGTTTCTTAACCAGTGCAGTGTTTATTTTTCTATTCAGCTCGGCAGATGTGTCCTGTTTTCTTTTGCGGCATTGGGGATTGTCCTTCTTTTGATGTGCAGACTGTTTCTATGGTGGCATAATTGCTGCATTGCCTGTCCGGTCATCAGTTATGGTTATATGTTTGGCGTGGTTATAAGCGGAATTTTCATATTTATACGGCACAGAAAGCTGAATAAGCAGATTAAAAATATGGAGAAAGGGACAATAGGCGGCAATAAAGTTTACATCTGCAAAATGCCCGTCACGCCATTTACCATAGGTGTGTTTCATTCAAAGGTGGTAGTTCCAAAAGTAATGATAGATACTTTTGAGACAGAGGAATTACAGGCAGTTTTACTTCATGAGAGAATGCATATCCGGCTGGGACATTTATGGTTTTATTTATTGTGGGATATTCTGTGTATGCTGCCTTTGTGGGTGAGGAAGATTACAGGGATTTGAAACGCCGGATTATAAAAGTTGCAGAATATAAGCCTTATCAGCAAACGGGAGCAGTCATGCTATGCCTGATGTGTCTGTTGTTTTTGACAGGAATGGTTATGCTGGTCAGGGAAAATTCCTATCCAAAATACATAGAGAGGGGCGGTGTAGGTTTTGTAAGTGAAACAGGAGAATATTTTAATCTTGCTGACAGTGATACTTTGAAACAGGCGTTCTGCATTGATAATCAGTATGTATATGCTCATAGCGCATGTGCCTTTCAGCAATTTTTTCATGGGTATTAAAAAAAGATTGTAACCTTTTAGGTTATTATGCGACTTATAGAATGACCAGGGAGAAACTCTTGCAAGAGCAGTCACTTGGCTCGTTGCTCGCGGGAATAAATTGAAGGGAGGTATATGGTGGAAGATACGGAAATCATTGATTTGTTCTGGAAAAGGGATGAATCGGCAATACAGGAATTACAAAGCAAATATTATGGCTATTGCTATAAAATTGCGTGGAATCTGTTGGAAAATCATGAAGATGCACAGGAGTGTCTGAATGATACATGGTTTGCAGCGTGGAGGCAGATGCCGCCTCACAGGCCGGTTGTACTGTCTGCTTTTGTGGGAAAAATAACGAGAGGGTTTGCAATAGATTCTTTTCGGAAAAAGTATGCAGTCAAGCGGGGACGGATGTATAAGGAAGATGTATGCAGTGAAATGGATGAGATAAATTTTTCCTATACGGTTGATGAGCAGATGGCAGAAAAGGAACTGGTAAGAGTGATAGAAAAGTTTTTATTAAAACTTCGGGAAGCTGACAGGGATATTTTTATCCGGCGGTATTGGTATCTGGATTCTATAAAGGAAATAGCGGAACGGCATGGAGTGACAGAGGGATGCATTAAAACAAATCTGTGCAGGAACCGCAAAAAACTTTATGGCATGTTGAAACGGGAGGTGCTGATTTGAGAAAAGAATTTGATTTTTCAAAGGAATTTGGAGAAATTGATGAAAAATTTGTTGAAAATGCAGGAAAGGAATGGAACAGGAAAAAGTGTTATGTCTTCCAGTTATATAGCCGGAAAATTGCCTGCATTGCAATTCTTGTAATGTTTTGTATCGTTGTTGCGGGCAATTCCAGGGTGCAGGCAGCAGTAGGGAAATTTACCACAAAAATTGGCGGAGCATTTAGATTTACAAAAGAGTTGTCTGCTTATACAGATATTATAAACCAGACACAGACGAAAAACGGAATTTCCCTGACAGTGAAAGAAGTGATTGTTGACGACAGAGTATTGATGGTACTGGCAGATGCAGATTTTGGACAGAGTAAAGGAGTGTCATTATGGATTAATGAAAGAAAAACGCGGATTAACGGAAAATGGCACAGGCCATACGAAAGCTGGCAAGAGCTGGTAATGGATTCAAGCCTGGATCAAACATTACTGCTGGTTTATGAAGACCAGGTTTTGCCGGAGGGTGACGTAAAGGTGCATCTTGTATTAGAGGCCGGGGAGCTGGATGATTCATCGACCTTACTAAATGCATCCGTTAAGGGGATGGCAGAGTTTGTATATGACTTTGAAGTCACGGCAGAGGAGTTAAAAGCAAAGACGATAAAACAGACACTGGATGTTACAGTTGGCGCATTTGATGCAGAAAAAAAGAATCTGACATTGAAGGAACTGACCATGAACGATTTGTATTGCCGGATATTGGCGGAAGGATTTACATGGAATGATGACTGGCCAAATCAATACGAGCTGAAACTCAAAGGAACGGACAGCTTTGGAAATCCAGTAAGTCTTTTCGGGAGCAGATTTCTGTCGGAAAATGAAATGTTGTTTGTAACAGACTTTTATGGAGATTATGAAGCGGGCGATGTAGTAGCGGAAGACGAATTTCAAATGTCTGTTCCCGATAAGGATTGCGATTATCTGGATTTGCAGTTGTATGAGAGGAAAAATGATACCAATGAAGAAAACCATGGCTGGAAGCCGGTAGGAGAGCCGTTCCGTATTGATATTAGGCATACAGAAGAAATGGTAGATTAAATTACGCAGGCAAAGTTAAAACTAAGTTGTTTTCAGCCTTTATGTGCGATATAATATAAATGTGGTCAGATACCTTTTTGTAGATGACTATATCATGTGCAAAAAGGAGGAGTACTTGTGGATACGGAATTAAAAAATGCGGTAAAAGCATCTGATAAAGATGCCCAGTATGATGAAAGTGCAAAACGGCTTTTAGGACAAAAAAGTATACTGGCACATATATTGGTAAAAACAGTAGATGAATTTAAAAATATGAAACCCAGAGATGTTGTTCCGTTGATTGAGGGTACGCCTTACATCAGTGTTATTCCTGTTGAACCGGGATTGACAAATACTAGTACTGAAAAAGACGGGCAGAGAATTGTAGGATTTAATTCTGAAAATGCGGAAATCAATGAAGGTCTGGTAAGGTTTGACATTGTTTTTTATGTTCGTATGAAAGATGGAATTTCGCAGATTATTATTAATATTGAAGCACAAAAAGATGAACCAGGAGGATACGAAATCTTAAACAGGGCAATCTTTTATGTGAGCCGTCTGATTTCATCTCAGAAGGGCAGAGATTTTGATAATTCCAGCTATGATGATATCAAGCGCGTATATTCCATTTGGGTCTGCCTGAATATGGACGAAAACAGCATGAATCATATACACCTTACCAATGACAGTGTACTTGGCGCTTACGAATGGAAAGGTAAACTGGATTTACTGAATATTATTATGATAGGTTTGGCAAAGGAACTCCCGGGGCAGGACGAGAGATATGAGTTACATCGTTTACTGGGAGCGTTATTATCAAAAAAACTTTCAGTAGAAGAAAAACTTGATATAATAGGAAATGAGTACGATATTCCTATTGAAGAGAATATGAGAAAGGATGTAAGCGTTATGTGTAATTTGAGTCAGGGAATTAAAGAAGATGGGATTGCGATTGGTGAAGCAAAGGCTGAAGCAAGAATTATTATGAGCATGTATAATAATGGATTCACAGCAGAACAGATAGCAGCAGTTACTGATAAAGATATAAAAGATGTGCAGGCTATTATTGAAGGGAAAGAATTAACGGTTGTGTAAAAATATAAAATAAACCATAGCAGGGAGCCGGTAGGAGAGCCGTTTTGTATTGCAATTAAGCATTAGGTTCTCCTTCCGGCTGTCTGCAAAATCCAATTAGTCCACAGCTCTTAACCGTTCTACAATGCTTTGCTTTTCCAGATTCTTAAAACAAATATACGGAATCAGGACGGCAAAAATAATCAAAACCGGCGTGCAGATGATAAGGGGCAGCAGCGTAAAATGGTAAGTTGCTGTCCAGTCGCCGGACACCATAGCGCGGACACCCATTGCTACCGTCAATGTACCCAAAACATAAGAAGCAATCAAAGTGCTGCCTGCAAACATCAGCCCCTCGTCAACCAACATACTGCGAAGCTGCCGCTTTGTCATGCCGATGCTTTGTATCATGGCAAATTCTTTTTGTCTGGACACAATCGCCGTCACCATAGAATTGATAAAATTCAGGATTCCCACAAATGCAATAATGATACTGATAGAAAATCCCAAGATGGTATTTGCCCTTGTCTGCTCTTTATAATGTTTTGCTAACGTTGTCTTAGAGGTGAACGTCAGGCTTTTATCCGTGCTGCTTCTATAATCGGTCAACATTTGCTCCGCCTGGGGTAAAAATTCATCAGCCACATTAAAGAAAATTTTCCGCATGGTATTGTCCGGGTACAATTCTTTGAATGTGTGGGCTGGCAGGTAAAAGGAAAGGAAATCTGCCGTATCGCTGTTTACGCCCTCTGTAATTGCTGTGATTTTTGCAACAATACCCATGACTTCATATTGCCGCCCATTTATTTCCACCATATCACCCACAGAATAGGTTGGCTGCGTTTCCTTTTCGGATTCTTCTGCCCCTGCCGCGGCCTCTGCAAGAACAAAGCCTCCGGACTGGAATTTATCTTTGTCAAAAGTGCCGTCCAGTATGTTATATTCTTTTGAAAATGTGTCCAGAATCAGGCCGTCAATGCCATACAAAACAGAAGTACATTCCCCGCTGTTTATCATATCATAATAAGCCTGTGCAAGCCCGGCATCCGTTGCTTCTATGTAAGGCAGTCGTTCATCCGTATCATAATAGGTCTGAATATTTGCAAACAGGGCAGAACCAATGAACGCATACGGATTGACTATTGCACAGGCTTTTTCGCCGGTGCCGGTAATCATCATAGGAACTAATAGGGTTCCCAGTCCATATCCAAAAGCCAGACCCAGGGGAATGCCAAAGAGAGAAAGACGGTTAGCCTGGCCGTAAATTATCTTTTTCAATTGCTTCTTAGAAGTTCCCAGGGTTTTCAGCCTGCCATAGAAACGAATATCTGCGGCAACGGAAATCTGAAAAATATTATAGATAATCAGATAACCGCTGGCAAATACCAGAATCATGGAAATAAGCATAGGAATTATTTCTTTCATAATGTTCTGATTTATTGTAGAATCATAGGCTGTGTTGATGCCATAAGAAATATTTTTAAGACCCGTATCTGTTAAAATCTGCTCTGCCGTATCTTCCAGGTGATTGCTGCCGTCAACATTCACATGGAGCATGCTGTTGGTGTTAATAAAATTTTTTTTATACACGAAGCGAGGACAGTATGGTATAAATTTGGAGGATGCAGTCAGATAATAATTCCCTTCCTGCGGTATTCTGTGGGAGTCATATGCATTTGTTTCTTAAAAATGCGGATGAAATATTCTGTGGTTTCATACCCAACCTGGCTTGCAATATTTGCAACGGAAAGATTGGTGTCCTGAAGCAGTACCTGGGCTTTTTCCAAACGGACCTGCTGTAAAATCTGTGTAAAAGATTTTCCCGTGGTAGATTTTATTAACCGGGAAGTATACTCTGGAGTATAATGAAATTTCTCGGCAATCTGATTTAAGGTTACAGACGTAAAATTATCCTGAATATATTGAAGCAAAGCAAAGCGTTGAACATCTGCCTTTTGCGTAAAGATAGGGACTTCAATGCTTTTTTCATAGTTGCGGATCAGCAGGCCGAAGGTAAGCATCAAAGTATAGGAAATCATCTGGTCCCAGTAGAGGGACTGATTAAAGGATTCCCAATACATATAGAGGAAGCTGCGCTGGATATCGCAATCACTGCCGGTATGAAAAATAATATAATCGTTTCCATTTTCAGAATAAATGTTATTTAAGAAGAATGCGCTTAAGATGTTGGGGTTGCTTAAAAAGTTAAAAAAGATATTGTGCAGTGTATTCTTGCGAATCAGGCAATTCAGTACAATACTGTTGTCAAATACGCCGATGGAGTGTTTGATTCCGGGCGGAATAATACAAATGTCACCTGTACTCAGTGAATGTTTTTGATTGCTGATTGTCTGTTCACAGGTTCCGTCATAAACATAAATTAATTCAAAAAATGTATGGTCATGAATAATGGCAGGGGAATATCTGTTATGGCGCATAGTTAAGATAGAAGCCTTTTTGTTCAGGTCAAAGAAAAAGCCGTCTTCAAAATGGGGAGGAATGGTATCTGGAATTTCCGGTACCAGAAAATGTTTTTCATATACCTCGTCTATATCCAGTTCTGCCAGAAACTTCTTCAGGGAAAAATCCTGCTGTCTGGCATAGTAATATTTGCGGTAAAACAATTCTTCTTCATTCATTTTATAAATTTCACTTTTTAAAGTTTCAATATCCATTTTTATTAATTCCTCACTTTGTAGAAAAGTAAATTCATGCTTATATTCATGCGATATTAAAATAATACAGTTAACCTATGCTGATTTTAACATTAATATTATAAAAAGTCAATAAAACTGGTGTTTCTAAACAATTGGAAAAGAAATTCAAAAAGCTATAATTTAAGTATAACAAAGAAAGGGAGGCCAGGCATGAATAAAAAAAATGGAAGAAAGGGCAGGACATATGAAAAAAGTAATTGTTGAAGTAAAGCATATGGATAAGACGTTTGGCTCCACAGTTGCACTGAATGATGTCAGCATTGAAGTCAGACGGGGAGAGATCCAGGGTCTGATAGGGGAAAATGGTTCCGGGAAATCCACAGTCACTTCTATCATATCAGGAATGCAGAAGGCGGACAGAGGTGAAATGTTTTTCCGGGGAGAAAAATGGGAACCTTCTTCCATGCTTTTTGCATTAGAAAAAGGGATAGGAATGATCGTTCAGGAAAACGGAACAGTTCCGGGAATTACAGTTGCGGAAAACATCTTTTTGGGGGAAACAGATCAATTTAAGACTTTTGGAATTGTAAATCGAAAAGAAATGATTTTAAAAGGGCAGCAGGCATTGGATGCCATTGGTGCCTCCCATATAGATGCCGCTCAGATGACCGGAAGCCTGGATATGCAGGATCGGAAGCTGATTGAGATTGCAAAAACCATGGTAAAGAAGCCGGAAGTTTTAGTGGTGGATGAAACCACAACGGCATTATCCCAGATAGGACGGGACATTATCTACAAAATCATGAATCAGATGAAGGAAGAAAACAAGGCAGTTATTTTTATTTCTCATGATTTAGATGAAATTATGCAGGTCTGTGATTCCCTTACCGTATTGAGGGATGGAAAAATCATAGTAACATTTGATAAGGAAGAATTTGATGAGGATCGGATTAAGACAAGCATGATTGGGCGGGAAATGCAGGGGGATTATTACCGCAGCGATTATGATGGCAGTTATGGCAGTGAAGTTGTTATGGAAATGCAGGATGTCAATCTGGCAGACCAGTTAAAGAATTTTAACCTGCAGATACATAAAGGAGAAATTTTAGGAATCGGAGGCCTTTCACATTGTGGGATGCACACCCTTGGCAAAGTGCTGTTTGGCGCCTGCCGGCCTTCTTCCGGGAAAGTGTCAATCAGAGGAAGGGAGCTTAAGGATGAAGCGGATGCCATGAGAGAACAGGTGGGATATGCGGCAAAGGACAGAGACATTGAGTCGCTGTGCTTAAATGCAAGCATCCGCGACAATATTGCAATTGGAGGGTTTAACCGCTTTGCAATCCACAATTTTCTGGTCCTTCCGGGCAGGGAAAAGAAATATGTGCAGAAGCAGATTGACGAATTAAGTGTAAAATGTGCGGAAATGAATCAAGATGTGTCGGCTTTGTCAGGTGGAAACAAGCAGAAGGTGGTTTTTGGAAAGTGGATTGGAAGAGGAAGTGAAATACTGATTCTTGACTGTCCTACCAGAGGCGTTGATATTGGCGTAAAGCAGGCCATGTATCAGTTGATGTATCAGATGAAAAAAGAAGGAAAATCTATTGTGATTATATCGGAAGAAATGGCAGAGCTGATTGGGATGGCAGACCGTCTGATTGTTATGAAAGACGGAGAGATTAAAAAAGAGTTTCAAAGAAGCGAGTCACTTAGTGAATCAGATATTATACAGTACATGATTTAGGAGGGGAGAGAGGATGAAAAAGAATCAATTAAAAAAATACATAATGAATTTAACTCCTCTGTTTGGACTGGTTGTATTGTTTGCGGCATTTTTGATATTGGGAAAGATACAGGATATTAATATTTCCTATGGGCTTAAGAGTATCATTAACCAGTCCGTAGTAGTCGCAGTAGTTGCCACAGGCGCCATCTTTATTTATACACTGGGTTCCTTTGATATCAGTCTTGGGGCATCCGTTGCAGTAAGCGCATTGATAGGAGGAATGGTGTACAACAAGACAGAAAATATTCTGATTATGACAGCAGTGTGCATAGGAGTAGCGGTACTAATCGGGCTGTTTAATTCCGTGCTTGCCTCCGTATTTAATCTGCCGGTATTTGTCACTACGATAGCGATGCTAAGCGTGTTGAATGCTTTGATTCTGGTTCTGATTAAGGTAAACGGAACAGGGTCAGAAATTGCAGTTCCGGCAGCAGCGGTAAAGGGGCTGAATAATACACCATTTAAAGTTGTAGTTTTACTATTGTTCTTCCTGGTTAGCATGTTTATTTTCAGCTTTACCAAAATAGGAAGGATGCAGAAATTCCAGGGAGGAAATCCCGTTTGTGCAAAATTAAGCGGTATTAAAGAGAAAAAAATGGCAATTATTGCTTTTGCAATGTCAGGAATCGGAGTTGGGATTGGCGCATTCCTTTCTATAATCTATGCTCCCACATTGACAAAAAATACTGCTTCCAGCGTGGGCATGGATGTTATTATTGCCATTGTGTTTGGTGGAATGCCGGTATCAGGAGGCGCCAGAAGTAAGATTTATGCGGCGGTTATAGGGGCATTTTCCATGACCCTGCTCAGTCAGATTATGGTTATGTTCAATTTAAATTCAGGAATCGGGCAGATGGTAAAGGCGGCAATTTTTATTCTGGTGGTATATTTAGCTACCAGTGACCAGAGAGGAAAAATGCTGCCCAGATAAGAAAAAATATTTTGTGGAAACACTTAATATAAAAAAATTTAAAGGAGGAAATATCTCATGAAAAAGTTTTTAGCATTATTTTTGGCGGCAGCCATGACAGTATGTATGCTGGGCGGATGTGGCGGTAGCCAGGAAACAAAGGAAACAGGAGAGGAAACAGGTGCACAGACAAATGCAACAGAGGCAGACGCGAAGGAGGGAGCCAGAAATGAGCAGGCGGCAGCAGACCTTGATATGAGCAAGACCGTAAAAATCGGTATTCTGGTATCGGATGCAACCACGGCGGAGGCTCTTGCATTTCGCAATTATTATACGGAATACATCCAGAAACAGTATAATGTAGAGCTGATTTATTCCGATGAGCTTACAGATGCGGCAGGTGAAACTTCTGCTATTGACACTTTTATTACGAACAATTGTAAAGCAATTATTTCTTTCTCATCCTTTGACAGGGCAGCGCAGATTGAGCAGTGTGAGGGAGCTAGTGTATATTATGCAGTAGCAACAGGTACTCTCACGGAGGAAGAATATGAGACCTACAAAGGTTACGAGTATTATGTAGGAGCTATCGGGCCCTCTCTTGATGTGGAATATGAAACCGGTTATCAAATGGCAAAGCATTATCTTGACCAGGGAATGACAAATTTCGCAATTTATGGCGGTGCAATTCCTTATTATACAGAAATGCATATTTATCGTGCCGCAGGTATGCTGACTGCCATGGTAGAAGCAGGTGGTGAAGGGGCAAATTATAAGGGAGCCGCTGACAGAGACGCTATTATCCAGCAGATTTTTACAGACGGTGAGATAGTACCGGGCGCCATCGGAACAATCAATGTACTGGGTTATGTAGGCGGATATGATATGGATGATGCGTGGTTTGGAAAATGTACACAGATGGCACAGACCCCTGACCTTCAGGCAATCCTTGCAGTAGGAAACGGTTCTGATTTCTTTGGGACGGCAATTGAAGGAACAGATGTAAAGATTGCCAGTGTGGATGCTTATGCAAGCAGTTACGGTGAAGCAATGACAGGAGGTATGCTTGATTATCTTGCAGGAAAATTCTCTGCCAGCATCGGCCCGATATTTATAGCAACTTACAGGGCAGTATTAGGCTCTCCCGTGCGTACGGAGGATGGCAGCGCCCTTGCACTAAGCCAGGGTTACTGGATTGCAGAAAGCGCAGATGATTTTAACACTTATTATGCAGTGGACAGCAGCGTAGAAACACCTGCTTATACAAAAGAGATGCTGGATACTTTGCTTACAGCCGATTATGGGGCATTTAAAGAATTTGTAGAAGCATACAGCTTTGAAGAAATTCAGGGAATGAAATGATAAAAAACTAAAACTGAAACAAAAAATCAATGGCAATTGGGCGGTAAGGCGGGTAGTCAGTACCCGCCAGAGGCCCAGCATATAGAAAAAAGGGATTTGATCATATGAAGACGAAGAATAGGAATATTGTTAAGAGAATAGCAGGGATGGCAGGGATTCCCCTGGTGACGCTTCTTATCATGTATATGCTTTGCGCTGCGCAGGGTGTGAAATTATTTGAAACAGAAGCAAACTGGATTTTGTTTTTCAGGGCGGCAGCGTCTGTAATGCTTACTACTTTTGCGCTGTCTTTAAACTTAAACAGTGGGAGATTTGATTTTTCCATCGGTTCGGTAGCGCTGCTGTCATCAGTGATTAGTGCATCCATATGTACTGCAATGGGACTTCCCACCGGGATAATGCTGGTAATTTCCATTGTATCCGGTGCGCTTCTTGGAATGATATCCGGTGCGGTTTATGTGATCGTAAAGCTGCCTCCTATCATTGTATCTCTCGGTGTGGCTCTATTTTATGAAGGCCTTGCATTTGCAGTTACGAAGGGTTACGGAGTGTCATTTGTGGCAAACGGAGAGCTGACCAGTTTTCCCAGTGTTATAAATTATGTACTTGTAATTGTATTTGGTTTATTGATTTTTATTTTTATCTTTGATTATACCCAGTTTGGTTATGATTATAAGGCATTAGTATCAGGGCA
Organism: uncultured Lachnospiraceae bacterium; assembly: GCA_947630855.1. GTDB lineage: Bacteria > Bacillota > Clostridia > Lachnospirales > Lachnospiraceae > Roseburia_B. Next base: position 31,517 of record CANRJF010000017.1, read on the forward strand.
GAAGGTGGCTGTTAATACAGGTATTAAGGAAATTCCCAATGCGGTAGGATGTTATACCATAGCCGGAGCGTTGATGGGAATGGTAGGATTTATCAGTGCAACCAATACAGGAACGTACAGATGGCACTTAATTTTGGCTCCATCGGAACGATGTTTACCGCTTTTCTGCCAATGTTTATCGGAGGATTTATAGGAAGATTCTGCAATGAAAAAATAGGATATCTGTTAGGTGCAGTTACCACAGCATTTATCTCCCTGATGTATGCACGTTTAAATGTAGACGCTTCCATACAGCAGATTGTAACAGCATTGATTTTAGTAGGATTTTTAATTTATCTGAACAATGAAAATAAGGTGCTTGAGCTTGTGATGCTGAAGAAATATCTAAAAAAGAAGACAGAATGAGATTCGCGGAGGATGAGATGAAATATCAGGCAGTTATTTTTGATTTGGACGGGGTAATTTGTTTTACGGACCAATATCATTATATGGCATGGAAAATGATAGCAGATGAATTGGGAATATATTTTGACGAGAAAATCAACAACCGCTTAAGAGGGGTCAGCCGCATGGAAAGTCTTGAAATTATCCTGGAAAGATATGATAAAGTACTTTCCCAGGAGGAAAAGCTGGCACTTGCAGAAAAAAAGAATAAGATTTATGTGGAACTGCTTGGAGAAATGAACAAAGAAGATTTGCCTGGGGAGGTAAAGGAAACTTTAGACCGGCTTCGGGCAGAAGGAATACAGCTTGCAATTGGTTCTTCAAGTAAAAATGCAAAATTTATATTGGAGAGATTAGGACTTGACCATTATTTTGATGCGGTCAGTGACGGCACAAATATTTCAAAGTCAAAGCCGGACCCGGAGGTGTTTTTAAAGGCGGCGGAGTTTTTACATAAAAACCCCAGGGAGTGTCTTGTGGTGGAAGATGCGAAGGCGGGAATCATGGCAGCCAGGGCAGGAGGCTTTGACAGTGCAGGGTTAGGAGAAGCAGCCATCTGCGGGGAAGCGACTTATGGGATGGATTCTTTTGGCGACCTGCTGAAAATTGTGAATGAGAATCAGTCAGGGATGTAAGTCTTTGACTGATTTTTAAAATAAAGGAAAGGCATGGAAAGAAACAATGAACTTAAAAAATAAACCTTTTTGTTTAGATGATGTGGATATTGCCTGGGTGGATAAAACTTTGGAAAAAATGACCCTGGAAGAAAAAATAGGACAGCTTTTCTGTCCCATCGGTTATTCAACGGAGCCGGAATATTTGAATATGCTGTTAGGATTTCATATAGGAGGACTGTTTTTCAGGGATGGTGTGGGAGAAGAGATGAGAAGAACCTTTGCTTATGCACAGGAACATTCACGGATTCCACTGCTGATTCCTTCCAATCTGGAAGCCGGAGGGGATGGCGCGGCAACGGATGGGACTCCTTATGGAAAGCAGATGGCATGTGCGGCGGCGGGTGATAAGAAATATGCCTACCGTCTCGGAAAGATTGCCTGTACGGAAGCAGCCGCACTTGGCATCAACTGGGCTTTTGCACCGGTTGTTGATATCGACAGGAACTATCATAATCCTATTACAAATGTGAGAACTTACGGGGATAATCCGGATACGGTTTATGAATACGCAGGAGAATACATGCGTGCAGCCAGTGAATGCAATGTAGCGGTATCCATCAAGCATTTCCCGGGAGACGGGGTGGACGAGAGAGACCAGCATCTGCTGACATCCGTAAACAGTTTGTCCATGGAAGAATGGGACAATACCTATGGAAGTGTCTATAAAAGACTGATTGAGGACGGAGCGCTAACGGTGATGGCAGGGCATATTGCCATGCCTGCTTATCAGGAGCATTTTAATCCCAAAACGAAAAATACCATTATTCCGGCTTCTTTATCCAGAGAACTTTTAAATAATCTGCTGCGGGAAAAACTGGGCTTTAATGGGCTGGTGGTTACGGATGCAACCCCTATGGTGGGATTTTGCGCTGCCATGGAGAGGGAAAAGTCTATTCCTTTGGCAATTGAAAACGGATGTGATATGATATTGTTTAATAAAGATCTTGCAGAAGATTACCGGTTTATGATGGAAGGATATAAGAATGGAATTTTATCGGAAAAGCGTCTTTTGGAAGCCAATCGCAGAATCCTGGCATTAAAAGCCTCATTGAAGCTTCACGAAAAGAGTATACGCGGCGATTTGGTTCCGGCACAGGAGCATCTTTCCGTATTAAAAGACAGGCAGCACATAGAATGGGCAAGGGAACTGGCAGATGCGTCTATTACTCTGGTTAAGGACACACAGCATCTGCTTCCGGTCAGCGCCGAAAAGTATCCCAGGGTATTGCTGGAAATACTTGGGGATTTTCCTTCCAATGACAGGGTGATTGAACAGGCAAAGAGGGAACTTGAAAAAAGAAGATTTCAGGTGTCGGTATATGAAAAAGAAAATTTTGATATGGGTGTAGACAATGTAGGGGATTTTAAGAAAAAGTATGATCTGGTCATTTACATTGGAAACGTGGAAAATGCAAGTAATAAAACTACCAACAGATTGAACTGGTATACCTTTTGGGGGCAGGGAAACAATGTACCCTGGTTTGCAAAGGAGGTTCCGGTGTTGTTTATCAGCGTAGCCAATCCTTATCATCTGCTGGATGTGCCCATGGTAAAAACGTATATTAACTGCTATTCTAATAATGAGTATGTATTGGAGGCAGCAGTGGCGAAAATAACGGGAGAAAGTCCGTTTAAAGGAAAAAGTCCCATAGATCCGTTTTGCGGGAGGGCAGAACTTGCATATTAGATGAAAAGGAGCAGCTATGAGAATTGTGCATTTGAGAGTCAACCATCTGGAAAATCCGCTGGGATATGACTTCCCATATCTGACTTTATCGTGGAGAGTGATTGAAGCGGAAGAATGCATTTCCCAACAGGTACAGGTGGTTATTTCGGAAAAGGAAGATATGAGTGATCCTGTCTATGACAGCGGTATCCTAAATGGTTTTCATCAATGTCAGCTTGAAGTCGAATTTAAGATAAAGCCGAGAACACGATATTTTTGGAAAGTGTCAGTGAGAAGCCAGGCCGGGGAGTGGGCAGAAAGCCAGACCGCATGGTTTGAGACTGCAAAGTGCGGGGAGGCATGGGAGGCTCACTTTATCGGAACAAAAGAGGATAAGCAGATCATGCCGGTTTTATATCGGGACTTTGTGGTTAATACCCGTTTGAAAAAGGCCAGATTGTACATTTTTGGAGCCGGACTTTATGAAGTGGAGGTGAATGGAAAGAAGGCAGGGGATGAATATCTTCTGCCCGGCTATCATTCCTATGATTTACGGATGGAGTATCAGACGTTTGATATTACAGAACTGTTAAAGGAAGGGAGTAACCGTATCTGTATTCTTTTGGGCGAGGGATGGTATAAGGGAAGGTTTGGTTTCGATGATGTATATTATGACCTTTACGGAGACCAGAAGAAGTGTATCGCGGAAATTTTTCTGGAAGACATGTACGGTAAAACAGAAAAAATATGCACAGATGAAAATTGGAAGGCATATACAAGCTGTGTAGGCGAAAATGGAATTTATGACGGAGAATATCAGGATGACAGGGTGAAAGCAGCCCCCCTTCCAACCGCAGTATTAAAGGATGACACGTCGCTTTTAACGGCAAGAACAAATCCACCTATTCGTAAGGTGGAGGATTTTCTTCCATTATCGGAAAGAAATCATAAGGACGGATATCTGCTGTTGGACTTTGGGGAGAGTATTACCGGATGGGTGGAATTTACCGGGAAACTGGAAGAAGGACAAAAAATCAGCCTTCAATATGGGGAAGTATTGCAGAACCAGAATTTTTACAGGGAAAATTTAAGGACTGCAAAGGCAGAATTTATATATATTTCTGACGGAAATGAAAAAACAGTGCGCCCCCACTTTACCTATTATGGTTTTCGTTATGTAAAAGTGGAAGGGCTTAAGGAAATGCAGAAACTTTCTTTTAAGGCGTACAGGCTGATGTTTGATATAGAAGAAACCGGAAAGATTGAAACTTCAAATGAAAAGGTAAATAAGCTGTTTGCCAATACAGTTCGTTCCCAAAAATGCAATTTTCTGGATATTCCCACGGACTGTCCCCAGAGGGATGAGCGTATGGGATGGACTGGAGATGTGAATATATTTGCCAATACCGCATGTTTTCATATGGACAGCAGTGGGTTTTTCAGGCATTATACAAAATCTTTATATGAGGAGCAAAAGCTGTTAAAAGGAGCCGTTCCTTTTTTTGTACCAAGACCAAAAGTGCCGGTAAAAGAAAATACCAATCCTTTTTATCTGGACGCAGGAGCCTGTATCTGGGGAGATGTGGCAACAGGCCTGCCCTGGACACTGTACCAGTATTATGGGGATAAAGCATTGCTTAGAGAGCAGTATCCGATGATGAAGATGTGGGTAGAGTATATCCGAAGCAGGGTAAAAGAAAATGAAATCCCCAACCTGTGGCAAAATGACAGACATCTGGGAGACTGGCTGGCGCTGGACAATGGAAATATTCATAATCCTATTGGCATGACCGATTCCGGTTTTCTTGCATCCGCCTGTTATTATCAGTCGGCGCTTACGGTGGCTAAGGCGGGGGCAGCGCTTGCCCTTGAGGAGGAAAAGGTTTACAGAAAACTGGCAGAGCAGGTTAAGCAGGCTTTCCTGGCATATTATTTTACGGAAGAGGGCAGGCTGAATACGATAGTAACACAAACGGCATGTGCATTTTTATTATACATAGGGCTGTATCCAAAAAACAGTAAAGCATATCTGACAGAGGAGTTAAAGAGGCTGATTGCAGAAAACAAGGGACATCTGAATACCGGTTTTATCGGAACGCCGGTTTTATGTCCCGCACTGTCGGAAAACGGATGCAATACGCTGGCATATGACATTCTTTTAAATGAAACATATCCAGGCTGGCTTTATGAGGTAAATCTTGGGGCTACTACGGTGTGGGAACGGTGGAATTCCCTGGATGAAAACGGAATCATCAGCGGAACAGGTATGAACAGCCTTAACCATTACGCATATGGAAGCATTGCGGACTGGATGTATCGTTATATGTGCGGGTTCATGCCTGCCATGGGAGAACAGATAAAAATGATTATAAAACCAATGCCGGATAAGAGGTTTTCTTTTGTAAAAGGAAGTTTTGAATCGGTTTTCGGAACCTATGTAAGTGAGTGGACTTATGAGGAAAAAGAAGGATTCCGGTATAGAATCGTAATTCCTTTTAATGCAAATGCAAAAGTGATTTTTCCAAATGGCAAAAGCTGCCTGCTGGGAATGGGCACTTACCGGTTTGATCAAAATGGAGATTACGCATGAAAATAGCTGTACTTATTGGAGGCATTGCATATGAAATCCAAAAGCGGCTTTTGGAAGGGATTATGAAGTATGCAAGGATAAAACAAATCAGTATTCACGTATTTACCTGTAACGGTGATCTTTATAAGCAATCGGAATTTGGAATGGGAGAATTTCAGATTTACCATCTGCCGGATTTAACCCGATATGACGGTATTATATTTGCCCGCGACACTATCCAGAGTGAACAGTATGCGGATGAAATTACGCAGAGAATAAGGCAATCGGGAAAGCCTGTGGTCAGCATTGAAAACCATATACAGGGGATGCCGGTATTCTATGTTGATAACAGGGAAGCTATGAGAGAGATAACGGCACATCTTATAGAAGTCCATGGGGTAAAGGAGTTTTGCTATTTGTCAGGACCAAAGGAGAATCCGGAAAGTGCAGAAAGACTGAAAGGGTTTCTGGAAGCATTGGGCGGGCATGGATTGCTGTTAGGGGAAGAAGCCGTTTATTATGGTAATTACTGGATTGACAGCGGAAGAAGGTTTGTAAATGAACTAAAGAAATCAGGGAAAAATCTTCCGCAGGCAATTGTCTGTGCAAATGATGATATGGCATTGGGTGTTTATATGGAGCTGATGAAATATGGTATACAGGTTGGAAAAGATATTTTTCTTACCGGATTTGACCATGCCACCAATGGGGCTCATTTGATTCCTGCAATTACCACGGTGGAAAAACCTCAGATGCAGATTGGTTATGAGGCATGCAAAAGCCTTGTAGAAACAAAAAAGATAAATAACCGGAAATTTAAGGTGAAATGCTGTTTCAGGGGAAGCTGTGGGTGCAGGGAATACAGAAAACGAAATATTGCAGAAATACAGTTATGGAACGCAGAGCAGAAACTGGAAATGATTTCTATGGCAGAGATTAATAAAAATATGGCGTTGGAGTTGAATGGCTGTGATAATTTAAGTGATTTCTGTGAGGAATTGAAATCGTATATTGCGCAGATGGATTTTACCTTTGTGTATCTGTGTCTTTGTGAGGAAGAGACAGCAGGGGATAAAGCAGAGTATAATTATCACATAAGAGAAAATTACAGTAAAAGAGTATTTATACCTGTTGCCTATGAAAAGGGAAGGTTTACCTCGTATTCTTTTTTTGAAAGCAATGAGTTTTTACCGGCGGAATGCAGAGAGAAAACAGAGGGTGAAGTATGCATTGCGGCACCTTTGCATTTTAGAAGAAACTGCCTGGGATACCTGGTAATGTGCAAAAACAGCCTGCCTTTTAACAATATACAGTTTCAAAACTGGATTATGAATATTTCAAATGCATTAGAAAATATCCGTAAGCAGGGAGAATTGAAGAGGCTGGTAAAAAAACTCAATCGGGTCTGGATGCTGGATAATCTTACGCAGGTTTACAACCGGGCGGGATTTTTTCACTTTGCGGGGAAAATGCTGGAAGAATGCAGGCAGAAAAATATACCAATCGGAGTGTTATTTCTGGACATTAATAAGCTTAAATTTGTGAATGATAATTACGGGCATGAGGAGGGGGACTTTTATATTAAAGCTGTTGCCGGAAATTTGAAGGCCTTAATAGAAAAAGAGCAGATTCTTATGAGATACGGAGGGGATGAATTTGTAGTTTTGGGAAAATGCATAAAGGGTGATGAATTTTCATCATTGATCAAAATGCTGAACCCAAGGCTGGAAGAGTGCAGGCAGAAAAATGGAAAAGACTATGAAATGAGTGTGAGTATAGGATTCCAATCAGTTTCAATTACACAGGAGTTTAAGCTTGACCAGCTTATCGAACAGGCCGACAGGGAAATGTACAAAATGAAAAAGGGAAAGCCAGTGTAGGGATATCATCTGGCAGATGTGTATGCTCTGGAGTAAATTCCTGGTCAAATATATTGGATGTGTACAATATAGTATAGATTTTTGTAGACACCGTTCGACAGAATATGATAAAGTGATTCTATGAAGACGGTTATAAGAAACATAAAGGCAAAATCAGATGAAACGAAATTCAATGAGGGAGAATAAACGATGGATATCCTTGAACAATGCCAGGAGTGGCACGAAAAAAGCAAATTTCAAAAGATTATCAAAGCGTTAGAGACAATTCCCGCCAGTGAGCGGACCCCGGAGATGGACTGCGAGCTGGCCCGGGCCTACATCAACCAGGCGGGGCCAGAGGACAAAGAACTGTTCCGCAAGGCCATTGCTCTGCTGAAGGCCCATGAAGCGTACTTTCAGGGCGACCATATCTGGAATTTCCGTATGGGGTATGCTTATTTTTATCTGAACCAGGAGGGCCGCGCCCTAGGCTATTTTGAGCAGGCGCTGGAGGCTTGCCCCGGAGATGAGGACACCCAGACGTTTATTGAGGACTGCAAAAAGTGGTTGTTACTGCCTCGATTCAGCGAAAACTTCCGGGAGCGGACGGCAAAAACGTGGGAGGCTTTCGCTGAAAGCGAGGCAGAGCTGCGCCACATCATGGACGAGGACAAAAAGCGGGAGCGGGGCAACGAACTAATCGCCAAATGCGGCGGGATATTACACCGCGCTTTTGATAATGTTTGCTTTGAGATGGGCTTTAACGGGGAAAAGCACGAACTGATCCTCACCCCGGAGGGGAACAAGGTCAAGCTGTTTGAGCTGGTCTACTTCCAGCGGCATGCCCCGGCTTCTGTTCTGGAGAAGTGGAACATTCTGGTGGGCCGTCAACCCATGGAGAACATCGGTCTGCGGTCTGGTGACTGTGAACTCTCCGGCGATGATGTTTGGGTCTGGGTGGAAAGGGTCTGGGTGGGAAAGCAGGGCAAGGGAAGCATCAGCCTGACCATGTACAGCGAAAAGCTGCTTCCCTTGCTTCAGGAGGACGAGGGCCGGGCAAAG
>CANRJF010000018.1 GCA_947630855.1 uncultured Lachnospiraceae bacterium
TGCATTTAATGGCTGCAGCAGTTTAACGAGCGTAACGATACCAGGCAGTGTCACTAGCATAGGATATAATGCATTTAGTGAATGCAGCAGTTTAGAAAGCATAACAATACCAAGCAGTGTAACCAGCATAGGGGAGGATGCATTTTCTGAGTGTGAAGCTCTAAAAGATATTTATTACGGAGGCACTCAGGCACAATGGGCGGCTATTGACAATAAAGCAGAATTGAGTGATAGTGTAGCAATTCATTTTACTGACGGAAGTAATACTCAAAATGGAAATTCAGGCAATACACCTGATAATAATAACCCGAATAATGCATCTGATAAAAACCAGAACAGCAAAAAGGATGTAACCGCAGTAAATGTGACCTACAAGGGAAACAGCGTAAACAATAAGACCCTGGCTATTAAAACGAAATCCAAATACACTTTTAAGGCAGAAGTTTCCCCCAACGATGCAGTGGATAAGACAGTGACCTGGGAATCCTCCAATGGGAAGATAGCCACCGTAAGCCCCACAGGAGTGGTGAAGGGCATTAAGAAGGGAACTGCCACCATTACGGCGAAATCTTCCAATGGAAAACAGGCGTCATTTAAAGTGAAGGTACAGTCCAAAGATGTGAAAGTCTCCAAGATTTCCATTCAGGCAGAAAAAAAGGCAGTGAAGAAGGGAAAGAAGCTGAAATTAAAGGCTGTGGTATCTCCGGCAACAGCGAAAAATACAAAGGTAAGCTGGGAGTCTTCCAATAAGAATATAGCCACAGTAAACTCTAAAGGCGTGGTGAAGGGAAAGAAAAAAGGCAAGGTCACCATTACTGCCACGGCAAAAGACGGAAGCAAAAAGAAAGCAAAAGTAAAAATTAAAGTGAAATAAAAAATAACAATTAAAAAGGCAAATAATAAACAGGGATATTTTCAAAACATTTGAATATATCCCTGTTGCTCTCCTAGATGTGAAACCATAATCCGCTATTGTATTGCATATGAAAAAATGCTAAGATTAAAAAAATGTATACCAAAACAATTGTTTACAGGCAGAATTGGTATTATATAAAAATTAACATGGATTTTATATGCAAAGTCGTGTATGATAATACATATGTGAATGCAAATATTAGGAGAGGAACGATGTTATGAAACCAGTAATAACAGAAGAATCAAAATATCATTTGATACCTTTGGACGAAATCGGGGGATATAAAGTCAGGCCGGGGATTTATGAGGTGAACGGGGCCACGGCTATTCCCGGAGGGGTGAATTTTACCATTCATTCTAATCAGGCGACTGCATGTGAATTATTGTTATATCACAATCATGAGAAAGAGCCTTACACTGTAATTCCGTTTCCTGAGAATTACCGGATTGGCAATGTGTATTCCATGATTGTATTTGGTCTGCAGATAGAAGATTTTGAGTACGCATACCGTATTGACGGGCCTTACCAGCCGGAAAAGGGCATTATTTTTGATAAGACAAAAGTGCTGTTAGACCCTTACGCCAAGGCTGTGACAGGACAGAAACTGTGGGGTGAGCGGGAAATTGACGTGGAGAATCAGTACCATGCCAGGGTGGTCAAAGATGACTTTGACTGGGGCAACAGCAAGGAACTGAATACTCCCATGGAGGATATTATAATTTATGAAATGCATGTCCGGGGATTTACCCAGGACTTTTCTTCCGGGGTAAAATACAAGGGAACATTTGCAGGAATTATCGAAAAGATTCCATATCTGAAAGATTTGGGCATTACAGCCGTAGAACTGATGCCTATCTTTGAGTTTGACGAACTTCGGGAATCCAGGGAATATGAAGGGAAAAGGCTTCTGAATTACTGGGGATACAGTACGGTAAGTTTTTTTGCCCCAAACACAAGCTATCTTTCACGCCATGAGCGGAACAACGAGGGAAATGAATTAAAGCGGCTTGTTAAGACTTTAAATGACAACGGAATAGAAGTATATCTGGATGTGGTGTTTAACCATACGGCAGAGGGAAATGAGAACGGCCCCTATTTTTCTTTTAAGGGGATTGACAACAATATTTATTACCTGTTGACGCCGGAGGGGTATTATTACAATTTCAGCGGCTGCGGCAATACTTTAAACTGCAACCATCCCATTGTGCAGCAGATGATTATGGAATGTCTTCGCTACTGGGTGATTACTTACCGGGTGGACGGATTTCGTTTTGACCTTGCCAGCATCTTAGGAAGGAATGAGGACGGAAGCCCTATGTCCAAGCCGCCCTTATTGCAGTCTCTGGCTTTTGACCCTATTCTTGGAAATGTAAAGCTGATTGCAGAGGCATGGGACGCCGGCGGGCTATACCAGGTAGGCACATTCCCTTCATGGAACCGGTGGGTGGAGTGGAACGGAAAGTACCGGGATGATATAAGAAGTTTCTTAAAAGGAGACTGCGGAAAAGCCCAGACGGCAGTGACACGTATTCTTGGCTCTGAGGATTTGTACCAGGAGCGCCTTGGCTCAGGGGCTTCTGTGAATTTTATTACCTGCCATGACGGTTTTACCCTTCGGGACCTTTACTCTTACAATGAGAAACACAATGAGGCAAACGGGTGGAACAATACGGACGGCTCCAATGACAATTACAGTTGGAACTGCGGAGTGGAAGGGGATACGGATGACCCCCAGGTAAAAAGCCTGCGCCTGCGCATGATGAAAAATGCCGTGGTGGTACTGCTTTGCAGCCGGGGAATCCCTATGTTTTTAGCCGGAGATGAGTTTTGCAATACCCAGTTTGGCAATAATAATCCCTATTGCCAGGACAATATTATTTCCTGGCTGGATTGGACTCTGTTAAACAAAAGACGGGACTTTTACGACTTTTTCAAATATATGATAAAGTTTCGCAAGGAGCATGACCCCATCCGAAAGAACACTACCTGCTGCAGTTTTCGTTTTCCGGAGCAAAGCGCCCATGATATTAAGCCATGGACTACAAACTTTAACAATGATTCCCATTATGTGGGGATTATGTATGCAGGCAGGACAAGGGGAAGAGACGACTGTGTGTATATGGCAATGAATACTTACTGGGAGCCTCTGATAATAACTTTGCCGGAACTGCCGGAATATATGCAGTGGTACAGAGTGGTGGATACGTACCGGGAAGAATTTGTATGCGGTATCGGGGAACCGGTCATAGGTTATGACACGGAGATTAAAGAACGCACGGTGGCGGTTTTCCTGGCAGGAGGGAAATCTGTAAGAAGGTGATGGAATGCTATGTATGATGAATTAACGAAAAAAGATATTGCAAAAATGGAAGAGGAGATAGAGTACCGCAAGCTGGTGGTGCGCAAGCAGGCTTTAGAGGCAGTGAAAGAGGCCCGTGCCCACGGGGATTTAAGTGAGAATTTTGAGTATCATGCCGCAAAAAAAGATAAAAACCAGAATGAGAGCAGAATCCGTTACTTAGAGCGGATGATAAAAACGGCAAAAGTAGTTTCCGATGATTCCAAAGAGGATGAGGTGGGGCTGAATAACACGGTGGAAGTTTATTTTGAGGAAGATGATATGGTGGAGACTTTTACCATTGTAACAACCATCCGGGGCAATTCCTTAAAAGGGCTTATCAGCACGGAATCCCCTATGGGGAAAGCCCTGTTGGGGAAAAAAGCGGGAGACAGGGTGGAAGTTAAGGTCAGTGAAGATTACAGCTATTTTGTCAGCATTCGTTCCATTGGGAAACAGGTGGACGACGATGCCATCAGTATTCGGAAATTTTAGGGCTTTGCAAAGCCGGAAGCTATTTTGGCAGGAATTGTGTGCAGGTAAGCATAAGCTTTCATAAGGCGCAAACGCTTGTTCCAGGCAGTTGTATCGTGTTGTTGACTTATGGAAAAACTTATAGTATATTGATTTTAGATGTGGTAACCATGTGCAAGGAGGAATTGACATGCAGGATAGTATAAAGGTAGCAGTAGATGCCATGGGCGGTGACAATGCGCCGGGGGAGATAGTAAAAGGCGCCGTTGACGCAGTCAATAAGAGAGAAGACATCCAGGTTTTTTTAGTGGGCAGACAGGATATGGTGGAAGAGGAATTAAAAAAGTATACATATCCTAAAGACAGGATATCAGTAGTCCATGCAGAGGAAGTAATTGAAACCGCGGAACCGCCGGTTGCAGCAATTCGGGGGAAAAAGAAGTCATCTATTGTGATTGGCATGAATATGGTGAAACAAAAAGAGGCGGATGCATTTGTTTCGGCAGGAAGTTCAGGCGCTATCCTGGTTGGAGGCCAGGTATTGGTAGGCAGGATTAAGGGAATCGAAAGACCGCCGCTGGCTCCCCTTATCCCTACGGAAAAAGGCGTAGCCCTTTTGGTGGACTGCGGCGCTAACGTGGACGCAAGGGCAACCCACCTGTTACAGTTTGCCCGTATGGGCTCCATTTATATGGAACATGTGGTGGGCATCCGTAAGCCAAAAGTTGCTATTGTAAATATCGGGGCGGAGGAAGAAAAGGGCAACGCCCTGGTAAAAGAGGCATTTCCACTGTTAAAGGAATGCAAGGACATTAACTTTATCGGCAGCATTGAGGCGAGGGAGATACCCCACGGCCAGGCTGATGTCATTGTCTGTGAGGCATTTGTGGGAAATGTTATTTTAAAACTTTATGAGGGATTGGGAAGCACATTTTTCCGTGTGTTAAAAAAAGGGTTGTTAAGCAGTGCAAGGAGCAAAGCAGGGGCGGTTTTGATTAAGCCCGCTTTAAAATCCGCATTAAAGACATTTGACGCCTCAGAGTATGGAGGGGCTCCCTTGCTGGGATTAAACGGCCTTGTAGTAAAAACCCATGGAAGTTCCAAGGCGTTGGAGGTTACCAATTCTATTATCCAGTGTGTAACTTTTAAGGAGCAGGACATCAATGGAAAAATCAAAAAGAACATTATAGGAGAGAATGGAAAGGAAGATTAGCATCATGGAATTTGAAAAACTAAAACAGATTATTGCGGAAGTCTTAAATGTTGACGCAGATGAAATCACGATGGAAACTACATTTGTAGATGATTTGGGGGCAGATTCATTGGATATTTTCCAGATTATTATGGGAATTGAAGAAGAATTTGATGTTGAGATTCAAAATGAGGATGCGGAAAAGATTGTAACCGTTGCTGATGCAGTGGACCAGATTAAGAATGCTTTGAATTAATGAAATGAATAAGGAAAGCGAGGATAAGAGGCGTGTCTTAAAAGCTGCATTTCTTGTTGCTTTTGAGGCACATTCTTGTTAAAGGGAAAGAAAAGATATGAAGCAATTAGAAGAATTTCAGAAAATCATAGAATACCAGTTTAATACACCGGGGCTTTTGCGGCAGGCATTGACACACAGCTCCTATGCCAATGAGAAGCACTTTAAGAAATTTTCTGACAATGAGCGTCTGGAGTTTCTTGGGGATGCAGTGTTAGAAATAGTGTCCAGTGAATTTCTGTATTTAAATTACCCGGATTTATCCGAGGGGGATATGACAAAACTTCGCGCCAGCCTGGTATGTGAGCCCACACTGGCGGCCTGCACAAAAGAGATGCATTTGGAAAATTTTATTCTCCTGGGCAGGGGGGAGGAACTGACGGGAGGGAGAAACAGGAAATCCATTCTCTCGGATGCTTTAGAGGCGGTCATCGGCGCAATTTATCTGGATGGTGGTTTTACTAATGCAAAAGAGTTTATATTAAAATATATTTTAACGGATATTGAAAACAAGAAACTCTTCTATGATAGTAAGACTATCCTGCAGGAACTGGTACAGGCAGAATATGAGGAAACTTTAAACTACCGCCTGTTGGAGGAGAGCGGGCCTGACCACCGGAAAAGTTTTACGGTGGAGGCACGGATTGGGCAGAAAGCCGTGGGCAGGGGGACGGGCCATACAAAAAAAGCTGCCGAGCAGGAAGCAGCTTACCAGGCGCTGTTGAAATTAAGGAAAAATAAAAAGAATGTAGGGAAATAATATGTATTTAAAAAGTATAGAAGTACATGGTTTTAAATCCTTTGCCAATAAAATCGTACTGGATTTTCACAATGGCATTACGGGAATTGTAGGGCCTAACGGAAGCGGGAAAAGCAATGTATCCGATGCAGTCCGCTGGGTGTTAGGAGAACAGAGCGCCAAACAGCTTAGAGGCGCTTCCATGCAGGACGTTATTTTTTCAGGGACGGAAAACAGAAAACCGCTAAGTTATGCTTACGTGGCAATTACCATGGATAATTCCGACCATGTTCTTGATATTGATTTTGAGGAAGTAACGGTGGCAAGGAGAGTGTACCGTTCCGGGGAGAGTGAATATTTAATAAACGGCAGTCCCTGCAGATTAAAGGACGTGAACGAACTATTTTATGATACGGGGATTGGCAAAGAGGGCTATTCCATTATCGGCCAGGGGCAGATTGAGAGAATCTTAAGCGGAAAACCGGAGGAGCGGCGGGAGCTTTTTGACGAGGCGGCAGGAATTGTAAAATATAAAAGAAGGAAAGCCGCCGCCCAGAAGAAACTGGAGACAGAGCGGGAAAATTTAGTGAGGGTCAATGATATTTTAAGCGAGCTGGAGCGTCAGGTAGGGCCCTTGGAGCGTCAGTCGGAAAAGGCAAAGACGTTCTTAAAGAAAAAAGAAGAATTAAAAACTTTTGACGTAAATTTGTTTCTTTTGGAAATGGACAGAATTGACAAAGAGATGGAGGCTGTGGTAAAAAATTATGATATTGCAGACAGTGATTTAAAAGAAACCACGGCCATGTTTGGGAAAGTCAAGGAAGAGTATGAGAATACCCAGAAAGCCATTGAATCCGTGGAGCAGGAAATTGAAACAGCCAGGGAGAATTTAAATAATTCCACTATCTTAAAGGGCAAATTAGAAGGGCAGATTAATGTTTTAAATGAGCAGATTAAGGCGGCGGAAATGTCAGACGAGCATTTTTCCAGCCGGATGGAAGCCATTGAAGGGGAAAAAGCGGAAAAGATAAAGCAAAAAGAGGCTTATGAGTCGGAAAAAGAGGAATTGGACCGGCAGCTTAATGACGTATCCTTAAGGCGTGAGAGGGCAGAAAAAGAATTAAGCGAACTTCAGCAGGAAATTGCCCGATGCAACCAGGGAATTACCGACGGCAAAAACGAGCTTTTGTCACTGTTAAACCGCAAAGCCGATATTCAGGCAAACCAGCAGAAATTTGATACATTGATGGAGCAGATGAATATCCGCAAGGCACAGTTAAATCAAAGATTATTGCACAGGAAAAGCCAGGAGTCGGATATTGATGAACAATTAGCCCAGGGGGAAGCCGCACTTACGGAAGTAAACGGGGAAATCAACCGGCTGAAAGGGGAAGAGGAAGCATTTCTCATGCGGCAGAAGGAATGGAATAAGAAACTGTCCGACATAAACCGTTCCTTGGAGGAGAATACCGGCAGATACCATAAAACTTCCTCCCGCTTAGAATCCCTTAAAAATATTGCCGAGCGTTATGACGGTTACGGCATGAGCATCCGCAGAGTCATGGAGCAAAAAGGAAAGGAAAAGGGAATTTTAGGCGTTGTCTCTGACTTAATAAAGGTGGAGAAAAAATATGAGACGGCAATTGAAACTGCTTTAGGAGGCAGTATCCAGAATATTGTCACAGAAGACGAGCAGACGGCAAAGCGGATGATTGGTTTTTTAAAAGAAAACCGCTTAGGAAGGGCAACGTTTCTGCCCCTGACATCCGTAGACGGCCGGGGCAGTTTTAAAAACCAGGATGCCCTGAAAGAAAACGGCGTCATCGGGCTTGCCAATACGCTGGTGGACAACGAAGAAAAATATAACGGAATTACGGCACAGCTATTGGGAAGGGTGCTGGTGGTGGATGAGATTGACAACGCCATTGCATTGCAGAAAAAGTACCGCCAGTCCTTAAATATTGTTACATTGGAAGGAGAGTCCCTCCGCCCCGGAGGTTCTATGACAGGGGGCGCCTTTAAAAACAGCAGCAATCTTTTGGGCAGGAACCGGGAAATTGAAGACCTTGCCAAAGAGCTGGATTCTTTAAAGGAAAACCTCTCGAAGGAGAAAAACCGCAGGGAAGACATTTTAACGGCCCAGGCGCTTTTGGAGGATGATATCAAGGCTGTAAATGAAAAACTTCAGCAGCAGTATATTTTACAAAATACGGCAGAATTAAATGTAAAGCGGGCAAGGGAGTTAAAAGAGGAAAGCGGGGAGGCATTAAAAAGCCTGCAATTGGAAGGCGGCGAGCTGGAGCGGCAGATGCGGGATTTAAAAGGGGAGAAGGAGCAGGCCATATCCAGGCTTAATGCCGCGCAGATGCGGGAGCAGGAGATTGATGCGGAAAGCAGGCAGTTCCAGCAGGTTTTGGACGAGCAGATTTATATTGAGAGCAGTGTGAATAAAACCGTCTCCGAAGTGCAGATGGAGGAAGCCAATATCCGCCAGAAAACAGAGTTTGCCGCTACCAATATACAGCGTGTGGCAAGTGAAATACACCGGTGTGATGAACAGATGGAGGAACTGAAGTTAGATGTTTTAAGCGCCAAGGAAGAAGCGGAGAAAAAGAAAGAGGAGATTGAGGAAATCAAAAAGACCATTCTCGCTTCCGACGAAGAGTACGGCAGATTGGAACAGGAGTTAAAAGAAAAGACAAAACGCAGGGAAGAAATGTCATCAGAGTACAAAGGCTTCTTTGAAAAGCGGGAGGAAATTCAAAGCCGCATGGCTGATTTGGATAAAGAAATATTCCGTTTAAACAGCCAGCGGGAACGGCTGGAGGAATCAAAAGAAAACCAGGCAAATTATATGTGGGAGGAGTATGAATTAACCTTCCATAAAGCCCTGGAATTTCGTGATACTTCCTATGACAACCTGGCTGATTTAAGGAAAATGATTTCCCAGATAAAAGAGGACATTAAAAACCTTGGGGATGTAAACGTCAATTCCATTGAGGAGTACAAAGAAGTTTCAAAACGTTATGAGTTTTTAAAAGGCCAGCATGACGATTTAATCCAGGCAGAGGAAACCCTGGTGGGAATCATTGAAGAGTTGGACGAGGGAATGCGCAAACAGTTTTCGGAAAAATTTGCGGAAATACAAAGGGAATTTGACAAGGCGTTTAAGGAGCTTTTCGGCGGAGGAAAGGGAACCTTGGAACTGGTGGAGGATGAGGATATCTTAGAGTCGGGCATAAGGATTATTGCCCAGCCTCCCGGGAAAAAGCTGCAGAACATGGTTCTTTTATCCGGCGGGGAAAAATCTTTAACGGCAATCTCCCTTCTGTTTGCCATACAGAACTTAAAGCCTTCTCCTTTCTGCCTTTTAGACGAGATTGAGGCGGCACTTGACGATTCCAATGTAGGGCGTTTTGCAAAATATTTACATAAGCTGACGAAAAATACCCAGTTTATCGTTATCACCCACCGCCGGGGCACTATGGGGGCGGCGGACAGGCTTTACGGCATTACCATGCAGGAAAAAGGCGTGTCCACTTTAGTATCTGTGAATTTAATAGAAAAGGATTTGGATAAATAAATTAGGAAAGATAAGGAGATAGTATGAGCGAAGAAAAGAAAGGTTTTTTTAGCCGCCTGGTGGCAGGCCTGGCAAAGACAAGAGATAATATTGTTTCCGGCATAGATTCCATTTTCAGCGGATTTTCCAGTATTGATGATGATTTTTATGAGGAAATTGAAGAAATCCTGATTATGGGGGATATCGGGGTAAATGCCACGGAGGATATTATAGAAAATTTAAAATCAAAGGTAAAGGAAAATAAAATAAAAGAGCCGGCGGAATGCAAGCAGCTTTTAATTGACAGCATCAAAGAGCAGATGCAGGTGGGGGAGACTGCCTACCGTTTTGAAAATGAACTTTCCGTTGTGCTGGTAATCGGCGTCAACGGCGTAGGAAAAACCACTACCGTAGGCAAACTGGCAGGGAAATTAAAGTCCCAGGGAAGAAAAGTGGTGCTGGCGGCGGCAGATACGTTCCGGGCGGCGGCAGGGGAGCAGCTTTTGGAATGGGCAAACCGTGCGGGGGTGGAGATGATAGGAGGCCAGGAAGGTGCAGACCCGGCGTCTGTAATCTATGACGCTATTGCGGCGGCAAAGTCCAGAAAGGCGGATGTCCTGTTGTGTGATACGGCGGGAAGGCTTCACAATAAGAAAAATCTTATGGAAGAGCTGAAAAAAATCAACAGGATTATCGATAAAGAATTTCCCGATGCTTACAGGGAGACTCTGGTGGTGCTTGACGGCACTACGGGGCAGAATGCCCTGTCCCAGGCAAAACAGTTTGGGGAAGCGGCGGACATTACGGGAATCGTGCTTACGAAAATGGACGGGACGGCAAAGGGAGGCATTGCGGTGGCAATCCAGTCAGAACTTTCCATTCCCGTAAAATATATTGGCGTGGGAGAGACTATTGAGGATTTGCAGAAATTTGATGCAAACGATTTTGTTAATGCTCTATTTGATGTAAAAACAGAAAGCGAGGAAGAATAAATGTTGACTTTGGATAAATTTGAAGAGGCAAGTGAAAAAGTGAAAGAGGTTACGCTGGAGACAAAACTTGTTTACAGCAATTACCTTAGCGGCCAGACAGGAAACAAGGTTTATTTAAAACCGGAAAACATGCAGTTTACCGGCGCCTATAAAGTTCGTGGGGCATACTATAAAATCAGCACTTTATCGGAAGAAGAGCGGGCAAAGGGGCTGATTACCGCCTCCGCGGGGAACCATGCCCAGGGAGTGGCATATGCCGCCCAGTGTTACAATGCAAAGGCGGTGATTGTGATGCCCACCACTACGCCGTTGATAAAGGTAAACCGCACAAAAAGCTATGGGGCGGAAGTCATACTTTACGGGGATGTGTATGATGAATCCTGTGCTTACGCCTTGGAACTGGCAGAAAAAAACGGTTATACATTTATCCATCCTTTTGACGATTTGGCGGTGGCTACGGGACAGGGAACCATTGTCATGGAGATATTTAAGGAACTTCCTCTTGTAGAGTATATTTTAGTGCCTATCGGCGGCGGCGGCCTTGCTGCGGGAGTGTCCACACTGGCAAAACTGTTAAATCCCAAGATTAAAGTAATCGGTGTGGAGCCGGCGGGGGCGAGCTGCATGAAAGCATCTTTTGATGCGGGAAAAGTTACCACCCTCCCTGCGGTAAACACCATTGCGGACGGCACGGCGGTAAAGACCCCGGGGGAGAAAATCTTTCCCTATATCCGGAAAAATTTAGATGATATTATTACGGTAGAGGATGATGAGCTGGTGGTGGCTTTTCTTGATATGGTGGAAAACCATAAAATGGTGGCGGAAAATTCCGGCCTTCTTACGGTTGCGGCATTAAAACATTTAAATGTAAAAGATAAGCGGGTAGTTTCCATTATAAGCGGGGGAAATATGGATGTGATTACCATGTCTTCCGTGGTGCAGCAGGGATTGATTTTAAGGGACCGTATTTTTACCGTGTCCGTGCTTCTGCCGGATAAGCCGGGGGAATTGTCCAAAGTTTCCGAGACCATTGCAAAAGAACAGGGCAATGTTATTAAGTTAGAGCACAACCAGTTTGTCAGCATCAACAGGAATGCGGCAGTGGAACTTAGAATTACTATGGAATGTTTTGGAACGGACCATAAGAGACAGATTATGAAGGCATTGGAAAAAGAACAGTATAAGCCAAAGCAGGTGCGTACCAGCCTGTAAATCCATGTGGTTTTTACACTGGAAATATTAGCTGTTTTGGCAAAAAGAAGGAGAGAGAAAAATGAGTGCAATGCAGCAGGATATGACAGTGGGAAATCCAGGGAAGATTATATTAAATTTTACCCTTCCCATTTTTATCGGAAATGTATTTCAGCAGTTTTACAGTATGGCAGATACGATTATTGTAGGAAAATTTGTAGGTACGGAGGCATTGGCGGCAGTGGGCAGCACAGGAACCATTATGTTTCTGCTCTTTGGTTTTATTATGGGAATGACAGCGGGGATTTCCGTCATTGCGGCACAGAAATTCGGCGCCGGGGATACAGAGGCAATGAAAAAAAACGTGGGCAATTCCCTGTGGCTCTCCGCCGGAATGACCGTTCTTTTAACCCTTGTATTTATGGTGGGGATGAAATGGCTCCTTGCCTTTATGCATACGCCGGAAAATATATTTAAAGATGCTTACAGCTATATTATGATTATCTGCGCCGGAATCGGGGCAATGATGCTTTACAATCTTTTGGCAGGCCTTCTCCGTGCCATCGGCAACAGCAAGGTGCCTTTGTATTTTTTAATATTGTCTGCCATTTTAAATATTGTTTTGGATTTGGCGCTTATTATTGTATTTCATATGGGGGTAGCGGGAGCGGCATACGCTACTGTGATATCCCAGGGTGTTTCCGGTATTATATGCCTTATTTACATTATAAAAAAGGTGTCGATTCTCCATGTATCAAAAAGAGATTTAAAGCCGGACGGATTTTTAATCATGACCCAGCTTCGCATTGGCATTCCCATGGCACTGCAGTATTCCATTACGGCTGTGGGAACCATGATGGTGCAGACATCTTTAAATATCCTGGGTTCCGTGGCGGTGGCTGCCTTTACCGCCGCCAACAAAATTGAACAGGTGGTGACCCAGGCATATGTTGCCATGGGGACTGCCATGGCAACATACTGCGCCCAGAATTCGGGGGCAGGGGAGATAAAAAGGATTCGCCAGGGATTTCGTTCCATATCCGTTATGGGATGTATTTATTCCGTTATCGTAGGTGTTCTTATGGTGACAGCAGGGCATTATATGACTTATCTTTTTATTTCCGATAATGTGGCGGAAATTATGGAGCAGGTGCATATTTACCTTACCTGTGTGGGAATCTTTTTCATACCGTTAATGGTGGTCAATGTATACCGGAACGGCATCCAGGGTATGGGATATGGTTTTCTCCCCATGCTTGCCGGAGTGGCGGAACTTACCGGCAGGGGCATTGTGGCGGTGATTGCCGCAAAACAGAAAAGTTTTGTGGGGGTATGCCTTGCCAGCCCTGTGGCGTGGGTATTTGCAGGGGGATTGCTGCTTGTGGTGTACTTTTTGATTATGAAGAAAAAAGATAATCCGGTAAAAAATCCTTGACAGAATAAAGCGGATATGGTATTCTACCAAAGGTGTCAAGGAGAAAACCTTGTCAGCGGAGGATGAGATGGAGAGGAAAGCGCAGCAGGCATATCTTTATGATTTTTACGGGGAACTTTTAAATGAGCATCAGCGCAAGATTTATGAAGATTATGCATTTTCCGATTTATCTTTGGGGGAGATTGCCTCCCAGGAAGGAATCAGCAGACAGGGAGTACATGATACGATTTTGCGCTGCACCAGGAAATTAGAAGGGTATGAGGCAAAATTGCATTTGGTTGAAAAGTTTCTATTTGTAAAAGGCAAAGTGGAAGAGATTTTAAGCATTACGGCAGAGGATTCCCGGCCGGAGTTGAAGGAGATTGCTTCCATTTCCAATGAGATATTAGAGGAGCTGTAATCTATGGCATTTGATAGTCTGTCTGAAAAACTGCAGAATGTATTTAAAAATTTAAGAAGCAAGGGAAGGTTGACGGAAGATGATGTGAAGTCTGCCTTAAAAGAAGTAAAGATGGCCCTTTTAGAAGCTGACGTGAATTTTAAAGTGGTAAAGCAGTTTATTAAGACAGTTCAGGAGAGGGCAGTAGGCCAGGATGTGATGAACGGCTTGAACCCGGGGCAGATGGTCATTAAGATTGTAAATGAAGAAATGATTGCCTTAATGGGCTCCGAGACTACTGAAATTGCGTTAAAACCGGGAAGTGAAGTAACGGTGATAATGATGGCAGGACTTCAGGGGGCAGGAAAAACCACTACCACTGCCAAAATTGCCGGCAAGTTAAAGCAGAAAGGCAGAAAGCCTTTGCTGGCGGCCTGTGATGTGTACCGTCCCGCAGCCATTGACCAGTTAAAGATTAACGGTGAGAAACAGGGCGTGGAAGTTTTTTCCATGGGAGATAAGCAAAATCCGGTGGATATTGCAAAGGCATCCCTGGTATACGCAAAAAATAATGGATTTAACGTGGTTATTTTAGATACAGCAGGACGCCTTCATGTGGATGAGGATATGATGGGAGAGCTTTCTGCCATCAAGGAAAATGTGGATGTACATCAGACGATTTTAGTTGTGGATGCCATGACCGGCCAGGATGCGGTGAATGTGGCAAGTACGTTTAATGAAAAAATCGGCATTGACGGCGTTGTTTTGACAAAGCTGGACGGTGATACGAGAGGCGGCGCGGCTCTTTCCATCCGCTCCGTTACAGGAAAGCCTGTTTTATATATCGGCATGGGGGAGAAGCTGTCGGATTTAGAGCAGTTTTACCCGGACCGTATGGCATCCCGTATTCTTGGCATGGGTGATGTCCTTACTATGATTGAGAAAGCCCAGGAAGCCATTGACGAGGATGAGGCCAGGAAGTTAGAGCAGAAGATGAAAAAGGCTGAGTTCGACTTTGAGGACTATTTAAGTTCCATGGGCCAGATGAAAAAAATGGGAGGACTTTCCAGTATTATGGGAATGATGCCCGGGTTAGGCGGTATGAAGATGCCGGACATTGACGAGGCGGAAGCGGAAAAAAGCATGAAGCGCACGGAGTCCATTATTTATTCCATGACCCCGGAGGAGAGGAGAAATCCCTCCCTGTTAAATCCCAGCCGCAAAAAAAGAATTGCAGACGGCGCCGGTGTGGATATTGCAGAGGTAAACCGTCTGGTAAAGCAGTTTGAACAGGCAAGAAAGATGATGAAACAGATTCCCGGCATGATGGGAGGAAAACGCGGTAAAAGAGGCAGATTTAATCTTCCTTTTTAACATATAAGTTAAGTAATAATAAGAAGAACCAGGAGGTGAAAGAGATGGCAGTAAAAATCAGATTAAGAAGGATGGGACAAAAGAAGGCTCCCTTTTATAGAATCATTGTAGCTGATTCCAGGTCTCCAAGGGACGGCAGGTTTATCGAGGAAATCGGTACCTATGACCCTACCAAAGATCCCAGTGAATACCATGTCAATGAAGAGTTGGCAAAGAAATGGTTATCAAACGGCGCACAGCCTACCGAAACTGTCAGCAAGATTTTCAAACTAGCAGGGATTGAAAAATAGGTGCTGAAAAAAGAGAGGTGAAACTGATGAAAGAATTAGTAGAAGTAATTGCAAAAGCATTGGTCGATCATCCGGAAGAAGTTGTTGTCACTGAGACAGAAACAGAGAAATCCATTACATTGGAATTGCGTGTTGCGCAGTCTGATATGGGTAAAGTGATCGGCAAGCAGGGCCGTATTGCCAAGGCGATACGCTCCGTTGTGAAAGCAGCAGCCTCTAAGGAAGACAAAAAAGTTATTGTGGATATTGTGCAGTAACCGGAAAATTTGGAAGCGTATAGCGTCCCATGGGGACGCTATTTTTATCAATGGGACGGAATGTGGGCTTGCCCGCTTTGTTTCGGTTTATCTATGATACAGAATCAGGAGGAATAATACGGCATGGAGGATTTGCTGAAAGTAGGGGTAATCACAAGTACCCATGGTCTTAAGGGGGAGGTAAAAGTATTTCCCACCACAGATGACCCCAAACGTTTTTTAGAATTAAAGCAGGTTATTTTAGATACGGGAAAAGAAAAAACAGTTCTTCAGATTTCAAATGTAAGATTTTTTAAAAATATGGTGATTTTGAAATTTAAAGAATTTGATGATATAAACCAGGTGGAGAAGCTGCGGCAAAAGGAACTTTTTGTTACCAGGGATATGGCAGTGCCCCTGGAGGAAAATGAATATTTCATTGCGGATTTAATCGGGCTTAAGGCGGTTTCCGATGAGGGGGAAGAGCTGGGGGAGATTGGCGATGTGCTCACGTCTGCCGCCAATGATATTTATGTAATAAAAAAACCGGGGACAACTGACCTTTTAGTGCCGGCAATTAAGGACTGTGTCAAGAAAGTGGATATAGAGAAGGGTATGGTGACTCTGCATCTTCTTCCGGGACTAAGGGAAGTAAATAGCTAAGCAGCAGACAAAAAGGAATGGTTTTATGAAATTTTATATACTCACATTATTTCCGGAGATGGTGATGCAGGGGCTTTCTGCCAGTATCCTTGGAAAGGCGGCACAAAGGGGAGCGATTGCCGTTGAAGCCGTGAATATCCGGGATTATACAAAGGATAAGCATTTGAAAGTGGATGATTACCCTTACGGAGGCGGTGCAGGCATGGTGATGCAGGCACAGCCCATTTTTGATGCATACCAGGCAGTAAGAGAAAGAATCGGTTATGTTCCAAGGACAATTTATCTAACGCCCCAGGGGCCTGTGTTTCATCAGGCTATGGCAAAGGCTATGGCAAAGGAGGAAGATCTGGTGTTTCTCTGCGGCCATTATGAAGGAGTGGACGAACGTGTACTGGAAGAGATAGTAACAGATTATGTGTCTATCGGGGATTATGTTTTAACAGGAGGGGAGCTGCCCGCCATGGTGATGGTGGATGCCATCTCCCGTATGGTGCCGGGAGTGCTTACAAATGAGGAGTCGGGTTTGAGGGAGACTTTTGAGGGAAATCTTCTGGAGTATCCCCAGTACAGCAGGCCGAAAGTGTGGAGAGGGAAAGAGGTGCCCTCCGTGCTTATGTCGGGAGACCATAAAAAGATTGAAGACTGGCGCAGGGAACAGTCTGTTTTAAGGACGAAAAAATACCGCCCCGATTTGCTGAAAAAGGCGGATTTGACAATTAAGGAGAAGGCGGTGTATGGGGTAAATGAAATATAAAATTTTCCTGCCAATTTTCTCCCGAATATGGTATAGTAGTAATATGGTAACTGTTAAGAACAGTCTCAGACACTTTCTGTTTGAGGCGTGAGAATAAATTTAGGCATGCAAAAAGGAGAGCGACCATGAAGCCAGAAGAATTAACCCAGATGCTGTTAAAAATGCGTAAAGAAACTCAGGAAGGCAGGCTTTGCTGGAAATTGGAAATACAGACCACGGAAGGAAACGAAGAGAAATACACGGTGGAAGAGGATGGAGTTGTATGGAGCGTGGACGAGTGCTATACATCTTTTTACTGTGAATATCAGGGCAGTGAATTTTGCATGATTACCTATGAGATGATAAAAACAGGAGGGGAAGAGATGAGGACGGTCAATTATGTGTTTCTTCCGCCTCTTGGGATGCGTCTTTTTTCCCTTCATACATTACTTCCCCACAGCATAGAGGTAAATGCCGTGTTAATTGCCCAGATTCATGCACTGTGGGAACTTTTAATGGAGCTGGCAAAAAGTAACAGCGGCCAGGTGCAGCTTCACATTATGGAAGGGGCCGTAAATGTGGAGGAAGATTCGTAACAGAGAAGGAAAGCATGGCGGTATCATGCGCAGGCGGAAAATGTTTGGGGAGGGCAGAATCTATGGGAAGAATTGGGTATAATCCGTTGGAAGTTGAGGCAATTAACAGGTTTCGGGAGATTTATGCCGGGAATGACGCATATACTGTGCTTTTAAAATGCCTGGAGGATAAGGAGCGTGTGGAGCGTCTGGCATATGAGGCGCTTTTTCCTGAGGAGCCGGAGATTGCATTTGAGATAGAGGAAAAGGAAGGACAATTGGAGGAAGCAGAGCCGGGTCTGTCTGAAATAAGGCAGAAAGATGCCCTGCTTTTTCATTTGTCGGCACAGATGGGGGAGGAGAAAAATGTAGTGCGCCTGATTAGCTGCGGTGGCGTGGATGACGGAAAATCCACGGTGATAGGGAGGATTCTCTATGAGGCGGCAACGGAGGAAGAGAAACTTAAAATCCAAAGAAATGGGGAATATTTAAGAAAAGATAAATCGGTGGATTATGCCATGCTGGCAGGAACCTCCATGGAAGAGGCAAGACAGGGGATTACCGTGCAGGTCTCTTACAGCAGGTTTCACAGGGAGTTCTGCAGTTTTCTTATGGCGGATGTGCCGGGACATGAGGAGTATACAGGAAATATGGCCAGTGCTGCCAGGGAAGCCAGCCTGGCAGTGCTTATGATTTCCGCAAACAAAGGAATTGTGCCCCAGACAAGGAGGCATGCCAGGATTTGTTATTTTATGGGAATAAAGAGAATGATTTTTGCCATTAATAAAATGGATATGGCAGGGTTTGACCAGGAGGTTTATGACAGGCTTGTTGAGGAAATATCCCGCCTTATGCAGGAATATGGAGAATGCAGTTACCGGATTATACCGGTGGCGGCAAAAGCGGGGGATAATATCAGCGAAAAGACAGCCAATATGCCCTGGTATCAGGGGGATACCCTGCTTCAATCCATTACCAGGCCCATGCCGGAAGAAGAAAAGTCCTGTTTTTATATGGCGGTGCAGAAAATCTGTAAATCCAGCCAGATTGCAGGGAAAGAGATAAAAAAACGTGTGATTTTAGGCCAGGTACAGGGGAATACAATATGCAGGGGGCAGGAAGTTTTGGTATATCCTACCATGCAAAAGGCAAAGGTTTCCAAATTATATGCTTCCATGGGGGAAGTGGAAACGATTGAAGCGGGCCAGCCTGCTGCCCTGGAGTTAGACAGGGAATTAGATGTGGCAAAGGGATATTTTCTGGCAAAAGAAGATATATTTACAACGGCAGAATGCGTGGAGGCAGATGTTTTGTGGGTTTCAGATGACCAGTTAAGGCTGGGCATCCGCTATAAGATAAAGATTGGGGCAAAAGAGATTACCGGGGTAATGACAAAAATTTTGTACCGGGTGGATATGAATACCGGAGACCATAAAATTGCGGAGCACATCACGAAAAACGGAATGGCGCGGGTGGAACTCAGATTTTCGGAGCCGGTGGCGGCAGCATGTGCAAAAGACAGCCGTGTTTTGGGTACATTGGAACTTATGGATAAAAATACGGATATGCTTTTAGGTTACGGCAATATTATTAAAACGGTTTCCGACGAGATTTTTACGGAAAATGGCAAAAAAGTCACCAGGCAGGAGAGGGAGGAAGCGTTAGGGCAAAAAGCGGGCATTATCCTTTTCCCGGAAGAGGAGGGCATGGAAGAGTGGATGAATTATGTGGAAAGATATCTTTTACATATGGGATTTCATACATTACAGGCAGGAGGACAGGAAGATAAGGGGCGGATTTTTCGTATGGCAGAGGCAGGGCTTTTAGGGCTGTTGTCTGCAAAGGAGGCATTTTTGCCGGAATTTATGGAAAAAGAGCCTTACCGTATCTGCGACTTAAGGGAGGAAGAATTTTCCAGGGAAAATGTAATGAACATATTAAGGCAGGTAAAGAAATGGGCAGCAGGGATGTTGTGCTGAGAAGAAAAGGACTCATCCTTTTCTTCCCATTTACTGTTTACCGGTATAGATTTTTCTGCGCCGTGGAAAGCATCAGTTTAATTCTGTTTAACTGATTTACCTCACTGGCTCCCGGGTCATAATCAATGGCAACAATATTGGCAAGGGGATGTTTTTTCCGAAGTTCTTTAATCACTCCTTTGCCTACTACATGGTTTGGCAGACAGCCGAAAGGTTGGGTACACACAATATTGTTGGTGCCGCTGTGTATCAGTTCTAACATTTCTCCTGTCAGGAACCATCCTTCCCCGGTCTGGTTTCCTATGGACACAATCTGGGAAGCATATTGGGCCAGAGTTTCAATTCTTGCCGGCGGTTCAAAATGCCTGCTTTTTTCAAAGGCATCTCTTGCCGCGCTTCTTAACCATTCAAAGAAAGCAATGCCAAGTTTTGCGTTTCTGGCGGCTTTTTTATTTTTTCCCAGATGATCTACAAGGAAAGTCTGGTTATAAAAACAGTAAAGAAGAAAGTCCGTTAAATCCGGCACAACTGCCTCTGCTCCTTCCGCCTCTAAAAGTTCCACAAGATAATTATTTGCGGCCGGCAGGAATTTTACCAAAATCTCCCCAACAACCCCTACTTTTGGTTTTTTCTCATCCGTCATGGGAAGGTTGTCAAAATCATGGATAATCTCCCGGCACATCTTTTTAAATTTACGGTGGGAGAGAAGCTTATCCTGGGTGACAAAGTCAATGACTTTTGCCTTCCATTTCTCGTGCAGCGCGTTGGCAGAGCCGCAAACTGCCTCGTAGGGCCTGGTGCGGTAGAGACAGCGCATGAAGATATCTCCAAACTCCAGTGCGTAAAGGCCGTGCTGCAATAAGGGCAGGGACAGCTTGAATCCGGGGTTTTTCTCCAGGCCGCTTAAATTTACGGAAATCACAGGCACATTTTTATACCCGGCTTTCTCTAAGGCGCGGCGGATAAATCCAATGTAGTTGGAAGCCCGGCAGCCTCCTCCTGTCTGGGAAATTAACACTGCGGTTTTTTTCATATCATATTTGCCGGATAACACGGCGTCCATAATCTGGCCTACCACCATAAGGGAAGGATAGCAGGCATCATTGTTTACATATTTTAATCCCACATCCACAGAAGAACGGTTGTCATTATCCAATACCACCAAGTTGTAACCGGCGGCACAGAAAGCCGGCTCTAAAAGTTCAAAGTGAATAGGAGACATTTGCGGGCAGAGAATTGTGTAACTTTTCCGCATTTCCCGGGTGAAGACTGTACGGTTGTAGTTTGACGGTACAATATGCTGGTTTTTGTCTCTGTTTTTTTTCTCCCGAACACGTATTGCCGCAATCAGGGAGCGGATACGGATTCTTGCAGCCCCTAAGTTATTGACTTCATCAATCTTTAAACATGTATAAATTTTTCCGGAATTGCTTAAAATATCGTTGACACAGTCGGTAGTGACAGCGTCTAAGCCGCAGCCGAAGGAGTTTAGCTGAATCATATCCAGATTTTCCTGGGTCTTTACATAGTTTGCGGCGGCATAAAGCCTGGAATGATACATCCACTGGTCCATAACGATTAAGGGACGTTCCACCTCATGAAGATGGGAGACGGAATCCTCCGTAAGGACTGCCATGCCGTAAGAGGTAATCAGTTCCGGTATGCCGTGGTTAATTTCCGGATCCACATGGTAAGGACGGCCGGCAAGGACAATGCCCCGTTTTCCCGTATTCTTTAAGTAGTCTAAAACTTCCTCCCCTTTTTTCTGCATTTCTTTTCTCACTGATGCCATTTCTGCCCAGCCCAGTTTTACGGCATTTTTGATTTCTTCTTCAGGAATAGAAAACTCTTTTGAAAAAACATTTACTAATTCTCCCTCTAATGATGAAAAATCCCCAAATGTTAAAAAAGGATTTAAAAAACGTACCTGACCGGAAGTAATTTCATCTACATTATTTTTTATGTTTTCTGCGTAAGAAGTCACGATAGGGCAGTTGTAATGGTTGTTGGAGTCGGGAAA
Organism: uncultured Lachnospiraceae bacterium; assembly: GCA_947630855.1. Taxonomy (GTDB): domain Bacteria; phylum Bacillota; class Clostridia; order Lachnospirales; family Lachnospiraceae; genus Roseburia_B. The sequence goes on from CANRJF010000018.1 coordinate 21,384, forward strand.
TTCATCCCGCTCAAAAGGAATGCAGGGGTAGAAAATAAAATCTGCCTTCTTTTCAATGAGCCATGCCACATGGCCGTGGGCCAGTTTTGCCGGGTAACACTCCGATTCGCTGGGAATAGAATCAATGCCCATCTCATATATTTTTCGGGTGGAGCGGGGGGAGAGCAGGGTATGGAATTTCAGTTCCTTAAAAAATACTGCCCAGAAAGGATAGTTTTCGTACATATTTAACACCCTTGGAATCCCCACGGTGCCCCGGACTGCCTCTTCTTTGGCAAGAGGGGGATAAGCAAATATCCTGTGGTATTTAAAGTCAAAGAGATTGGGAATGTCTTCTTTTTTCTTTTCCTCCCCCAGACCTCTTTCACATCGGTTTCCCGTGATATATTTTCTGCCCCCGGAAAAATGGTTGATGGTTAAAAGGCAGTGGTTGGTGCATTTTTGGCATCTTGCCAGTTCTGTCTCAAAGGTCAGGCTGTTTATTTCTTCTATGGAGAGCATATGGCTTACTTTGCCCTCCTCATAGCGTTCCTTTGCAATGAGGGCTGCTCCGAAAGCCCCCATAATCCCTGCGATATCAGGCCGTATTACCTGGCAGCCGGAAATCTGTTCAAAGCTTCTTAAGACGGCATCATTGTAAAAGGTGCCTCCCTGAACCACAATATGTTCTCCTAAATCTTTGGCATCCGATAATTTAATTACCTTAAATAATGCGTTTTTAATGACGGAGTAGGCAAGGCCGGAGGAGATGTCTGCCACGCTTGCCCCCTCTTTTTGCGCCTGTTTTACTTTGCTGTTCATAAATACGGTACAGCGGGTGCCCAAATCAATGGGGTTTTCGGCAAACAAAGCCTCTTTTGCAAAATCTTCCACGGAATAATTTAAGGATTTTGCAAAAGTCTCAATAAAAGAGCCGCATCCGCTGGAACATGCCTCGTTTAACTGGACGCTGTCAATGGTCTGGTTCTTAATTTTAATGCATTTCATATCCTGGCCGCCGATATCTAAGATACAATCCACCTGGGGATTGAAAAAGGCGGCGGCATAATAGTGGGCAACGGTTTCCACTTCTCCTTCATCCAAAATTAAAGCAGACTTTAATAAAGCCTCTCCATATCCTGTGGAGCAGGAGTGTACAATATGCGCCTCCGCCGGAAGTTTGGCGTAGATTTCCTTTAAGAAGGAGAGGGCGGTGGTTAAGGGGCTTCCGTTGTTATTACGGTAATTGGAATACAATAAGGAGCCGTCCTCCCCGATTAAAGCAATTTTTGTGGTGGTGGAACCGGCGTCAATGCCCAGATAACAGTTGCCCCGGTATGAAGAGAGGTCTCCGGTTTTAATATTGTGCCCGGAGTGTCTTTCACAGAAAGCCCGGTATTCCTCTTTATTGGCAAAAAGAGGCTTCATTCTTGCCACTTCAAATTCCATATGGAGTTCATGGGATAATTTCTCTTTTAATTCCCCAAGGCTTGTAACCACTTCCGGCTTGCAGTTTAAAGCAGAACCTATGGCTGCAAAAAGGTGGGAATGTTCAGGGGCAATGGTATGTTCTTCGTCTAATTTTAAGGTGCGGATAAATGCTGCTTTTAACTGGTCCAAAAAGTGCAGAGGCCCCCCTAAAAATGCCACATGCCCTCTGATTGGCTTGCCGCAGGCAAGTCCGCTGATGGTCTGGTTTACCACCGCCTGGAAAATGGAGGCCGCTAAATCTTCCCTGGTTGCCCCTTCGTTGATTAAGGGCTGGATATCCGTCTTGGCAAACACGCCGCATCTTGCGGCAATAGGATAAATCGCCTTATAATTTTTGGCATATTCATTTAAACCGGAGGCATCCGTCTGGATTAAGGATGCCATCTGGTCAATAAAAGAACCTGTACCTCCGGCACATATGCCGTTCATCCGCTGTTCCACATTGCCGTTTTCAAAATAAATGATTTTGGCATCCTCCCCCCCTAACTCGATGGCAACGTCTGTCTGTGGGGCATAGTCACTTAAGGCCGTGGAGACGGCAACCACTTCCTGGACAAAGGGGACTTCTAAATGTTTTGCCAGCGTAAGTCCCCCGGAGCCGGTAATCACAGGGGAAAGTTTTAAATCCCCTAACCTGTCAAATGCCTTTCCGATTAGATTGCTTAAGGTTTCTCTGATATTGGCAAAGTGCCGTTCATAATCGGAAAAAAGAACTTTGTTTGTTTCATCCAGGAGAGCGACTTTGACTGTGGTAGAGCCAATGTCGATTCCCAGCTTATTCAAATGATTAGTTTCCATAATTAAATCACCTTTTATTTTCTATGATTTCATATAATAAAGTATTCGTATTTGTTCAGTATCTTCACAAATACGATGCAAAAATGCATGAAAATCGCTTCGCAATGGCATTTTTGCACGCCTGAATCATGTTCTTACGCCTCAAACAGCAAGTGTTTGAGGCTGTCCTGAACAGTTACAAGTATTTTAAAAACATCTTGTTACAATGATGTATTATACGACAGGAAACGACAAAATACAAATACATTTTTTTGGAAATCTTATCTGTTAACTTTTTTCACAGATACGATGCCAAAAACCATGATTGCCTGTAACGGAACGTGAAAAGAAGAATATAATAAAAAGAGCACAGCCGTTACAGGAGGTATACAGGTGGAGGATATGGGAAATATTATGAAGCCACGGTGCAGGGGGATTATCCATGTGATCCAAAAAGGAGATACTCTATATCTGCTTAGCAAAAAGTATCATATCAGTGTGGCGCAGATTATGTATGCAAATCCCTTTGTAGACATTTACAACCTTACCATTGGGGATGAACTTTGCATACCTGTTTCACTGCGGAGGCAGTAGAAGAGGAGGGCGTTGCCATAGCAGACAGGTGGCAGAGTGTAATGCTCTGCTGCTTTTCTTTAAGATGGCATTGTGGTATACTGTGCTTGAATTTATTATAGTAGAAACTGAACAATATGTTAATGAAAAGTGCCAATGAACCCACCAATGTATTTTAAGGGAGAGTAGGATTTATGAACATAACAGACAAAAATATAGACGGCGGAAAAGCATTTGACTGGGGCAAAACCTCAACGGATTACGCAAAGTTCCGTGACATTTATCCACAGGAATTTTATGAAAAGATTATTAACCGGGAATTATGTATAAAAGGACAATGCGTTCTTGATGTAGGAACAGGAACCGGGGTGCTTCCAAGAAATATGTATCATTATGGGGCCAGGTGGACAGGTACAGATATTTCGGAAAATCAGATTAACCAGGCCAGAATGCTTTCCGAGGGAATGGATATTGACTATTACCCGCTGCCAACAGAAAATATAGATTTTCCAGATAATTCTTTCGATGTAATTACTGCATGTCAGTGTTTTTGGTATTTTAATCACGAACAGGTTAAATCTAAGTTTTTCCGTATGCTGAAACCGGATGGGCGCATTCTTATATTGTATATGGCATGGCTGCCCTTTGAGGATAAAATTGCAGGAGAAAGCGAAAGACTCGTTCTGAAATACAGTCCTAAGTGGAGCGGGGCGGGAGAAACCATTCATCCAATATTCATACCTGATTGTTATAAGGAAAAATTTAAACTTGTTTATCATGAGGAATATACTTTGAAGGTGCCTTTTACCCGTGAAAGCTGGAATGGCAGAATGAAAGCCTGCCGGGGAATCGGCGCTTCTCTCACAGAACAGGAGATTTCTGCGTGGGAAAAGGAGCATATGAAATTACTTGCAGAAATTTCTCCTGACAAGTTTGATGTCTTACATTATGCCGCTATTGCCGAGTTAAAAGTAATGAAATAATTGTGGCAGAAGCTATTCTTGAAAAAAGAGAGCCTGTACTGGCATCAAGGCATTTTAATAAAAGACAGGAGTTTACCAGCGTTATGACATAAACTTTTTTTCTATTTCCGAATCAGTTTTATAAAATCCTAAAAATAAGAATCCAAATCCTACACAGACTCCCACACTGAGAGCAGCGTGGATTGACGCATGAAATAAAAACATCACTGCACTTAAAATGACTTCAATGCCTCCCAATATTTTACCGAGAGATATGTAAATATCGGGGGCAATACTTTGTGCATAATCCCAATGTGCCTGCGATTTTCGTGAAGTTGGTGTGCTGTATCCATTACCTGATGTCATATTTGATGCAGGATGTTTCTTAAGTATATATCCAACTAAAATCATTACAAATGGCATAATTAAATTTAAAATCAATAAAGAATACATATATTTCACTCCTAGGAAAATCTCTTGTTATTGTTCTTCATTATACTTTATATTTTTGAAAATTGCAATGTTAGAAAAGACAGCGGAACAGTCTTCTCAAAAACGGTCAACGGATTTATAATATCCCTGTATTGACTGATACGGTTAATGAGGAGGATTCCATGAACGATAAGTTTTTCAATCTGCCGTTAGAGAAGCAGCAGCGGATTATCAATGCTGCATATAAAATGTTTTCGCAGAACAGTTACAAGAAGGCATCTATGTCAGAGATTGCCTGTGAGGGCGGCATTTCCAAAGCGTTATTATTTCATTATTTCATAAATAAAAAAGAACTGTATTTGTATTTATGGGAAAACGCGATAGAAATGACAAGAAAGGAAGTCCGGGAATATAAGACTTTGGAGACAAATGATTTTTTTGAAATGCTTAAAAGAAGCCTGTTGTCAAAATGCTCCCTTATGCGGGATTTTCCGCATATGTACGCCTTTTCATTGCGGGCATACTATGAAACGGATTCTGAAATCGAAAGCGCCATTCAAGAAAATTTTTCTGATGTCAGCAAAGCAAGTGAAATAATTGTGTTTGAAAAAATGGATACAACAGGACTTCGGAAAGATATTGACCTTAAAATAATGTATGATGAAATTTTTTATGCTATTGATGGTTATATGCTGAAAAAATACCGTTCCGGCCTTATCATACCAGACGAAATCGAAGGGGAGATTATTTCCTTAATTGACTTTTGGAAAAAAGTTTATATGCAGAAGGAGGCATGAAAAATGCAGCATAAGAGGATTATGGCACAAGGCGGAACCGTACATTATTGGATTAGCAGAAAAGAAAATATTGCTGACTGTATTGTTTTCACACATGGCTTAACGGCAGACCACACAATGTTTGAAAAACAGATATCCTATTTTTCCCATAATTACACAATAATTCTTTGGGATGTTCCCATGCACGGTCTGTCAAGACCGTATCATGGATTTTCCTATCATGATACGGCTGAAATATTACATAGTATTTTGCAACAGGAAAATATTGAAAAAGTATTTTTAGTGGGAATGTCTATGGGAGGATACCCCAGCCAGCATTTTGCAAGTATCTATTCCCATATGGTAAAAGGATTTGTAGCTTTGGACACAACCCCGTTAGGTTTAGGTTATTACTCAAAATCAGATTTATGGTGGCTCAGGCAGGCAGCTCCAATGGCAAAATGTTTTCCCGTAAATATTTTAAGGATGAGTATAGCCTGGTCGGTGTCGAAGCGCAGATACTCATATCAAAAGATGATGGCTATGCTAAAGCCCTTTTCAAAAAGGGAAATCATTGAGCAGATGCGCGTGGCGTATGAGTATTTTACTATGGAAAACAAGGATGTTGATTTTCAGTTTCCTGTATTAATACTTGTAGGCGAAAAGGACAGCACAGGGAAAGTGAAATCGTATTGCAGGGAATGGGCAAAGCAAACAGGTTATCCTCTCCATTTCATCAGAGGGGCAAAGCATTTTTCAAATGGGGATAATCCAGAGCAGGTAAACAAAGAGATAGAAGATTTTATTGCCGCGGGCAACGAGGCAAGTGACTGCTTGCAGCGGGGTATTTGACAAATGATTATCCAGAAGGAGAAAAAATGACTATGCTGCATTATGATGAATACGGAAGCAGGGATAATCCGATTATCCTGCTGCTGCACGGCGCAGGTGCACTTGATACATTTTGCAATCAATACTGTTTTTCCCGGCAATACCACTTGATTGTGCCCCATCTGTATGGAGCAGGAAAATCAGCGGAGAAAGTATATGACCCTGATAAGATGAAGCAGGAGCTTTTTGACCTGATTGACAGTCTGCACAGGGAGAAAATCGGCGTAATCGGGCATTCCCTTGGCGGTCAGCTTGCGATAATGCTTGTTTGTGAGCAGCCAAACCGGTTTAATTTTGGAGTTTTTTTAAGCGCATGGGTGAATCCAAATCCCAAAACCGTTAAAATGTATTGTTCATTTGCAGGAATGGCGGCGAAAATGCTCCACATAAAATGGTTTGTTCGTTTTCAGGGGAAGTATTGGAATTATTCTAAAGAGCAGGCAGACTATATGGCAGACTATTCAAGGCTTATAACCACCCGGATTTACCAATCGTTTTTTACAAACACATTAGATTTACGGAATGTTCCTGCATATTTATCTGTCAAAATACCCATGCTGGCAATATGCGGCAGCGGCGAAGTGAAGGATATGAAAATATCCCTTGACATGCTTGGTAAAAATACCTGCTGCCATACAATGATACTTTCTGGGGCAGGACATGATTTCCCTATGAGGAACAGTAAGCAGCTTAACGGGGTAATAAATGATTTCCTGTCAAAAATAGAGATTGTATAAAAATCATTACTAAAAATCGTGAAATGCACGAAATTTAGTAATATATATTGAGTTAAAGATTATTTTGTGCTAAAATCACATTACTAAAATTTGTGCAATGCACAAAAATAAGGAGTGACATTGTGGAAATTAAAATTGGTTTTTGCCTGAAAGAAAAGACAAGCATTTTATACCTATGAGCCAAATGATTTGCCAACAGATATTCTCTGTTTCAATTAAAATAGCAAATTATTTGGCAAATATGTATACTCTGGAGTATAAATTATAGGAGGCTATCATGAAAAATTCATGGAATGTAACAGACGGCAATGGCGTATCCCATACTATTGAACGGAAATCGGGTTTTACAGGGAACAAAATAATTGTGGATGGCTATACATACAAAGCCAAATCCGGCAACTGGCTCATCAATGTTATTGATTACCAGATACAGTTTCCCGGCATTGACTGCAATGTGGTTGTAATCGGCAACAAAGCAGACTTGGCTGTAAATGGCGTTTACATCGGTTCCCAAAAAAAATATGAACCCATTCGGAACATACCTGCATGGCTCTGGGTATTAGTGGCCGTCAGTGTGCTGGGGGGATGGTTTTTTGGAGGTATTCTGTGCATGGCGCTGGGATGCGGCGTCAGCGTAATCTTTGTAAAAGAATATCTGGAAAGAAAAAATGGCATGATCTGGGTTGTCTTTGCCATTTTTGCAGTATTCACCGCCGTTATGTTTTATCTTCAGATTATATACATGATGCCGCTAGTGAGGTGAGAGTATGGATCCATATGAAAAGGCAAACGAACAGTCCGGCCAGACTACTCCCATGCCAGGGCAGCCGGAGGAGATAAATATGCCCCATACTCCTCCCCTGGTAAGGAGTGCGATTCCCAAAAGCAATTCCGCCCAGGCAGCGATTTCTCTGACCCTTGGCATATTTGCCCTGGTTGGCTTTATGATTCCGGGATTGAATCTCATTTTAAGCATTGCCGGTTTTGTCCAATCCATTTCCGGCCTTGTAAAAAAGCAGCAGCACCAGGGCTTAGAAATCGCAGGACTGACATTGTCAGCCATTGCGTTATTCCTCAGTTTTCTGTACTATCTGTTCCTTTTGTTCTCAATATTATAAAATGCAGTCTGGAGGGGCTGAGAATAGTAACTTCGGAACGGTAATTTAAGGAACGATAACTATTGACATAAACTGGCATATACATTATAGTAAGAAAGTAGTTGTTTAAACACTTATTATTTGAAGCGTGAAAAGGAGCTGCATATTTTTATATGAACGATAGTGACGGAAAAAGTGATGAACCGCCATCAAATTATATTTTAGCCATATGGAGACATAGCCTGTGTTTGCAAGAATGAACATGGGGTGTGTTTTTTTACATTTATAGGGCAAAACGAAGGTTTTTAATAAAATGAAAAAAGAAAGAGAATAGGTAAAATTTAATTGGAGAGTGATACCATATCACCGGTATTATTTATCATACGGATATTTTGAAAGGAAGGCATAGATGAAATTTGATAAACAGACGAGGAGAGGAATTTGCCAGATTATTTTATTTATTGCATTGGCAGCACTGTGTGTAATCAGAATCAACGAAGTCATTGATATATTCAAATTTATATTAGGCATTTTCCGGCCCTTTATATGGGGCAGTGCAATTGCTTTTGTGCTGAATATTCCCTTAAACGGAATCGAAAAACGCCTGTTAAAGAACTGGAAGGGAAAATATGCAGACAGGTTTAAAAGACCTGTGGGTATTTTACTGTCATTTCTTTTGATTGTATGCATTATTACGTTTGTAATTATGACCGTTGTTCCTCAGTTGGGAAGGACGATTGTAGATTTGGGCAATAAACTGCCGGCGTTTTGGGCACAGGTGGTAGCGGTTCTGGAAGAACTTTGTGCTTCCAATCCGGAGATTGTGGAATATTTGGAACAGATGCAGTTTTCGGCCTTTGACTGGAATAAGATTTTAAACGGCACGATGCATTTCCTGAAAAACGGAATGGGCAGCATGGTAAGCTCTACGGTATCTGTTGCAGGCACAATTATAAGTAGTGCATTTAATATCCTGGTTGGAGTTATTTTTTCCATATATATGCTTTCCCAAAAAGAAAGGCTGGGAAGTCAGGGAAAACGTATTTTAACGGCATATTTTCCTGAAAAGATAAATGCACGGGTACTTAAGGTGCTCGGGCTTTTAAACAGTAATTTTAGCAGCTTTATTTCGGGGCAATGCTTAGAAGCAGTTATATTGGGAACGATGTTTGTTGTCATCCTGACTATTTTCAGGATTCCCTATGCACTTTTGATTGGAGTACTGATTTCATTTACGGCATTGATACCGGTGGTAGGAGCTTTTATCGGCTGTTTTGTGGGAGCGTTTTTGATTTTAGTTGACAATCCCATGAAGGTACTTGCTTTTATCATTATTTTTCTGATTCTCCAGCAAATTGAGGGCAATCTAATCTATCCCCATGTGGTGGGAAATTCCGTAGGCCTGCCTTCCATGTGGGTGTTAGCAGCGGTAACTGTCGGCGGAAGCCTGTTTGGGGTGGCGGGAATGCTTGTGTTCATCCCCCTGGTTTCTACTGCATATACACTGTTAAAAGATGATGTGAATGCAAGAAACAGAATGAAAAAAGTCAAAGACCCCGCAGCAAGCTGACGGGGCATCAAACTTGCAGCATTGCAGGTCTTTGACCCTCGCGGGAAATATAAAGATTTTGTAAATATATGCCCTGCCGCATTGACAATGAAAAAAGAAGAAACTATAATTATGAAAGTGGTCTGTCAGAAATTTTATACTCCAGAGCATACACATTTGGTTTGCGGGTATAAAAACAGATATAGTATTTTTAATCTAAATAATAAAGGTGGATGTGGACAGATGAATTTTTTATATAAATTAGAGAGAAAAATCGGGAAATATGCAATACCCAATTTAATTGTGTATCTTCTGGCAGGGTATGTCATTGGCTATGCATTGGAAGTTCTGGCGCCAAGTTTGCTGTATTACCTGACGCTGGAGCCTTACTATATTCTGCGGGGGCAGTTTTGGCGTCTTATCACCTGGGTTTTGATTCCGCCCAGTACCAGCCTTATATTTGCGGTAATTATGATGATATTCTATTTCCAATTAGGAAGGACGTTGGAGAATACCTGGGGAACCTTCCGTTTTAACGTGTACATTTTCGGCGGAATTATATTTACGGTAATCGGAGCCTTTATTCTGTACGGAATTTATGGCCTTATGGGTATTACAGCAGTAGGCATGGGAGGCTTTTTCAGCACAAACTTTATTAACATGGGCATATTTTTGGCATTTGCCATGTGTTATCCTGAAATGCAGGTGCTTTTGTATTTTATCATTCCTATTAAAATGAAGTGGATGGCGGCAGTATATGGTGTGCTTATTGTGTTTCAGCTTTTTGAAAACGGATGGGCAGGCAGGGTTGCCATTCTTTCTTCCCTGTTGAATTTCATTGTATTTTATTTATCCACCCGGAACTACCGTCAGATTTCCCCAAAAGAAATCAAGCGGAAAAGGGATTTTAAGGTACAGATGAGAAGACCCACAGGTTATGGCACATCCAAGCATAAGTGTGCCATCTGCGGCCTTACGGAGAAGGATAACCCGGATTTGGAATTTCGTTTCTGCTCTAAATGCGCAGGAAATTATGAATACTGCCAGAATCATCTGTTTACCCATACCCATGTTGTAGGTAAGAACTGGGAGAATTAAAGTCCGGTTCACAGGGAAAGACATACCGGGAGAGACATATATGAGAGATACCATTTTGCTGTTTGAATCCAGAGAACTGTGTTATGAATCCAATGATTATTTTATGGAACAGCTGCAGCATGAATTTGAAAATGAGGGATACAAAACAGAAATCTGCGATTTGTCAGAGAACATGGAGGAAAAATTAGAAGAGTTGATTTTGCGGCGGCAGGATTTTTTGGCCGCCTTTGATTTTAATTCCATGCTTACCAGGGCAGAGTTAGATGACGGTACGCCTTACATAGACGGACTTGGCGTGCCTTTTTTTAATTACCTTGTGGACCACCCCCTGTACCATCACGGAGGCTTAAGGCGTCATTTTAAAGGGTATTCCGTTATCTGCATTGACAACTGCCACGGGGAGTATGTGAGAACATATTACCCCCATATAAAAAATGTGTTTGTGGTTCCCCTTGGCGCCATGGAAGCTAAGATGTGCCCTTCCTTTAAGGAAAAAAGGTTTGAATTGCTTTTTATGGGGACTTATGTGCCGGCAGAAGATATATATAGGGAAATAAAAGAGTATTCTCCTGACCATAAAAAAGAGGTTTTACAGTTGTTAGAATGGATGGAGGAGGACTGTGAACTGACCCAGGAAGCAGCCTTAAGGCGGTATCTTAAGGAAATGGGGGAAGAACTTACAAAAGAGGAATTTGCCGGGCGGCTGCATAAGGATTATATTGTGGACAGATATCTGCGGTTTGCAAAAAGAAAGGATATTTTATCTGCGGCGGCAGAGTCGGGAGTTCCCATGGCAGTTGTGGGTCATGGATTGGAGGAAATTCCTGCGCTGCATAAGAAAAATGTAACATTTTACCAGGGAGTGGGGTTTGCCGTTTCCTCCCAGATGATTGCGGATGCAAAAATCCTGCTGAATATTACCCCGGGTTTTTTGGGGGGAGTCCATGACAGGGTGTATTCCGCCAGAATTAACCATACTCTTTGTTTTACAGAGGAAAATAACTATACGAAAAGCCATTTTACAAACGGAGAGGATATTGTTCTTTATCACGAAAAGAAATTAGAGAACCTGCCGGGGCAGATAGAAAGTATGATAAAGGATAAAGACGCCATAGAAAAAATAACCGCAAATGCTTATGAAAAGGCGTCGTCACAGGAAACATGGCATTGCAGGGCAAAGGAAATATTAAAATATTTAAGGCCGGTATAAACATTTGTGTTTTTTACTTGATTTTTCTATGGTCTTCTATGTATAATAATAGTACTATGGTATCATTAAGGGTGCAAAACAGATACCAGGGATTGACAGTAATCAGGAAGGATAAAAATATGGCGAATGAAACAGAATCCAGGAATTTTATACAGCAGATTATTGACAGGGATTTAGCAGAAGGACATTGCACAACCGTATGTACCAGGTTTCCGCCGGAACCCAACGGATACCTTCATATCGGTCATGCAAAATCCATTCTTTTAAATTACGGTTTGGCGGAAGAATACGGCGGCAAATTTAATCTGCGGTTTGACGATACAAACCCCACAAAAGAAAAGGTGGAATTTGTGGAATCCATTAAGGCAGATGTGCAGTGGTTAGGGGCAGACTGGGAGGACAGGCTTTTTTTTGCGTCGGATTATTTTGACCAGATGTATGAGGCTGCCGTAAAGCTGATTAAAAAGGGAAAGGCTTATGTGTCGGATTTATCCGGGGAACAGATACGTGAATACAGAGGGACTTTGACAGAAGCCGGCAGGGAAGACCCGGGCTCTAAGAGAAGCATAGAGGAGAATCTTAAGCTTTTTGGGGAGATGAAGGACGGAATTTACAAGGACGGGGAAAAAGTTCTAAGGGCAAAGATTGATATGGCATCTCCCAATATGAATATGCGCGACCCTGTTATCTATCGTGTGGCGCATATGGAACATCACAATACAAAAGATAAGTGGTGCATTTATCCTATGTATGATTTTGCCCATCCGATAGAGGATGCCATTGAGGGAGTTACTCATTCCATATGTACCCTGGAATTTGAAGACCACAGGCCCCTTTATGACTGGGTAGTACGGGAGGTGGAGTATGAGAATCCGCCAAAGCAGATTGAATTTGCCAAGCTCTACCTTACCAATGTGGTGACAGGAAAGCGTTACATTAAGCGTCTTGTGGAGGAGGGCATTGTGGACGGATGGGACGACCCCCGGCTTGTTTCCATTGCAGCCCTTAGAAGAAGAGGTTTTACACCTGAATCCATCCGGCGTTTTGTGGAACTTTGCGGGATTTCCAAAAGCAACAGTTCCGTAGATTATGCTATGCTGGAATACTGCATACGGGAAGATTTAAAATTGAAAAGGGCACGGGTCATGGCTGTGCTTGACCCTGTCAAATTAATTATTGATAATTATCCGGAAGGTGAAAAAGAGGAACTTACCGTTGTCAATAACATGGAAAATGAGTCTTTGGGCAGCCATACAGTTACGTTTGAACGGGAACTTTACATTGACAGGGAGGATTTTATGGAAGTGCCTCCAAAAAAATATTTCCGCATGTTCCCGGGCAATGAAGTCCGTCTTATGCAGGCATATTTTGTGACCTGTAACAGTTTTGTTAAGGATGAAAGCGGCAAAGTTACGGAGATACACTGTACTTACGACCCGGCAAGCAGGGGCGGTGTAAGCCCGGACGGAAGAAAGGTGAAAGGGACAATTCACTGGGTAGGGGCTTCCACGGCAAGAAAAGCAGAAGTCCGCCTTTATGAGAATATTGTAAATGAAGAACTTGGGGTGTATAATGAAGATGGCAGTCTGAATTTAAATCCCAACTCACTCACTGTTTTAAAAGATTGCTATGTGGAGCCTTATGCGGCCAATGCAGAAGCTTATGACAGTTTTCAGTTTGTAAGGCAGGGATATTTCTGCGTGGATGCGAAAGACAGTACAAAAGAGTATCCGGTATTTAACAGGATTGTATCTTTAAAGAGTTCTTATCGGTTACCAGATAATAGATAATTTAGGAGGATTAGGTATGAATTTATTGGCAGGGTTAGAGAAGTTTGGAATCAATTCGGAGAGGGCCCAAAAAGCGGAAAAAGAGATGTATGAAGATTCTACAAAGAAGACGGGGAAAGGGGCGGGAAGGAAGGAAAAAGAAACCCAGGCGCAGCCTCAATCCGAATTGGATTATCTTTTTCCAAAAAAGGTTCAATGTGTTGTATGTACAAAGGAATTTTATGTAAAAGCAGTAAAAAATACAAAGTTAAAACGTTTGCAGCCGGATTTTGACCTTCGCCCCAGGTATCAGGATATTGACCCTATGAAATATGGGGTATACTGCTGCCCATGCTGCGGGTATTCCGCTATGAGCCAGTTTTTCGGGCACCTTACAAAGGGACAGATTAATCTGGTCAGAGAGCAGATTTGCGTGAATTTTGTCCGCAACAAAGAGGAAGAGCCGGATATTTTTGATTTGGAAACTGCCATTACCCGTTACAAATTAGCGTTATACTGTTCTATTGTAAAACATGCAAGAAACAGCGAGAAGGCATATACCTGTTTAAAGATTGCCTGGCTGTACCGTGATTTGATAAAGGAACTTCCCGAAAATACCCAGGAGGAGAAAGGGAAAAAGGCAGAGGCAAAAGATGCATACAATGAGTTTTACAAGGAAGCTTTTGAGGGATTCCAGAAAGCTGTTGCATCGGAAGATTTTCCTATATGCGGCATGGATACATATTCTATGGATTATCTTTTAGCCTGCATGGCTTTTAGTTTTAAGCAGTATTCCTATGCCTCAAAGTCGGTTCAGAATATCCTGCAGTCCCAAACTGCGGAGCGCAGGATTAAAGATAAGGCACTGGAGCTGAAGACTTATATTGTGGAGCAGATTAGGAAGGAATCGGAAGAAAAATAGGGACAGTTTATGTATGAATTGATGATTCATCTGGATAACAATTCTAAAAAACCGCTGTACCAGCAGATTTATCAATATGTGAGAGAGCAGATAGAAGACGGTAAGATTTCCTGTGGGGAAAAATTACCGTCTACTCGCATTTTGGCAAAGCATTTGCAGGTGTCAAGAAGTACGGTGGAACTGGCATACGAACAGCTTCTCTCGGAAGGATATATGGAGGCGGAAAAATGCCGGGGATATTATGCCAGCGATATTTCCAAGTTGTATCTTGCAGGAGAAAAACGGGACAGGGAAATGGGCTTGCAGGATTTTCCCAGGAAAAAGAAGGATAGTTATGAGATTGTTTTTTCCCCGGACGGCAATGAGATGGGGTATTTTCCCTATAATGCATGGAGAAAATTATCCAGGGAAATTTTGTCCGCAGATAACCCGGAGCCTTTTTTATCCGGTGAACCGGCAGGGGAATGGGAACTGCGCAGGGCAGTGTGCAATTATCTCTACCATGCCAGAGGGGTAAATGCCGTCCCGGAACAGATAATTGTGGGGGCGGGAAATGAATATCTGCTGATTCTTTTAGCTCAGGTTTTGGGAGAAAAAAGAAAAGTGGCAATGGAAAATCCCACCTACCTTAAGGCTTACCGAACTTTTTGCAATGTGAAGTATGAAATTTTTCCCACAGGCATGGATGAGGGAGGGATTTCCATGGAAGAAATAAAAAGAACCATGCCGGATATTGTGTATACCATGCCTTCCCACCAGTTTCCCATGGGGACGGTGATGCCTTTGAAAAGAAGGCTGGAACTTTTAAACTGGGCGGCGGGGCAGAAGGAATGCTATATTATAGAGGATGACCACGACAGCGAGTTTCGTTATAAGGGAAAGCCCATTCCTTCTCTTCAGGGAAACGACAGGTGGGGCAGTGTAATCTATATAGGAACATTTTCCAAAAGCATCAGCCCTTCCGTGCGTGTCAGTTACATGGTGCTGCCGGAAAAGCTGTTGGATAGATACAATAAAAACTGTGGTTTTTATTCTTCCACCGTACCGAAAGAGCAGCAGATGGTTCTCACTGAGTTTCTTGCCCGGGGATATTTTCAGCGTTATTTAAACCGTATGCGGGGTGTCTATAAGGGAAAACATGATTTTTTCCTGGGGTTGCTGAGGAGGGAAAAATGGGTAAAAAATATATACGGGGATAATGCGGGAATGCATCTTCTGGTGGAAGTGGACACAGATTTGCGTCAGGAGTATGTTGTAAGCCGGGCAAAAGAAAAAGGTGTTTTGGTATATACATTGGAGGAGTATCAGATTCCCGGAAGTAAAATAGAAGATAATGAATATCCCATTTTGCTGCTGGGATACGGCGGTTTAAGCGAAGAGCAGATGGTGCAGGGCGTTGGACTGCTGCGGGAAATTATGGAGGAGAAGACATGTTTGGCAGAAAAGTAAAAAAAGAGAAAAAAACTTTTGACAGGGAGAACCAGAAAGCAGTCCTTAAGTGCAGTATCTGTAACGGGGAGCAGGTGGCAGGGTTTAAGGATATTGCCACCGGGCAGTTTCATGAAGTGGCATTTGTGCGAAACGACAGGGAGCTGAAAGAATTTATGGAAGAGTATGGTGTGGAGGATATTACGAAGGAGTATTGATTTTGCTTTCGCAGGAGGAAATATAAATACAAGAGTGGAAAACTATTAACAGCTTCTTCCCGCTTACAGACGGAGAAAGCCACAATAGATAAATCAAAAACCCCGCTGCCCTGCAGAGCTGCAAGTTTGATGCCCCGTCAGCTTGCAGCGTGTCTTTGACTTCCCGTTGGGCGGCTGCCGCGAGGTTTTTGATTGATAATGCCATTATAGATGTTTTAAGTGTTCTGATCTATCAATTTTGCTGTGCTTTTTAGCAACTTGAAGCTGCACATTGCCTTTGATAAAGTATTTTGATAGCTGTGGCTATGATGACGCTTTAAGATTTCTTTTTCTTTGCGCGTCGATAGGTTTCTCTGCGTTCTTTGGTATTAGCCACATAGTCTTAATTCCCGTCAGAAGTCCATCATTGACCGATGCGTAAGAAAGATGTATATTGACATCGCAAGAAGCAGAGAGAAGTATATCCCTGTTATGAGTGACTTCTATGACATTCTTATGGCACAGCCGGAGGAAGAAACAAAAGAGATTGCTTTATCACTTGAGCTTTTTGTAAATGGGTCACTTAACATTTTCAATCATCAGACAAATGTGGATGTGGATAACAGATTTGTTGTATATGGTATCAGAGACCTTGGAACAGAGCTTAGTCCGATTACAATGCTTGCAAACAGTGAGTTTGTGGCACTCTTAAAGCAGGCGAATACAGACAGCTCCAAGATGGCAGAAGTTATCGGGGTATCGGATGCACAGCTTTGATTCGTAACTAACAGCCAGTCTGGTATGGGACTTCTCAAGTGTGGAAATGTGGTGATTCCGTTCGATAATCAGATTAGAAAGGACACGAGCCTTTATAAGCTCTATAACACAAATTTACATGAAATTGCGGAACAAAAGAAGAGAGAGAAGCTGAAAAAATCATAGTATAATTGTGTTATCTGTGGTAAAATCGTATCAGGTGTCGAAAGATGTCTGATACGATAATGGAAAGGACAGGCGGTATATGGATAAAAACGTCAGCATTGTAACGGATTTGGAAGGCTCAAAAATTGTCCTTATCAATGATATTAGATTCAAGTCGAGGAGAGGGGTAGACTGGAACGAGGTAGAGCAGTATCTGAAAGAGTATATTGGGGAATATTTTGAAATAGCAGAAACTTCGGAAAAAATATATATCGGCTCTGATTTCCCGGATGAGTTCAGCCACTCAAATGACACAAAGGGATTAAAGGGTGCGAATATGAAGGCAAAGGCGAATATAACGCCCGCAATTGGCGAGCTTATCCAGATTGCATCAGACAGGACACAGTACCCGGATTATGAAAACAGACATGGGGCAAAGGCAAAATTTGGCTGGTACCGTTATAACACAAGATTTGGGATACCGGTCTATGATGAAGATGGGAATCTGGAGCGTTATAACATTTTTGGGGCGAGGATGCTTGTAAGATGCGATGCAGACGGGAAGTTTTATCTGTATGATCTGGTAAGGACAAAAAAAGAAACGAGCAAGCCGCATGAGCAATAGCTGTACGGTAGTAAACTTCGTTTCTTTCTTGTGTCTATGGTACAGGAAAAAGCATTGCCTGTCAAGAAAAAATTTAAAGATTTGGAGAGAATATTTGGAAATATTGTTACTTTTCACACCATAGCCAGACATAATAGAAAGCTGTCAGGGCTTATTGTCCCTTGGCAGCTTCTGCTTCTGCT
>CANRJF010000019.1 GCA_947630855.1 uncultured Lachnospiraceae bacterium
TCAGGCGTGCAAAAATGCCATCGCGAAGCGATTTTCATGCATTTTTGCATTGTATCTGTGAAGGTACTGAACAGATATAATTATAGAAGAACTTGGGAGGTAATAAGATGCTATACATAGGAGTTGATTTGGGAACTTCGTCAGTTAAACTGCTTTTGATGGATAAGAGCGGGAAAGTGAAGAATACTGTTTCAAGGGAATATCCTTTACATTTTCCACATCCCGGCTGGTCCGAACAGGAGCCGGAGGACTGGTACAGGGAGACAATGGCAGGGCTGAAAGAATTACTGGAGGGTTTTGATCGGTCTGAGGTGGCAGGCCTGAGCTTTGGCGGCCAGATGCATGGCCTGGTGATGCTGGACAGCAAAGATTGTGTTATTCGTCCCGCCATACTTTGGAATGATGGAAGGACGAAAGAGGAGAATGATTATCTCAACAATAAAATCGGGAAAGAAAACCTTTCAAAATATACGGCAAACATTTCATTTACAGGTTTTACAGCTCCTAAGATATTGTGGGTAAAGAAAAACGAGCCTGACAATTTTGCCAAAATAAGCAAAATCATGCTTCCGAAAGATTATCTTGCATACAGGCTTACCGGCGTGCATTGTACGGATGTGTCGGATGCTTCCGGCATGCTGCTTTTAAATGTGGAAAAACGTATGTGGTCAAAAGAAATGTGTGATATCTGTGGTATTTCCCAGGAGATGCTTCCCAGGCTTTATGAAAGTTATGAATGTGTGGGAACCATCCTGCCGGAAACCGCCGCACAGCTTGGCCTTGGGAATAATGTAAAAGTGGCGGCAGGGGCAGGAGATAATGCGGCAGCGGCAGTGGCCGCAGGCGTTGTAGGTGACGGAAGCTGCAATATTTCTCTGGGAACAAGCGGAACGGTATTTGTGGCGTCAAAAAAATTTGGCGTGGACAAAAATAATGCGCTCCATGCTTTTTGTGATGCCAACGGCGCATACCATTTTATGGGGTGTATGCTTTCGGCGGCTTCCTGCAATAAGTGGTGGATGGATGAAATCATAGGCAGTAAGGATTATGCCAAAGAGCAGGAAATGATTACAAAGCTGGGTGAAAATCATGTTTATTATCTGCCCTATCTTATGGGAGAGCGTTCACCTTATAATGACCCGGATGCAAGAGGGGTTTTTATAGGCATGACCATGGATACTGTGCGGGCGGACATGACGCAGGCTGTCTTAGAAGGCGTGGCGTTTGCGCTGAGAGACTGTCTGGAAGTGGTAAAATCCCTTGGTATACAAATTGAACGAACAAAAATATGCGGCGGCGGGGCAAAAAGCCCGCTGTGGAAAAAAATAATAACAAATGTTTTGAACATAAAGCTGGATATTCTGGAAGCGGAAGAAGGGCCGTCACTGGGAGGCGCTATGCTTGCGGCAGTGGCATGCGGCGAATATTCCAGCGTGGAGGAGGCTTGTGAGAAGATTGTGAAAACAGTAGATACCATCACGCCTGATAAGGAACTTGCAGAAAAATATGAGGCGCGTTATCAGCAGTATAAGAATATTTATCCTGCATGTAAGCCCTTATTCAAAAAAATATTATAAAAATATAAAAAACAGGAGGATTTGAAATGAACAATATTCCAAAGGTAAAAGTAGGGATTGTGGCAGTAAGCAGGGACTGTTTTCCTGAGTCGCTGTCAGTAGGCAGGCGTCAGGCGCTTGTGGAAGCATACGCCGGCAAGTATGATAAGGAGGACATTTACGAATGCCCCGTCTGCATTGTGGAGAGTGAAATCCATATGGTTCAGGCCCTAGAAGATATCAGGAAAGCAGGCTGTAATGCATTATGTGTATATCTGGGGAATTTTGGGCCGGAGATTTCCGAAACCCTGCTTGCAAAGCATTTTGAAGGGCCGAAGATGTTTATTGCAGCGGCAGAGGAAACCCAGAATGACTTAAGACAGGGCAGGGGGGATGCATACTGCGGTATGCTGAATGCAAGTTATAACTTAAAGCTTAGGAATGTAGGTGCATATATTCCGGAGTATCCCGTTGGGGACGCACAGGACTGTGCGGATATGATTCATGAGTTTCTGCCCATTGCAAGGGCGCTGGTGGGCCTTTCAAAACTGAAAATCATATCATTTGGGCCAAGACCCCTTAACTTTCTTGCGTGCAATGCGCCTATAAAACAGCTTTATAATCTTGACGTAGAGATTGAGGAAAATTCAGAACTGGATTTGTTTGAGGCTTTTCATAAACATGCAGGCGACAAGAGGATTGCCCAGGTTGTGAAAGATATGGAAAACGAACTTGGCGCAGGAAATAAAAAACCGGAGATTTTGGAAAAGCTGGCGCAATATGAGCTGACGCTTTTGGACTGGGCAGAGGAACATAAGGGATACAGGGAGTATGTGGCAATTGCCGGAAAGTGCTGGCCTGCATTCCAGACACAATTTGGATTTGTGCCATGTTATGTAAACAGCCGGCTGACAGGACGGGGCATCCCTGTATCCTGCGAGGTAGATATTTATGGCGCGTTAAGTGAATACATAGGCACTTGTGTAAGTGAGGACGCGGTAACGCTTTTGGATATCAATAATTCTGTGCCTAAGGATATGTATGAGGAATCTATCAGGAACAAATTTGATTATAAGCATACGGACACATTTATGGGCTTCCATTGCGGAAATACCTGTTCATGCAAATTATCGGGACATGAGATGAAAAACCAGATGATTATGGCAAGAAGCCTGCCAAAAGAAGTTACCAACGGAACGCTTGAGGGTGATATTATACCGGGAGATATTACATTTTTCCGTCTTCAGTCTACGGCGGACTGTAAGTTGCGCGCATATGTGGCGCAAGGTGAGGTGCTTCCGGTAGCGACACGTTCCTTCGGTTCCATTGGCGTATTTGCCATCAGGGAAATGGGCAGGTTTTATCGCCACATTTTGATTGAAAAAAATTATCCCCACCATGGGGCAGTTGCTTTCGGACATCATGGAAAAGCACTGTTTGAAGTGTTTAAATATATTGGCGTACCCATGGAGGACATTAATTACAACCAGCCGGTTAGCCTGCCTTATGCTACGGAAAATCCTTTTACACAGAAATAAAAAAGGATACAGGCTGCTTACCCGTCTGCCCTGTTATCTGAGCGGCAGAGGGCACAATATTCGGTGGGTGTGCAGTTCTTTAGCTTTTTAAAGGCTCTGTTAAAGGTGGCAGTACCGGAAAAGCCGGACGCAAGCGCCACATCAATAATAGAATATCTTGAGGAGGACAATAGTTCCTCAGCTCTGCGTATCCGCCTGAAGGTGAGATAGTCGTAAAAAGTTGTGCCGGTGTACTGTTTAAAAAGCCTGGAAAAATGGTATTTGGAGAAACAGGCTACACCGGCAGCCTGTTCTAATGTAATAGGTTCTGTATAGTGGGTGTTGATAAATTGGAATACAATATTGAATTTATTCATGTATTCCAACTGTTTATGGGGGCTGAAAGTAGGCAGTTCCGTATTCTGCCGGATATGGTTTCTGCCGATTTCCGCCAACAACTGCAGTATGAAAGAATAAATTTTAAACTCACTGAAGGAATCGTTTTTCATGTACTCCCCATATATGTCCAGCAGCAGTTTCTTTTGTGTTTCATAAAACGGGTCGTTTTTCTGGGCGGCAAAGTACAGCGGGAAGGACAGCAGCGGCAGCAGATTGGGGAAATGATGTAATTGGGACAACAGCGAGAGATCAAACAACAGGATTAACCGTACGCCTTCTAAAGGCGCCTCAAGGGCGTGAAGTTCCCCGGCTGGAATAATCAGTATGTCCCCGGCAGCCAGAGGGTAAGAGTCTTTTCCGGCAGTAACATGGTAACTCCCCTCCATAGGCATAATGATTTCTACGGCATTGTGCCAATGGAGAGAATAATTTTCGGCTTCTCTGTTAATCCACAGCAGCACAGAGGAATCCTGGGGATAAGACACTTTTTCCTGGTTTGCTTCCACAATGCGCTGAAAGCCGGAATCAGCAGGAGGATTATTGGAAAGTTTGTCCGGATTTTGCATATAAACCCTTCTTTCTTAAAAATCTGTATAACTATATGTATAATATCAGCAAATTATAAAACTGTAAACTCCCATTGCAAAAGGTGAATGGATAAAAAAATAATGTGAGGTGGCATAGTATGAGTGAATATACGAGAGAGGCAGCAAAAAAATTAGTGGAAAAGATGACGTTGGAAGAGAAAATGAGCCAGATGCTGTTTAATTCCCCCGCCATAGAAAGGCTTGGGATTCCTGAATATAACTGGTGGAATGAGGCACTCCACGGAGTGGCCAGGGCAGGAGTTGCCACGGTGTTTCCCCAGGCAATCGGACTGGCAGCCTCTTTTGACAGGAATTTATTATATAAAATCGGGGACGTGGTTTCCACAGAAGGCAGGGCAAAATATAATGAATTTTCCCGCCGGGGAGACAGGGGCATTTATAAGGGGCTTACATTTTGGGCGCCCAATGTCAATATTTTTAGAGACCCCAGGTGGGGCAGAGGCCATGAGACCTTTGGGGAAGACCCGTTCCTTACAGGAGAATTGGGAGTATCCTTTATCAAGGGTATGCAGGGGGAAGACCCGGACCACTTAAAGGCGGCGGCATGTGCCAAGCATTTTGCAGTGCACAGCGGGCCGGAAGCCCTGCGGCACCGGTTTGACGCAAAAGTTTCCAAACATGATTTGTATGATACATACCTATATGCCTTTAAGCGCTGTGTGAAAGACGGAGGGGTTGAGGCAGTTATGGGGGCGTACAACCGTGTAAACGGGGAGCCTGCCTGCGGAAGCAAAACACTGCTTCGTGATATTTTACGGGAAGAATGGGGATTTGAGGGCCATGTGGTATCGGACTGCTGGGCAGTGAAAGATTTCCATGAGAACCATCATGTGACAGACAGCCCGGCAGAATCCGTGGCGCTGGCAGTAGGAAACGGCTGTGATTTAAACTGCGGCTGTACCTATGAGTTTTTGGGGGAGGCTTACGAAAAAAATCTGATAAAAGAAGAGATGATTACAGAGGCGGTGGAGCGTCTCATGGACATCCGCATCCGTCTGGGCATGTTTGAGGAATACCCTTCCCCCCATGAACATTTGGGCTATGAAAAGGTGGAGTGTAAAGAGCATGTGGAATTGGCGTTGGAAGCGGCCAAAAGAAGCATGGTACTTTTAAAAAACAAGAACGGCATCCTTCCATTACAGAAAGGAAAATATAAGACAATTGCAGTGATTGGGCCCAATGCCGATTCCAGGGATGCGCTTTTAGGGAATTATGTGGGTACGTCTTCCCAGTATATTACCCCCTTAGAAGGAATCCGGGAGTATGTGGGAGACGAGGCAGAAGTGCTTTATGCCCAGGGCTGCCATCTCTATAAAGATAAAGTGGAATTTTTGGCGGAGGAAAAAGACAGATTTGCAGAAGCCTTGATTATGGCGGAACGGGCAGACCTTGTGATTCTCTGTCTGGGATTGGACGCCACCATAGAAGGGGAAGAAGGGGATGCGGGAAATGAATATGCCAGCGGGGATAAACCGGAATTAAAACTTCCCGGTCTTCAGCAGGAACTTTTAGAGCAGGCGGCAGGTATGGGAAAACCGGTGATTCTCCTCTTATTGGCAGGCAGCGCCATGGATTTGTCATGGGCAGACGGGCATGTGGACGCCATACTGGATGTCTGGTATCCGGGAGCGCGGGGAGGACGGGCTATTGCCCAGGTCTTATTTGGGGAAGATTCCCCGGGAGGCAAACTTCCGGTGACATTTTACAGGGATACAAAGGGACTGCCGGATTTTGAAGATTACAGTATGGCAAAGAGAACCTACCGTTATGCAAAGGGCAATATCCTTTATCCCTTCGGCTATGGACTTTCCTATTCCCAGATTTTATACAAAGACGCAAAAGTTGACAGGGTGGTACGGGATGTTTCGGAAAATGCCATCATTGAAGCAACGGCAGTAAACAACGGGAAATATACGGTTTATGAAAGTGTGCAGGTATACATAAAACATATGGACGCAGAGGATTATGAGCCTTCCTGGCAGTTAAAGAAGACAGAAACTGTAACATTGCAGCCGGGGGAAGAAAAAAAGGCAGTCTTTACCTTGACGCCCAGGGATTTTGCCATCATTACAGAAGAGGGGAAGTGTGTAGTCAGGCCGGGGGAATATGCCCTTTCCATCGGCGGCGGGCAGCCGGATGAGGTAAGCGAAAAATTGACAGGGCGCAAAGTGGATGTTTTTCAGATCATTAAAACCGGAGAAGAAAAAGAGACAGAATATTAAAAGGAGCAGGGAAATCATATGGAACTTTATGCAGGGCAGGAGGCAGTTCCCATACTGGTGGAAAAGGAAGCATATGAGGGAGTAAAGCGCATTGCGGATACGGTGGCAGGGGATTTTGAAAAGGTTACAGGGAAAAAGCCTTCATGTATTTCTTTGGAGGAATTTCATAAAAATCCGTCCGGTCAGGTAATTTTGTGCGGCACCATAGGAAAAAGCCCTTTGCTTGAGGAAATGGCCCGGGAAAAAAAGATGAATCTAAAACAGTTGGAAGGGAAACGGGAAGTGTTTCTCATACAGATTGTGGAATATCCTTTTTCCTTTGTAAAAAAAGGGCTTGTTATTGCCGGAAGCGATAAGCGGGGGACGATTTACGGTATGTTCGCCTTATCGGAGTATATCGGCGTCACCCCTCTTTGCGACTGGGGTGACGTATTTCCGCAAAAAAGAAATATTATTACTGCGGGGAAAGATTTGGAGCAGGTTTCCAAAGAGCCAAGTGTGCGTTATCGGGGATTTTTTATCAATGATGAGTGGCCCTGTTTCGGTACATGGGTAAACAGGCATTTTGGCGGATTTTGCCAGGAGGCCTACAAAAAAGTATTTGAGTTTCTCCTTAGGATGAGGGGCAATTATCTCTGGCCCGCCATGTGGAGTGCGTCATTTCCCATAGACGGCCCGGGAAGCGGCAACGAGGAATTGGCGGACATTTACGGTGTTGTCATAGGCTATTCCCACCATGAACCCTGTTTAAGGGCAAGCGAGGAATGGGACAAAGTCAGGGGCGCAGATTCGCCCTACGGCAATGAATGGAATTTTTATACCAATGAAAAAGGTCTTTTAAAATACTGGGAGGATGGCCTTAAAAGAAGCGGAAAATATGAGAACATCATAACCATTGGTATGCGGGGGATGCGGGATACTTCCATGCTTGGGGAAGATGCTTCTCTGGAAGAAAACATAAGTCTTTTAAAGGATATTATTCATAAACAGAGGAAACTGATTAAAGAACAGGTGAAGGAAGATTTGACGCAGGTTCCCCAGCTTTTTGTCCTTTATAAAGAAGTGGAACAGTATTTTTACGGAGACACAAAAGGGGGAGAAAAAAGCTGTAAGCTGATGGATGATTCGGAACTGGAACACGTCATCCTTATGTTTTGTGAAGATAATTTCGGGTATATGCGCACACTGCCGGGGCAAAAAGAGAGAACCCACAAAGGCGGATTGGGAATGTATTACCATCTGGATTACCACGGCGGGCCTGTATCCTACGAGTGGGTGGATTCCACCCCGCTGTCAAAAATATGGGAGCAGATGTGTACGGCATACGAGTACGGCATCAGGGAGGCATGGATTGTAAATGCAGGAGATATAAAGTTTCACGAAGTGCCCCTTTCGTATTTTATGGCATTGGCATATGACTATGACAAATGGGGCGGCGGCAATTCGGACAGTTACAGGGAATATACAAGGGAGTGGGCAGGGAAAAATTTTCCCGGGGCCTCCGCCGGCATCAGGGAGGAGATTGGACGGGTATTCACGGAGTATATAGATATCAACAGCCTGCGCAGGCCGGAATCTCTGCATGAAGGGATTTACCATCCATGCCATTACAGGGAAACGGAGAGACTGTTAGAGAGAGTTTCTGCCGTGGAGGATTTATCCCAAAACATTGCAGGAAAACTAAAGGGAACGGCCCGGGATGCCTATTACAGCATGGTGCATTACCCGGCCATGGCAAGCATGAATCTGTTAAAAATGTTTCTGTATGCCGGAAAAAATATGCAGTATGCCGGACAGGGAAGAAAGGCGGCAAATGCTTACGGGGATTTAGTCAGAGAATGCATTGTTAAAGACAGGGAGCTTTCCTTTGAATTTTCCCTGTTTTCGGAGGGAAAATGGGACGGGATGCAGCTTGCGCCCCATGTGGGATTTCGCAAGTGGAATGAAGACGGCTGCCGGTATCCTTACACATGTATCGTGACTCCGGTTTTATCCCCCCGCATGTCCGTATCCAGAAGTGATTCCCTGCATACCTCCTGCAAAAATTACGGTATGCCGGAGGTCATAGAGATTCATGATTTCCTTTATGCCGGAGTGGAGGAGGTGGTTTTAGAGGTGGCAAATGAGGGGGAGGGCATTCTTCATTACACCATACAGGATGAGAAGGGGCAGATTCCCTGCTGGCTTGAAATTTCCCCGGCAAAGGGGGATGTGTTAAACCTGACAAGGGTAAAGATTAGATGTGTGCGGGAAAAACTCTCCCCAAAAATCTGGCATACCAGGCTTTTTGTAAAAGACAGGGAAACACAGGTGGCATTGGATATCCTGGGGGCTGGTGTTAAGACAAAAGGGCTTTCCCCCATGACCTTTCTGCCTTCCCCGGAGGGAATTATCATAGGGGCAGAACATTTTGCCGGAAAGAAGGATGTGGCAGGGGGAGCCTTTCGGGTCATAGAAGGATATGGAAAATACGGTGCAGGGGTCAAAGTATTTCCCGTGGGGGCTTCGTTTCAACAGGAGGAGGAGAAACCTTCCCTCACATACCGTTTTTGGCTGCAGGAGGAAGGGGTATACCGGGTGCAGGTTCTTACAGCCCCCACAAATCCCCCCACCCCAGGCCAACCCCTCCGGCTGGTATTGGACAATCACAGGGGGGAGAGAAAATTATTGGAAATCCTTCCGTCAAAATATCTTGCCGGAAATGAAAGAGACCCTTTGTGGGCGGATGGAGTGTTAAATCAAATCAGAAGCAGCAGCGCTTTCCTTTTCTTTGGAAAAGGGGAGCAGGAGTTGTCCATAGAGGCTATGGAACCGGGAGTTGTATTGGAACAGATAAGGATTTCCCTGAGGGACAGGGAGTTTAAAGAGTCTTACCTTGGACCGGAGGAATCCTTTTTGGTAAAACAGATAAAGAAGGAGGAAGAAATATGATTGGACCGGCGGCGCCAAAAGACCCGGAGAAAATGCGGGAGTTTTTTTACATTATCAAAAATAAAGAAATTTACGGTACCAAAAGAGAGGAGGGCGGCGGAATCCAGTTTTTATACCAGGATTCGGAAAGGCTTGTAAACAGTGCCCGTATTACAGGGGGAATTACAGACGAAGAAGAACTGGAATTGTTAAGGAGCGTAGAGGGTCTTAAAAAACTTGTGCACAGCATAGGCGTTTCCTTGGAAACTAACGACCCGGAGGAAACAGGGGAATTTATTTTTCAGATGTACGGAAAAAAAGATATGTATGGCGGCGGCACAAACCTTCGGGCAGATGTGAAAGGAGACGGCAGAGAGCAGAGAATTTATCTGAAGGATGCCAAATGGAGTGAGGATGACGGGATACCGGGGCAGATTAAAGTGATTTTGGAAAAAGCCGGGGAGACGGCAGAGCTTAGTGTACGCCTCTATTTAAATGAAGGGTTCCATGCCCCGCAGGCAAAAGAGGAGGATGAAGTGGATTTTACTTCTCTGCAATACAGGCAGATGATTGAAAATTCCCTGATTTCCACGGGAGACCCGTCCAGATTACAGGCAGCCATTCAAAAGGCAGAAGAGGGGCAGGATGTTACTTTGGCATATATTGGCGGTTCCATCACCCAGGGAGCCGGGGCAGTGCCTATTCACACGGAATGTTATGCCTATCAGTCGTATCTTCGTTTCCGCAGACTGTTTGGGAAGGGGGACAACGTACATTTTATTAAGGCAGGGGTGGGAGGCACACCCTCGGAACTGGGAATCATACGGTTTGACAGGGACGTATTAAGGGACGGCAGCGTGAGCCCTGATATTCTTGTCATTGAATTTGCAGTCAATGACGAGGGGGACGAGACAAAGGGAGACTGCTATGAAAGCCTTGTAAGAAAGGCCCTGGGCCTTCCCGGCAAGCCGGCTGTCCTTTTGCTTTTTTCTGTGTTTGCCAATGATGAAAATCTTCAGGAACGGATGATTCCCATAGGCAGGCATTATAACCTTCCCATGGTGAGCATAAAAAACGGAGTAACGCCCCAGTTTTATGACAAAGACAAAAAAGTTCTGTCCAAGAACCAGTTTTTTTACGATATGTTCCATCCGTCCAATATCGGGCACAGGATTATGGCAGACTGTTTGGAATATGCCTTTTCCATGGTAAATAAGGCCGAAAGCAGGGAAACGGGGGAGGGCAAAAAAGACCTGTTGGAAAATCCGCCCCTCATAGGGAATACATTTGAACATGTGAAACTGATGGATAAAAACAATCCCTGTCCGGGGGCCGTGGTGATGCCGGGAGGTTTTACATATACTGATAAAGTCCTGCAAAGCGTGGAGATGGACGGGGAGTTAGAGCAGATTCCCCAGTTCCCCTATAACTGGCAATACAGAGGAAATCTTGGGGGAGAACCACATTTTTGTATGGATATTCCATGCAGGGCACTTCTTTTGGTGTTTAAGGATTCCGGGGAAACGGACGCGGCGAAAGCACATATTTATGTGGACGGTAAATTTGTCCGGACGGCGGACCCTTATGTGAACGGGTGGCTTCACTGCAATGCCATGATTATTTTGAAAGAGGATGTAAGCAGAATGCATCATGTGGAGATTTCCGTGGAGGAAGAGGACAGGAAAAAACAGTGCACGATTCTCGGATTCGGTTATGTGGAGTAAGACGGAAAATCCTTTATAAAGCGGGTTATGAGTATGAAGTATATTTTAGATAAGCTGGAGCGCCGCATGGACGATTACAGTATCAGAAAAAAATTTTTTGTACTGTATATTCTGTGTATTTTGCTTCCCTTGGTAATTACAGACAGCATCATTGTAACGATTGTCATCCGGTCGGAAAACATATCCCGCAGCAACGAGATGGAAGATATTGCAAATGCTGTGGGATACAGTTTAAGCAGCAGGATTGACCAGGCTGACCAGGTGGGCAAAAATATTTATACGGATAAAGAATTATACGATTTTCTGGACAGGAATTATGTAGATGCATACGATTACGTTACAAGCTACCAGAGGTTAAAAAAGAGTATCTGGACAGATGATATCTCCCTGTTAAATAACATGAAGCTTACCCTGTACAGCGACAATGACACCATGGTCAACGGCGGCGGTTTTATCACAATGGACAGGGCGGTAAATGAGGAATGGTATAAAGAATTTACAGAATTTGGGCAGAAACAGATGCTGTATTTCGGATTTGACGGAAGCAGTCATTCATCCTTAGTCCCTCAGAGAAAAATAATGTTTATACGCAGAATGGATTATTACAGGAAGGAGAGGGAAAAATTTCTGGTTCTTGAACTGGACTACGGGGGAATCAACCGTTATTTCAAAGAGATGAACTATTCCATGGATGTTTTTGTGTGCTGTGACGGGAAAATCGTTTTGTCCAACGGAAACTACGCAAGCATAGGCAAGGATTTTGAAGATTTTCATCATGCGGGGCAGGTGGGATTTCAAAAGACGCTGGAAATGTACGGCGCCAGGATGGAGATTTGTGTCATGAATGAGAAAACAGGAGTAATCAAAGAAATCCGGAAAAACCTGCCCATTATTCTGTTTCTTGTCCTTACCAATGCCGTATTTCCCATTCTTATGCTGCTTTTTCTCCACCGGTCTTTTACGGTAAGGCTTCGCATTTTGCGGGATACATTTAAAAATATGGATGACGAAAACCTAATGGGGATAGAGCAGATACAGGGCAGGGATGAGATTGGCAGTTTAATGTTAAGTTACAACAAAATGGCAGAGAGAATCAATTCCCTAATCCAGATTGTATACAAAAACAGGATTAAAGAGCAGGAAATTACCGTGGCCAGGCAGAGGGCGGAACTTCTGGCGCTCCGCAGCCAGATAAATCCCCACTTTTTATTTAATACCTTAGAGAGCATTCGGATGCACAGCGTCATTAAAAACGAGCTGGAAACAGCGGATATGGTGGAAAAATTAGCGGTGTTAATGCGCCAGTATGTGGACTGGGGAGAAGATTTAGTGGAAGTGGGCAAAGAGATGGAGTTTGTCAGGGCATATCTTGCCATCCAAAAGTATCGGTTTGGAGATAAACTGTTTTATGAAATTCATGTGGAAGAGTCCTGCACGGGTTTTACTATCCCTAAACTTACCATTGTTACCTTTGTGGAAAATGCCTGTGTCCACGGCATAGAAAATAAATCTGCCCCCGGATGGATTTTTGTGCGGCTATACCAAAAGGAAGATGATTTATATTTGGAAATAGAAGATACGGGAATGGGAATGGGTGAAGAGGAAATGGAAATGCTTTTGTGGAAAATGCGTCATGCCAGTATCGAGCTTCTGCAGGAAAAACAGGGTGTTGGTGTGATAAACGCATGTTTAAGGCTGAATATGGAGACAGACGGAAAGGCGGAATTTGAAATTGACGGCGAGGAAAGCTTGGGATTTATGGTACAGATTAAACTTCCATGCAGGTATTTGAGAACGTAAGGAGGCGCAGTGCAGGATGCTTAAAGTATTGCTTGTGGATGATGAACCGTTTATCCTCCAGGGGTTAAAAGTGTTAATTGACTGGGAACAGGAGGGATTTGAGATTGCAGGAGCCGTATCCGACGGCAGGGAGGCCCTGAAATTTTTGGAAAAACATCAGGCAGACCTTATTTTTGCAGATATTAATATGCCCGGGGTATCCGGGCTGGAGCTGTTAAAAAAGATTCGGGAAGGTGGGAAATCTGACGCTTATTTTGTCATACTAAGCGGGTATGCGGATTTTTCCTACGCCCAAAAAGCCATCCGTTACGAGTGCTCGGATTATATTTTAAAACCCATTGAAAAGGTGCAGCTTTTGGAGATTCTGCGGAAGGTAAAAAACTTAAAAGAGGTCAGGGAGGAGAAGACGAGGGCAAATCAGAAAATGGAGCGGGCATATTTAGAGCGGAATATGATTGCCGTAATCCGGGGAAAGTACGACAGCGTGGATTTAGGTTATATCAAGGCGCAGATGCACATTTCCGGTGTGATGCGCTATATAGAAATTGATTTGGACGAGAAAAAACTGGACGAGGAAATTTCAGACGAGGATAAACGGGCATGCCAGAGAAAACTGGTGGAAATATGCAGAGGATTTCTGCAGGAAAACGGAGACCACTGTTTTTTTGATGTGTCGGGGCAGGAAGGAATCTATGATGCGGGATTTGTGTACTGCAGCTATATGGCAAAAGAAAAAAATAAAACAGAAAGGGAATACCTGGAATGTTTTATGTCCTATGTAAAAGACGCCATACAGGTGCCGGTGGTAATGCTGGTGGGAAAGCAGACAGAGGATATCGGCAATTTGGCAAAATCATATGGAACTGTGTGTATTCTGCGCTCATGCATTGGTTTTTTGGAGCAGAAAGAAATCTATTATTATGAAACGGAAGTCCAGGTGTCAAACGAAGGGATTTTTCTCTGTAAAGATGAGATTGACAGGCTGATTCTTGCCATTGAAGAAAATGAACCTGCCAAAATCTGCGGGGCAGTGGATGGTTTTTTTAAGGAAATGCAGAAAATGGGGGCAGGAATGGGAGAGTTCAGCAGGTTAAATATCAATTATCTTGTATTTCAGCTTATTCATCTGGCGACAAAACAGGATGATAATGTGAACCAGGAGGAAATATTAAGGCGCATCAGCGAACATTCCTTCCGGGAAGGAGCTGCCAGGGGAAGCAGGATGCATTTATGCGGATTTGCCCTGGAGTATGCAGAATACTTAGCCCAGCTTCGAAAAAATGTATCAAGAGGCGTGCTGGGGGAAGTAGAGCGGGAAATGAAAGAGCGCTATATGGAAAATCTTACCTTAAAGGAATTAAGTGAAACCTATTATGTAAACAGCGCTTATTTAGGACAGTTATTCAGGAAAAAATATGGCTGTTCTTTTAAAGACTATCTGAATGAAATCAGGATGGAAGAAGCGTCTTCCCTGTTAGTCCATACGGATAAAAAAATCATAGAGATTGCGGAGGAAGTGGGGTATCGTAACCTGGATTATTTTGTAAACAGGTTTATAAACGCCAAAGGATGTACTCCGGCAAAATACAGGCGGCAGGCAAGGAATTAAAAAACTATAATTTACCATGGTTTTATCTATAATTACCCGGATTGTATGCAGGTAATTTTCCCGTTAAAATTAAGAAAAAAAAGAGGAGGTTTTTCTTATGAAAAGAAAAGCATTAGTGAGTTTACTGCTTACGGCGGCAATGGCAGCATCATGTTTGTCCGGCTGCGGTGGAAGCAGCAGCGACAGTGACAGCACACCGTCTTCGTCTGACAATGTGGATGCAGAAGATTCCAAATCGGAGGAGTCGGAAGGAAACGGGGGGGGGGTAAAAGAGTTTACCGCATTTTTTGCAGTCCCCGGTTCGGAAATTAATGATGACAATGAAATCCAGCAAATCATCGCGGAAAAGACAGGGGTAAAGGTAAAAGAAACCTGGCTGACAGGACAGACCGCAGAAGAAGCAATAGGAACCATTATTGCAGGGGGTGATTATCCCGATTTTATTGAGGGAGACCAGGGAACATCCCAGTTATATGACGCGGGAGCGCTTGTGGCATTAGATGATTATATCGACAAATATCCCAATATCAAAGAATTTTTTACGGAACAGGAGTGGGATTCTTTACGCCAGGAGGACGGACATATCTACTGGATTCCCCAGTTCAGCAATATATACGGACAGGAGAGGGAATGTACCCATAATGACGAGGCATTCTGGATTCAGACAAGGGTGCTTAAATGGGCAGACTATCCGGAAATACGTACCATGGACGAATATTTCGATTTGCTTGAAAGATATCAGGAGGCTAATCCTACTATGGAGGACGGAACGGAAAATATACCATATACCATTCTCTGTGATGACTGGCGTTACTTCTGTCTGGAAAATGCCCCGCAGTTTTTGGACGGCTATCCCAATGACGGCTCCTGTATTGTAGATCCTAATGAATTAAAAATAATAGATTACAATACGACGCCTACCGCTGTGAAATATTTCCAGAAATTAAATGAAGAATACAAAAAAGGAATTATAGACACGGAATCTTTCACACAGACCTATGATGAGTATATTTCAAAATTGTCAACAGGGCGTGTCCTTGGAATGATTGACCAGTGGTGGGATTTCGCCTACACGGCAGGAGATGCCATCAAATCAGCCAAATTAGACCAGCAGGGATGCAGCTATGTGCCTCTTCCCATTACCATTGACAAAGACACGAAAAACCAGTGGCACAATTCCGGCGGCGTGGTAAATACAGGTACAGGACTTGCTATTACCGTAAGCTGCGATGATGTGGAAGGCGCACTGCAGTTTGTGGATGATTTATTATCCCAGGAAATACATGATTTGCGTTTCTGGGGAGTAGAGGGAACGGATTACCAGGTAAATGAAAACGGTGAGTACAGCCGTACAGAAGAAATGCGTACAAGCTGTGCGGACACGGCTTACAAGGCAGCTCATCTTTGTACATATTCTTATTTCCCACAGTGGCTTGGAACCAGCCGTGACGGCGTAAATGCAATGAAGCCGGATGGGCAGGAAGAAGAGTTTTATGACAGCGTGTCAGATGATGTAAAAGAATGTTTTGACGCTTACGGCGTAAAAACGTATGTGGAAATGTTAGGCACAAGCGAGGCACCCGGCGCATGGTATCCTATGTGGAGTTATTCCAACAACTTAACTGCCGATACGGACGGAGGTATGGCATGGACCAAGATGGGTGAGATTAAGCATGAGTATCTTCCAAAAGTTGTAATGGCGGAAGACTTTGACGGCGCATGGAATGAATATATGGAAGCTTATGAAAAGTGTAATCCCCAGGATTTCCTTGCAGAGATGCAGACGGAATTAGACCGCAGAATGAAAGAAGCAGAAAAATATAAATAACATGTCTAAGGGCGGGTACAAAAATCTGTGCCTGCCCTCTTAAACAGGAGGTGAATCTATGTCGGCAAAAGCAAAAAAAAGAAAGGAAAATACCAGTGCAGAGCCAAAAGTAAAAATTACCGTAAAGGAATTGAAACGCCAGAAGGTACTGCTTTTTTGGTCTGCCATTATTGTTATTTACGGGTTTATATTTTACTATTTGCCTTTAGGCGGCTGGGTGATGGCATTTCAGAATTACAAACCGGCAAAAGGGCTGCTCCATTCGGAGTTTGTGGGATTGGATAAATTTAAGCGGCTGTTTTCTGACGAAACGTTCCTTCGGGTAATTCGCAATACCCTGGCAATGGGAATTATCAACCTTGTGGCAACGTTTGTTATGGCAATTTTGTTTGCCATCCTTTTAAATGAAATCAGGCAGAGGCGCACAAAAAAGGTAATCCAGACTGTATCTTACCTGCCTCATTTCCTTTCATGGATTATTGTAACAGGTATTCTCCATGATGTTTTAAGCGGAACGGGAATTGTGAATGAAGTTTTAATGAATTTGCATCTGATAGACAAATCCATTGACTTTTTTGCACATCCTTCTTATTTCTGGCCTATTGTTGCTTTTGCAAATGTGTGGAAAGAGACAGGATGGAACGCAATTATTTATCTGTCGGCTATTACCGCCATTGACCCGTCTTTGTACGAGGCGGCGGCTATTGACGGGGCGGGAAGAATGAAGAAAATCCTTCACGTAACCCTGCCGGGTATCAAGCCCACCATTATTATCCTGCTTTTGATGAATGTGGGAAATGTGCTTAATGCCGGGTTTGAAATCCAGTACCTTTTAGGAAACGGACTTGTGCAGAGCGTGTCCCAGACCATTGATATTTATGTGCTCAAATGGGGAATCAGCCAGGGAGATTATTCTATTGGTACTGCTGCCGGAATTTTTAAGAGCATCGTCAGCATTATTCTGATTGTGATTGCCAACCAGATTGCAAAACGCAATGGGGAAGAAAGGCTGTATTAAAGGAGGGTCAGTGATGGAAAATAATGTGAAGAGAAAAAAGAAAAAAACATCGGCCGCAGATATGGCGTTTATCATTTTTAATTCCCTGTTTATGATTCTTTTTGTGGCCATTACCTTATATCCGGTGTTAAATACCCTTGCCATATCGTTTAACGACGGCACGGATGCATTAAGAGGTGGGATTTATCTTTGGCCAAGAAAATTTACGCTGAAAAACTACACTACTGTTTTACAGAAAAATAACCTGATAACAGGCGCCTATATTACTGTTGCCCGCACGGTTATCGGAACAGCGTCCGCTCTTATAGTGAATGCAATCCTTGCATTTATTGTCAGCCAGAAACGTTTTCTGTTCCGCAGACAGCTTTCTCTGTTCTGGGTGGTGACCATGTATGTAAACGGCGGGTTAATCCCCAACTTTTTACTGCTGAAAGGGCTTCATTTAACAAATTCTTTCTGGGTATATGTTATTCCCGGCATGGTCAGCGCATTTAATATGCTGGTAATACGTACTTATATGAACGGGCTGCCGGAGAGCCTTGTGGAATCAGCCCAGTTAGACGGCGCCGGTTATACGACTATCTTTTTAAAAATTGTATCTCCGTTATGTAAGCCGGTGTATGCTACGGTGGCATTGTTTGTAGCGGTTGGCCAGTGGAATTCATGGTTTGATGCAATGCTCTATAACCGCATGAGCGAACAGTATACCACATTACAGTATGAATTAATGAAATTGCTGTCCTCCGTGACAAATCAGGGGGCTTCGGCGGAATCCATGAAAAATGCGGTAGGCGCTGTAACTCCTACTTCTGTAAGGGCCGCGGCAACCATTATCACAATGCTGCCGATTATCTGTATTTACCCCTTCTTACAGAAATACTTTGTGACAGGCCTTACCCTTGGGGGAGTAAAAGAGTAGGATGGAGAAAAATATGGAACGCACAGGCGCATTTTATACAGGAATATACCGCAATTTATTTGCGGAGGCAGGATTTGGGGAAGATGAAATTGAAAACAGGAAGCAGGAGATTTTTCATACGCTGTTTTACGGGAAAGAGGAGGAAAGAATTTTTCATACAGCCCGTGGAAATATGGGATACATAGAAGATACCGGCAATCATGATGTGCGGACGGAAGGCATGTCCTACGGGATGATGATGTGCGTGCAGATGGACAGGAAAGAAGAATTTGACCGTCTCTGGAAATGGGCAAGAACTTATATGTATATGAATGACGGTGAAAATGCCGGATACTTTGCATGGTCCTGTAAAACGGGAGGGGAGAAAAATGATTGGGGCCCGGCTCCCGACGGGGAGGAATTTTTTGCAATGTCCCTGTTTTTTGCCTCCCACAGATGGGGAGACGGGGAGGGGATTTTCGCCTATTCAAAGGAAGCGGCAGATTTGCTTCATACCTGCATTCATAAAGGGGAGGGTCAGAATGGCGGCAGGGCTATGTGGGACGAAGAAACGAAACTCATACGCTTTGTGCCCGGCGTGGACTTTACGGACCCTTCCTACCATCTTCCCCATTTCTATGAGTTGTTTGCCCTGTGGGCCCGTGAGGAAGACAGGCCATTCTTTCGGGAAGCGGCAAAAGCCAGCAGGGAATATTTAAAGCGGGCATGTCATGGCAGAACAGGTTTTTCCCCGGAGTATGCACAATATGACGGAAGCCCCTACCGGCCTGTTTTAGACTGCTGGGGGGGCAGACATGACTGGTATTACAGTGACGCTTACCGGACGATTGCCAATATTGGGCTGGATTACAGTTGGTTTTCGGCAGACATCTGGGAGCAGGAAATTGTTGAGCGTCTGCAGGAATTTTATTTTCACACATTGGAGGAGAAGGACAGGGACGGTATCTTTGACATAGACGGTTCTGTCCTTCCGGGAAAGGCGCTGCATCCGCTGGGCATGAAAGCCGCCCATGTCCAGGCGGGTATTGCCTCATCATCCGGTGAGGCCGTTGGCCTTGCAGGGGATTTTTTCAGGATGCCCTTAAGAACCGGCGGCAGGAGATATTATGATAACTGTCTTTATTTTTTCGCATTTCTCGCATTAAGCGGCGGGTATAGAATCTATTAGGGCTTTTTGCCGTCTGAAAAGACTTGTACTAATTTCATAACAGGAGGCATAGGATGTAATGGGCACAAATGGGAAGGAAGAGCTTCCCATTTGGCGTATGGCTGCCATGTTTTAAATTTTGTACCAAAAAATGTAGTCGAAACTATTGATTTTTTGGCAAAATTTATATATATTTATGTATTAGAGGCAGTTAGTCGCTGCCAGGAAATCTAGTAACATTAATTTTTGAAGGAGGAAAACAAATGTCTAGAGCAAAACAGTCAATGGACGGCAACACAGCCGCTGCACATGTAGCGTACGCTTTTACAGATGTTGCTGCCATTTACCCCATTACCCCTTCCAGCCCAATGGCTGACACTGTTGACCAGTGGTCTGCAGCAGGACAGGAGAACATTTTCGGAAACCAGGTAAAAGTGGTAGAGATGGAGTCTGAAGCAGGCGCAGCAGGTGCAGTTCACGGTTCCTTAGCAGCAGGTGCCTTAACCACAACCTTCACTGCTTCCCAGGGACTTTTACTTATGATTCCAAACATGTACAAGATTGCAGGCGAGATGCTTCCCTGTGTATTTGACGTATCGGCCCGTACCGTAGCTACCCAGTCTCTTAATATTTTCGGTGACCACAGTGACGTATATGCCTGTCGTCAGACCGGTTTCGCTATGTTATGTGAGACAAACCCACAGGAAGTTATGGATTTAAGCCCTGTTGCACATCTTGCAACTATCGAAGGCAAAGTTCCGTTTATCAACTTCTTTGACGGATTCCGTACATCCCATGAGATTCAGAAGATTGAGAAATGGGATTATGCAGATTTGAAGGAAATGTGCAATATGGACGCTGTTGCAGCATTCCGTGCACACGCTTTAAATCCTGAGCATCCTGCAATGCGCGGTTCCCATGAGAACGGTGACGTATTCTTCCAGCATCGTGAGGCTTGTAATACAGCTTACAATGAACTTCCGGCAATCGTTGAGAAGTACATGAAGAAAGTTAATGAGAAGCTGGGAACCAACTATGATTTATTCAACTATTATGGAGCAGCAGATGCTGACCGTGTTATCGTAGCCATGGGCTCCATCAATGACGTTGCAGAGGAAGTTATCGACTACTTAACCGCTAAGGGTGAGAAAGTAGGTCTGGTAAAAGTTCGTTTGTACCGTCCATGGGTTTCCGATGCATTTGTAAAGGCACTTCCCAAGACAGCAAAGAAAGTTGCCGTACTTGACAGGACAAAAGAGCCCGGTTCATTGGGTGACCCATTATACTTAGACGTAGCAGCTACTTTACGTGAGGCAGGATTAAACGATATCGTATTAACAGGCGGACGTTACGGATTAGGTTCCAAAGATACATCTCCTTCTTCCGTATTTGCAGTATACAAAGAGTTGGAGAAAGACGCTCCTAAGCCTCGTTTCACCATCGGTATTGTGGATGATGTGACAAACTTAAGCTTACCGGAAGTAAAACCTGCTCCAATTACAGCATCCGAGGGTACGGTAGAATGTAAGTTCTGGGGTCTTGGCGGAGACGGTACCGTAGGTGCAAATAAGAACTCCACAAAGATTATCGGTGACCATACGGACAAGTATATCCAGGCATACTTCCAGTATGATTCCAAGAAGACAGGCGGTGTTACCGTTTCCCACTTAAGATTTGGCGACAAGCCAATCAGAAGCCCATATTACATTAACCAGGCTGACTTCGTTGCATGTCACAATCCTGCATATGTTAATAAGGGATTCAAGATGGTTCAGGATGTAAAACCGGGCGGAGTATTTATGATTAATTGCCAGTGGTCTGACGAAGAGTTAGAGCATCATCTGAACGCAGAAGCGAAAAAGTACATAGCTGACAACAATATCCAGTTATATACCATCAACGCTATTGACAAGGCTATTGAGATTGGTATGGGCAAACGTACCAACACGATTTTACAGTCTGCTTTCTTTAAATTGGCAAACGTTATGCCCATTGATGAAGCAGTAGACTTTATGAAACAGGCAGCAAAGAAATCTTACGGCAAGAAGGGTGACGACGTAGTAAACATGAACTACAAGGCTATCGACGCCGGTGTAGATGCAGTACATAAAGTAGAAATCCCGGCTTCCTGGTCTAACCCTGCGGCTGACCCGGCTCCGGCAGAGTTAAAGGGACGTCCTGCAACGGTTAAGATGGTAAAAGAATTAATGAACCCGATTTCCTTAATGGATGGCGATTCTCTTCCTGTTTCCGCATTTATGGGCAACCCGGACGGACAGTTTGAGCATGGCGCAGCAGCATACGAGAAACGTGGTACGGCAGTAACTGTTCCTACATGGGATGCTGAGAAATGTATTCAGTGTAACCAGTGTGCCTTTGTATGTTCCCATGCAACCATTCGTCCATTCATGTTAAGTGACGACGAGGTGAAGGCAGCTCCTTCCAATATCAAACTTGCCGATATGAAACCAAAGGCAGGAGAGTACAAATATACTATGAGTGTATCTCCGTTAGACTGTATGGGATGCGGCGAGTGTATCACGGTCTGCCCGGTTGGCGCAATCGCTATGGTTCCACAGGAATCACAGGCAGCAGAACAGCCGGTATTCGATTACCTGGTAGCAAATGTAGGCAAGAAACCTGGTATGCCGGCAGACAATACGGTAAAAGGTTCTCAGTTCAACCAGCCGCTGCTTGAGTTCTCAGGCTCCTGTGCAGGATGTGCAGAGACATCTTACGCAAGATTAATTACACAGTTATTTGGTGAGCATATGTATATCAGCAACGCAACAGGATGTTCTTCTATCTGGGGCGGACCTGCAGCTACATCACCATATACGGTAAATAAAGATTCCCAGAAGGGACCGGCTTGGGCAAATTCCTTATTCGAGGATAATGCAGAGCATGGTTTAGGTATGGAAATCGGTCAGAAAGTTCTTCGTGAGCAGGCAATCGCAAGCGCAGAGAAATGTGCAGGAAGCGATAAGGCAAGCGCAGAGTTAAAAGCTGCATTTGACAAGTTTATGGAGACAAAGAACGATACGAAAGCAAATACTCCTGCAACAGAAGCACTTGTAGTCGAGTTGGAAAAAGCTGCATCAGCAGGCTGCCCGGACGCAAAAGCTGCACTGGAGAAGAAGGATTACCTTGCTAAGAAGTCAATCTGGATCTTTGGCGGTGACGGATGGGCTTACGATATCGGATTCGGCGGATTAGACCATGTACTTGCTTCCGGTGAGAACGTAAACGTTATGGTATTTGATACCGAGATGTATTCCAATACCGGTGGTCAGGCTTCCAAGGCTTCCAATATCGGTGAGGTTTGCCAGTTTGCCGCAGCAGGTAAAGATATCGGCAAGAAGAGCCTTGCAGAAATTGCTATGAGCTATGGCTATGTATATGTAGCACAGATTGCCCTTGGTGCAAATATGGCTCAGGCTGTTAAGGTTCTGGCAGAGGCAGAAGCTTACAACGGACCTTCCTTAATCATTGGATATGCTCCCTGTGAGTTACACGGTGTTAAGGGCGGAATGAACCACTGCCAGGATGAGATGAAGAAAGCGGTAGCTGCAGGCTACTGGAATCTCTTCTCCTTCAATCCGGCATTAAAGGCAGAAGGCAAGAATCCATTTACCTTAACCTCCAAACCTGGTGACGGAACTTATCAGGAATTCTTAAATAATGAGACACGTTACAGCAGACTGACACGTTCCTTCCCGGATAGGGCAGAGAAACTCTTCAAAGAATCTGAGCAGGCTGCAAAAGATCGTTTTGAGCATCTGCAAAGATTGGTTGAGTTATACAAATAATTATCGTATCTGTGAAGTTATTGAATAGATACTAAAAGGGATAACCGTTTTACGGTTATCCCTTTTTATCTTGGATATTTTATCGTATCCAGATTATGGGACAGATAAGAATATAAAAAGTTGTGTAGGAATGACGCATCATTTTTTATTATTAAATAGTATTTGACTATATTAAAAACAATAAAAAAGGTTAAAAAAGGTTTAAAAAGGTTTAAAATAGTTAAAATAGTGTTATAATGGATAAAAAAGAATAATGAATAAAATCGAAATTTATTTTAAATATGTACTTATAAATGTATATATGGAGGATTGGATGGAACAGCTACTTATAACAAATATAACAATAAAAAAAGTAAGGCATTTAAAAGATATTTCGATTCCACTGTCGGAAAAGCAAATTAAACACGTGATTTTGACAGGAAAAAACGGAAGCGGAAAGACAAGTGTGGTTGAGGCATTGGCAAGGTATCTGAATAAAATTTTTACTGGTGAAAGAGAAACAGCATATAGAAACAGCCCACAGGAGTTGGACATAGAGTTCAATAAAAATATTGACAATATTACTGAACTGGCAGAAAAATATCATTATATTTTAGCATATTATGAGGCATCCAGAGTATTTTATGCAGAACAGTCAAAGCAAATTGAAAAAGTGCAGTTACAAGATTCTTATGAATTAACAGAATTTCCACGCAAAGAATTTGTGAAATATTTATTAGATTTGAAAATGACAGAGGCATTGGCAAGAAACAATAACAAGACAGAGAAAGCTGACGAGATTCAAATATGGTTTGCTAAGCTTGAACAACTTTTAAAACAGATATTTGATGACGAAACCGTAAAGCTGGAATTTGA
The DNA here is from genome assembly GCA_947630855.1 of uncultured Lachnospiraceae bacterium. Taxonomy (GTDB): domain Bacteria; phylum Bacillota; class Clostridia; order Lachnospirales; family Lachnospiraceae; genus Roseburia_B. The sequence goes on from CANRJF010000019.1 coordinate 23,922, forward strand.
CGAAGAGACCTTTGAATTTCATATTTTGCAGCAAGGGAAAGAACCGTTTGATTTTAATACATTATCCAGCGGTTATCAGGCAGTATTAGATATTATTTTGGATATTATAATGCGAATGCAGAAACAGACACAACGCTCTTTTGATTTTAATTTACCAGGAATAGTGCTTATTGATGAAATTGAAACGCATTTACATCTGGAACTGCAGAAAAATATTATGCCGTTTCTGACAACATTTTTTCCAAATATACAGTTTATTGTAACCTCTCATTCCCCTTTTATAGTAAACAGCATAGAGAATGTTGTGATTTATGATTTGGAGAATGAGATTTTGGTAGAACATGGATTGGATGATGTGCCATATGACGGTATTGTAGAAGGCTATTTTAGAGCTGATAAATTGTCTGGTATTTTAAAGGGGAAATTTGAAAAATACAAATATCTGGCGGCAAAGAAAGAACTGTCTGATGATGAACTAAATGAAATTGCAGAATTAGAGTTATATTTAGATGAAATTCCAGACTATCTTGCCATTGGCATTGCAACGGAATACAAGAGAATAAAGCTTGATTTTATGAATCGGGAGGATATAGATGGTTAAAGTGGAACGTTCTTTTCCGGCACCTGAATCCTTGACAGAAGAAGCAAAAAAGGCAAATGGAAGAGGAAGATATGATAAGCCGGATGTGATAGAAAGATTAAAAAGAGATTTCCATAATAAATGTTATATTTGTGAAATGAAAGAACTGCAAGATCCAAACGTAGAACATTTATTACCACATAAAAATGGAAAATATCCGGAAAGAAAATTTGATTGGGAAAATCTTTTTTGGTCATGTGGGCATTGTAATGGTATTAAAAATAGCGGAAAATATGATGCAGGGATTATAGATTGCTGCAGGCAGGATCCGGAACAATATCTGACTTTTCATCTGAGAGATGATAGGGTGGCTGTTAGTGCAAAACAAGAGGGAGAGATATGTAAAAGGACAGCGACATTAATTACAGAAACATTTACCCTGCAGAATACGGGGATGAGGACATATACCAGTGATGAACGGCTGCGGTTACTTCAGAAAGAAATGAATATTTTATATAAGCAGCTTGAAAAATTACATAATAGTCCGGATTCTAAAGTAATTATGCGGACTATTTGCAGTTTGCTAAAGCGCGAATCTGCATTTGCAGCATTTAAAAGATGCTATGTGCGTGAACATGCAGACAAGTATCCGCAGCTGCAGAAATATTTGCTTGGATCTGAACCGGTTTAGTTTATATGGCAGAATTAAACCTAAAACAGATTATAGATAGACTAAATGCGGAGTTTATTCCCGTGAGCAACGAGCCAAGTGACTGCTTTGCAGCGTTGCAAATTTGATACCCCGTTGCTTGCAGCGGGGTCTTTGATTATGACCAGATTGATAATGCCGGACTTAATTATGTACATGGCGGTTCATCTCCACAGGAAATGTTAGTCCCAGTGATTGATATTAAAATGAAAAGATTTCTAATGAAAATATCTATGTGGCTGATAAGAGAGATGAAGATGTGCAAAAACCTTACAAAAAGGAAAGAGAGGAAAGACACAAATGAAAAAAAATTTTGTAATATTATTTTTAACAGGCGCATTGCTTTTTTCAGGATGTGAAAAAGAGAGCACTCCAAATCAGGAGACAAAAAACGAGGCACAGCAGGAAGCAGTAAAGGAAGAAGCAAAAGAGCAGGAGCAAAAAGAACCGGAAATACAGGAGAGTGAAACACAAGAGCGTGAAACGCAGGAACCGGAAACACAAGAGTCGGAGAAACAAGAGCCAGAGATACAAGAATCGCAAGAACCTGAGACAGAAGAAAAAGGGGCGGAAGAATCTTTTTCCTTTGCGGATGTATCGAATATGGGGTTTACTTTTGCCAGCGGTGCAGGGGCATGGAGTACTGAGCTTTCTATCGGGGAAGACGGTTCTTTTGAAGGAAAATATTTTGATGCTGATATGGGAGATACCGGGGACGGTTATCCAAGAGGAACCGTGTATTATTGCGGTTTTAAAGGGAAATTTACGCCGCCTGTTCAGGTTGATGCGTTTACCTATAAGTTTCAGATAGAGGAGATGAGCTATGCAAATCCGGTGGGAACGGAGGAAATCAAAGACGAAGTCCGCTATGAATATTCCGATGCATATGGCTTAAATGAAGCCGAGGATTTTTATATGTATCTGCCGGGAACTTCTTTTGACAAGTTGTCTGATGAAATGATGAGATGGCTTGGAACTTTTGGTATAAATAAGGAGAATGGGGATAAGTTAGATTGTTATGCACTTTATAATGTTACGCCTCAATACGGATTTGCCGGTTACGAGGGAATAAGTCCTTATGAATTGGCTATGGAAAGTTTGGACAGTGCACAGGCCACAGATGATACCCTGGGTAAACAGCTTGAAACGGAAGCCTTAAACCAAATTGAAATGAATGATATTTCAAGACAGATTTATGAAGCATGGGACAATTCCTTAAACTATATCTGGTCACTGATAAAAGAGAATCTTTCAGAAGAAGAATACGAAAAGCTGCTAAATGAGCAGCGCAGTTGGATAGAAGAGAAAGAACAAAAGGTAAAGGAGGCAGGCGCTGAATGTGAAGGGGGAAGTATGCAGCCTTTGCTTGAGAATGGCAAGGCGGCAGAATTGACCAGGGAGAGGGCATATGAACTTGTAGAATATCTGTCAGAAGAATAATAATATAGAATACGATTATTTTTGTATTTTCCTGCATCTAAAATCCCTGTTTTCCCATCTAATAATTGTAAGAAGTAAAGAGGCCACACTGTTTCGAGCAGTCTCAAACACTTACTGTTTGAGGCGTAAGAACATGATTCAGGCAAAAATGAAAACGGAGGATAAAAAATTGAAGGAATTTGTACGACGGGCACAGCATGGCGATGCCGATAGTTTCATTCGCCTTGTTGAGGAAAATAAGCAGACCCTAATGCGGGTAGCCTGCGGTTTTTTCCAAAGCAGGGAAGACGTGGCGGATGTCATACAGGAAACCATTGCAGATGCCTATGAACACATCAGGGAATTGAAAAAGCCGGAATATTTTAAGACATGGCTGGTTCGGATTTTGATTAATAATTGCAGTTGTCTTTACAATCAAAATAAAAAAAGCGTAGGCATGGAAGAAATTGCGGAAACTGCCGGTGAAAGTTTTGAGATGGCAAATATAGAATTTTTGGAAATGATACGCTCGCTGCCGGAAGATTCACGGGTTATTTTTCAACTGTATTATGGGGAAAATTTTACCACAAGGGAGATTAGCGAGATACTGCACAAAAAAGAGAGCACTGTAAAGAGTAAACTGCACCGGGGAAAGGAGCAGATTCGCTCCCAGATGCAGTTGATATCTTAAAAAATGTGTATGCACTGGAGTATAAAAGCAGGACAAGAAAGAGAGGAAATGCTCCAGAGCATATCTGTATGTCCAAAAAGCAGGACAAGAAAGAGAGGAAACAAAATGCGAGAATATACGGAAAAAGAATATCGGAATGTGTTAGGTCAAAAACTGCAGGAAGTGGATTTTATAGAAGAAAAAATGCAGCAGACATACAGTAAAATAAAAAAGCAGGAGGAAAGAAAGAAGAACAGGAGAAAGACCAAATTCCTGGCGGGTTTATCTGCCGTGGCGGCATCCCTTGTGATGCTGATTACATTTTGCGCGGCAAATCCGGCATTGGCGGCAAAACTTCCCATTATGGGTTCATTTTTTAAGGACGTGGAAGAGAAAGTGTCCTATAAGGGGGATTACAGCAGCCGTTCGGAAAAACTCATACCGGAGAGCAGCACAGAAACAGGCACGGAAGAATCTGTTACAGACAGCCCTTATATTCAGGCGGGCAACGGCGTAACAATTACTCTGGGGGAAGTGTACTGCAATGATATGGCATTGTACTTAGGGATTCAGATTCAAAAAGACGAGCCTCTATCCCAGGAGAGTATAGAAGCATGTACCTATGCTGACGGTGTAAACCGGGTGTCTATGGTATCCACGCTGATAGTAGAAGGGCAGGAATCCGGCGGCAGCGACATTTATATGTGTCCCAATTCTATGGAGGGTTCTTTTGATGACGAATATACTTTTACGGGAATTTTACGGGTAGATGCCCAGGATTTTGTAGAGGAACTGACCCCGGGGTATGATGGATTGATAGACGGAGAAAATTGGGGGGAGCATTTTAAGAGGGTGGATATACCGGATAATTTTTCCTGCCAGTTAAATATCGAAGAAATTTTCGGTGAGTATGACGAGAATTATAAAAAAACAGGGGAAGTGAGGGGCCCATGGAATTTTGCCTTTGATGTAAAAAAAGATACGTCGGATTTTGCCAGAAAAGAAATCAATGAGGCCAATGAAAACGGCATCGGCGTGAAAGCCATTATAAAATCCCCCTATGAGATGAAAGGAGAACTGCTGCTTCCGGAAGGGGAAAATGAGATTGATTATGTCATTGCAATCTGTGATGCCCAGGGAAAGCCTTTGGACAGGCAGGGAAGTTTTGAAGCCTACGGAATCTATAACAGGGATATTTCAAAAATTACGGTATACGTGTGTTATTATGATACTTATATGGATGAGTGCAAGGGGGAAAATTATGTGAATCTGCCAAAAAAAGCATTGTTTTCCACAGAAGTTTCATTTGAAGAATAAAAATAATTTTGTATTCTTTCCATAAAAAAAGGAAATCCTAATAAAAAAATGAAAAGAGGATTTTGCAATGGAAAGAAAACAAGCAACCATGGACGGCAACCACGCTGCCGCCCATGTGGCATATGCCTATACGGATGTGGCGGCAATTTATCCCATTACCCCCTCATCCGTTATGGCAGAAGTAACGGATGCCTGGTCAGTGGAGGGAAGAAAAAATTTATTCGGAAATACAGTGGAAATCTCTGAGATGCAGTCGGAGGCAGGAGCGGCGGGAGCAGTTCACGGCGCATTAACTGCCGGGGCCCTGGCAACCACTTTTACTGCATCCCAGGGACTGCTTCTTATGATTCCCAATCTGTATAAAATTGCGGGAGAAGGACTTCCGGGAGTATTTCATGTGGCGGCAAGGACTGTGGCAGCCCACGCTTTAAGCATTTTCGGAGACCATTCCGATGTGTATGCCTGCCGGCAGACAGGAGCGGCAATGCTCTGTGAATCCTCCGTCCAGGAGGTAATGGATTTGTCCCCGGTAGCCCACTGCTGCGCCATAGAGGGAAAAATGCCCTTTATCAACTTTTTCGACGGATTCCGCACTTCCCATGAAATTCAGAAAATTTCTGTGTGGGACGAGGAAGACTTACGGGATTTATTTCCTGCGGAGGCGGCAGATGAATTTCGCAGCGCGTCTCCAAATCCTAATCATCCCTATCTTTTGGGGCAGGCACAAAACCCGGATACCTATTTCCAGGTAAGGGAGGCAGCAAACAGGCATTACAGTAAGATTCCGGATTTAGTGGAATATTACATGGAAAAAATCAATAAAAAAATCGGTACGGATTACCATCTTTTTAACTATCACGGGGCGGCGGATGCAAAACATGTCATCGTTGCCATGGGCTCTGTGTGTGAAACCATTGAGGAGGTAGTGGATTACCTTTTAGCCCAGAATCAGAAGGTAGGCGTCATTAAAGTGCGGCTGTACCGTCCTTTCTCCAGTGAGGCTTTTTGCAGGGTACTGCCCAAAACCACGGAAATCCTCTCCGTCTTAGACAGGACAAAAGAGCCGGGAGGAGCAGGGGAACCCCTGTATTTAGATGTGCTTGCCGCATTAAAACAGCAGGGCATAGAGGGGATAAAAATCTTCAGGGGGCGTTACGGCTTAAGTTCCAAAAACACCACTCCGGGGCAGATTTTGTCCGTATTCGGCAACTTGGATAAAGATGAATTTACCATTGGAATCAAAGACGACGTGACAAACCTTTCCTTAGAGGAAACGGAAACACCGGATAACTTAAACGAAAAAGTGTATAGCTGCAAATTCTGGGGAATCGGGGCAGACGGTACGGTGGGAGCCAACAAAAACTCCGTAAAAATCATTGGCAACAACACAGACCTTTATGCCCAGGCATATTTTGATTATGATTCCAAGAAATCCGGGGGTCTTACCGTATCCCACCTGCGGTTTGGAAAACACAAAATACGTTCCCCTTACCTGGTGGAAAAAGCCGATTTTGTGGCATGCCACAAGCCCTCTTATCTTTGGACTTACAACATGGTGCAGGACCTTGTTTCCGGGGGCATTTTCCTACTGAATTGCCCGTGGAACCCCAAGGAAGTGGAAAAACATCTGCCATCCCAGGTAAAGCGCTATATCTATGAACATCACATCCGGTTTTATGTAATAGACGGAGTGAAAATCGGCAAGGAAACGGGAATGGGAACCACAAGGATTAACACCATCCTTCAGGCTGCATTTTTTAAACTCACCAATATCCTGCCGGAGGAGGAAGTCACAAGGCTTTTAAAAGAGGCGGCAAAAGCCACCTACGGGAAAAAAGGAGAGGAGGTAGTGCAGAAAAACTGTGCGGCAATCGATGCGGGAATGAAAGGCATGGAGAAGGTGGAACCCACAGAAGACTGGATGTGCGAAGAAAGCGATAATTTATTTGGCACAAAAATAGAAGGGGAAAACAAGGAGCAGGAAGAATATGTAAACAATATTCAGCGCGCCGTAAATGCCTTTGAGGGAAATAAACTTCCCGTATCCGCCTTTGTACCCTACGCAGACGGCCATGCCCCTTCCGGTACAACGGCTTACGAGAAGCGGAATGTTGCGGTGACCGTGCCGGACTGGATTCCGGAAAACTGCATCCAGTGCAATATCTGTTCCTACGTGTGCCCCCATTCTGTCATCCGTCCCGCGGTATTGGATAAAGAGGAGCGGGGAAAGGCGCCTTCCGGTATGAAAACTTTGGATATGACAGGGGAGAAGGAGTATCAGTTTGCCATTACCGTATCTGTTTTGGACTGTACCGGATGCGGCACCTGCGCTGCCTGCTGTCCGGCAAAGGAAAAAGCCCTTGTTATGGAGCCTGTGGAAAACCATTATGATAAGCAGGAATATTTTAATTACGGCAGAACCTTAAGGAAAAAAGAGGATATACTGGAAAAATTAAATCCCGCCACAGTAAAGGGAAGCCAGTTCCGCCAGCCTCTTTTGGAGTTTCACGGAGCCTGTGCAGGCTGCGGGGAGTCTGCCTATGCAAAACTTGTCACCCAGCTTTTTGGGGACAGGATGTATATTGCAAATGCCACGGGATGCAGTTCCATCTGGGGCAATTCCTCTCCGGCAACATCCTATACCATTGATGAAAAGGGACATGGGCCGGTTTGGTCAAACTCTTTATTCGAGGATGCGGCAGAATTTGGCCTTGGTATGCTGCTGGCAGTGGATGCCATCAGGGACGGGCTACGAGAAAAGGTCAGGGAACTGGCAAAGAATACAAAAGTGGAAACTCTCCGTCAGGCAGCAGGGGAGTGGATTTCCACCTACCATAAGGGAAGGGAAAATGCCAAAGCTGCGGAGAAATTAATCGGGGAATTGTTACAGTGCCAGTGTGAGCCGGGAGAAGAAATTTTAAAGAAAAAAGATTTCCTGGCAAAGACTTCCCAGTGGATATTCGGCGGAGACGGATTTGCTTACGATATCGGCTTTGGAGGTTTGGACCATGTGCTTGCCAGCGGCAGGGATGTGAATATACTTGTTTTTGATACGGAGGTATATTCCAACACGGGAGGACAGGCTTCAAAATCCACCCCTACCGGCGCCATCGCCCAGTTTGCCGCCGGGGGAAAAGAGGGCAAGAAAAAGGATTTAGCTGCCATGGCAATGAGTTACGGGGATGTGTATGTGGCCCAGATTGCCATGGGGGCAGATTACAACCAGTGTGTCAGGGCAATAATGGAAGCGGAAAATTATCCAGGGCCCTCCCTGATATTGGCTTACGCCCCCTGTATCAACCAGGGTATTAAAGCCGGCATGATGATGGCGCAGCAGGAGGAAAAGAAGGCGGTTTTGGCAGGCTACTGGCATCTTTTCAGATTCCAGCCTCCTGTGGGGGAAATGGAGAGGCCGGTATTCTATTTGGACAGCAAAAAGCCCTCCAGTGATTATAAGGAATTTTTAAACGGGGAAGTAAGGTTTGCAGCCCTTGCAAGGTCAAATTCCAAGAAGGCAGAGGAGCTGTTTGAAAAAGCGGAAAAAGAAGCGGGGATAAGATATGAAAATCTTTTAGATTTGCAGGAAAAGTATCCGGCTAAAAAATAGGGAACATCCCTCCGGGAAGGATGCGCACAGATGCCGCTGATGGGGCTTCGTCTGTGCGCAAACTGTGCCGGAAAACAAAATCTACCCTTTACAATATTTCCCTATAATGCTACAATAATTGCACAAGAAAGTCGTAAAATGACGTTTTTGGTCGGGAGAAAGCAGAGCCGGCCGAAACAGGATGAAACGGGAAAGGATTTTAGGGAACGTGGAAAAAGAAGATTTTTTATTAAGCCAGATTGATGAATTCAGGGAAAAAGCAAAACAACTGCAGAGCCTTCTGGCAACAAAAGAAAATAAAGTGCAGCAGTTACAGGAGATTGTGGAAGAGAGAGAGGGAAAAGCCAAGGAACTCTCCAATATGTTAGACGAAAGCAAAGACGCGGCGGATAAGGTTGTGGCAGGGGTAAAGACCCAGATTGACGGCATGATTGCCCAGGTGGACGCCAAGATGAAAGAGTTAAATGAGACTTTCGCAGAGCGTCTTGCAGAAAATGCAGTGAACAGTACGGAACAGAACGAGGAGATTAAGAAGACCCTTGGCAGCCAGTATGAGGAAGTAAAACAGTTAATTGACAGCCAGAATGAGGAAATCGGGAATATTGTCGGGAAGGAAAACGAGAAAATCTCAGAGACCGTCCTTGGCATGAAGGAGCAGTTTGACAAATTAAAACAGGATGTAAACGATAAGATACATACAGAGAATGTAAAATGTTATCGTAATATTCAGACTTTATTTGAGGATTCTGATAAAAAGACGGAACTTATCAAGACAGAGATAACAGATTTACTTGCCACCAAGACATATTTAAAGATAATTTCCGCAGTTACAGTTGTAAACTTTGTAGGAGTCATTGTATTAATTTTGCATGCTTTTGGAATTATGTAGGAACTTTTTTACAGTAATGGAATAAGATAGATAGCAGAACTTATACTCCAGAGCATACACATTTGCCAAATGATTTGCTGTTTTTTGGAAACAGAGAAAACCTGTTGGCAAATCAATTGGCTCACGGGTATAAAATGGGGGTGCCACGGCAGGCGGCAAAAAGCCTGGGGCAGCCCTATTAGTATAAAGGGCAAGAGAGGAAAGTGGAAATTGAGACAGGAAAAAAAAGTGTGGGTATTAGGGCATAAAAATCCTGATACGGATTCCATTTGTGCGGCCATTGCGTATGCAGATTTAAAAAACAAAACTGAAAAAGCCCATTTTGTGGCAAAGCGTGCAGGAAGTGTCAATGAGGAGACAAAATATGTGCTGGAAACTTTCGGCGTGCAGGAGCCGGAACTGGTGACAGACGCAGGCGCCCAGATTAAAGACATATCCTTTAGGCAGACGGCGGGAGTGGATGACCATATTTCGCTAAAGCGCGCCTGGGAGTTGATGAAAACGGAAAATGTGGTGACATTGCCGGTGACAAACGAAAACCACAAAGTAAAGGGACTGATTGTGACCAGCGATATTGCCACTTCTTACATGGACGTTTACGACAACCATATTTTAGCTACTGCAAAAACCCAGTATAAGAATATTTTAGAGACGATACAGGGAAATATTTTAGCCGGAAATGAGCATGCTTATTTTGTAAAGGGAAAAGTGGTGGTTTCCACATCTAATCCTGACTGGATGGGTGAGTATATGGAAGCGGATGACCTTGTTATTTTGGGAGACCGTTTGGAATCTCAGATGAAAGCCATTGAGTTAAATGCAAGCTGCCTTATTATATGTTCCGGTTTTGCCGTGAGCAAAGAGGTGATTGAGGCTGCCAATAAGAGGGATTGTGTGGTAATCGGCACGCCCTATGATACATTTACCGTGGCGCGTCTCATTAATCAGAGTATGCCCATTAAATATTTTATGACAAAAGAAAAAATCATTACATTCGATATTGACGATTATGTGGATGATGTAAAGGATGTGATGTCAAGAGTCAGGCACAGGGATTTTCCGGTGGTGGATGAAGAGGGAAATTATGTGGGAATGATTTCCCGCAGGAATCTTCTTAATATGCAGAAAAAACAGGTGATTCTTGTAGACCACAACGAGAAATCCCAGGCGGTGGACGGTATTGACGGGGCAGAAATTTTAGAAATCATTGACCATCACAGGCTGGGAAGTTTAGAGACCATTTCTCCGGTATTGTTTAGAAACCAGCCATTAGGATGCACTTCTACCATAATTTTCCAAATGTACAGGGAAAAGGCGGTGGAAATTCCGGGAGACATTGCAGGGCTGCTTTTATCCGCCATTATATCGGATACATTAATGTTCCGTTCTCCCACCTGTACGGCTGTTGACAGGTCGGCAGCGGAAGAACTGGCGAATATTGCCGGGATGGATATTGAGCAGCTTGCAAAGAATATGTTTCGGGCGGGCAGTGATTTTAATCACAAAACGCCGGAGGAAATTTTTTATCAGGATTTTAAAAAGTTTTCGGCAGGGGAGTATAATTTTGGCGTGGCACAGCTTAGTGCTATGAGCAGAGAGGAACTGGAATCTATTCAGGAAAAATTAAAAGAATATATTAATACTGCTTTGCGTGAAAATGCATTGGATATGGTATTTGTCATGCTCACGGATATTTTGGAGCAGTCCACTACTTTAATTTATACCGGAGACCATGCGCAGGAAATTATCTCTCAGGCGTTCTCACTGGGGCCGCAAAAAGACAGTTTTCTTTTGGAGGGCGTGGTATCCCGTAAAAAGCAGTTAATACCGTCACTCATGGCAGTTATGCAGGAGTAGGGTAAAGGATGTGATAGAATGAAATTTGAAAAAATAGGAAACGGCTCCCTTCGGTGTACTTTGACACAGGAGGATTTAATTCAGAATGGGATAGAATTGGATGATTTTTTCACCAACACCCAGAATGCCAGAAATTTTCTGGAAAAATTAATTCACATTGCAGAGGAAGAAGTAGGTTTCCGTACCAGCGGCAATATGATGTCCATTCAGGCGGCTATTATGTCAGAGGACGAGATTGTCCTTACATTTACGGAGAGCCAGGTAAACGGCTCGGAACTGATAGAGCACTTAAGAAATATGTTTTCTTCCAGGCAGGCAGCCATAGAGCAGGAGGATGATGCCAGAGAAGACGTTTTCCGTGATCTTAAGAAAAAGGAGAAGAGCCAGAGGGAGAGCAGCAGGGATGCAGAGGGATATGCTTACCTTGTTAATTTCGTGTCATTCTCCAGAGTAAGGGATTTCTGCCGCATTCTGCCTAAGCCGGATAAGGTACAGAGCCGTCTGTATTATCTGGATAAGAAAAAACAGTATTTTCTCTGGGCGGATTTAAACCAGAGCAGCAGGCAGTATATTTATGAATTTGTGGCATCCTCCATGGAATATGCAGATTCCATAGAAAAGGACAGCAGCCGTCACAGCTATTTGGAGGAGCACGGCAAAGTGGTTGTGAGGAATAAGGCATTGGAAACTTTGGCAATGCTTTAAAAATCAGATATAATCATTGCGGCATGGGCAGGTACGGTATGTACCTGCCCTGTCACGGTATTCTTAACAAATCAAATTATCTGCAAGATAGGCATACACGTCCATATAACGGTCCTGCCAGTTTTTGCAGATTGCCTGTGCCTGTATCACGTCCTGCACATGAAGGGTCAAATCTAAAATGGAATTTCCTTTTTCTTTAATCTGGCATCTTACATCAAACCCTGTGGGCATGGATTTATAATAATTGGACAAAATGGAATTTTCATTTTTGTACTTTATCTTGTTTTTCTGAAAAAATAATTCAATGTCTTCCAATATGCCGGGGGTAATCTTATCCTGAAGAATGTTTAAAGTTTCCCTTCCGGTGTCAGTAATGGAATAGTGGGTGTTATTGTGGGTGTATTCCTCCCGAATCAATTGCGCCCCGGATAAGTCAGCTAATGTCTGCTGTATGGTAAAATAATCCGTATAATCATTTTCCAGAAAAAAATTGGAAATCTGTGTATTGGAAAGTTGAAAATCCACTTTATCTAACATGGTTAAAATTGTTATTTTATAGATGATATTTGGCTCTGCCATGTTATCTCTCCTTTTCCCTGATAGCTGTTTCGTTCTTTTAAGGTTTTGTGAATGGTATTTAACACGTTTTTCTTGTCGGCGCTCCAAAGAGGCGCAAGTAAAAGGCTTTTCGGCCCGTCTCCGGTAAGTCTGTGGATTGTCATATGTTTTGGCAGAATTTCGATACAGTCTGCTGCCAGATTGGCATATTCTAAAAGCCCGGGAAGGGCAAACGGATGTGAAAGATATTGATCTGCCAGCCGTGTGTTTTTTAGAACATGGAGTAATTGCAGTTTTATGCCGAATACAGGAAGACTGCCTACATAGGAGACAGTATCTAACATCATATTTCTGTTTTCACAGGGCAGTCCTAAAATAACATGGACTATCACCGGAATTTCCCGTTTTTGCAAATTTGTCAGGGCGGTATGGAAATCCTTTATGGAAAACCCGCTTCCAATCCAGTCCGTTGTGGCAGGGTGGATGGTCTGCAGGCCAAGTTCAACCCATACAGGTTTTATGGCATTGATTTTCCGTAAAAGTTCTAAAATTTCCTCACTCAGGCAGTCCGGTCTGGTGGCAATGGAAAGAATCACAATATCCGGGTGGGATACTGCTTCCATAAAAATTTTTTCCAGATAGGAAACCGGGGCATAGGTGTTGGTGTATGCCTGAAAATAGGCAATAAACTTTCTGGCGTTGGTCTTTTTCGTAATCCTGTTTCTGGCTTCTGTAATCTGCTGTGTAACAGAGAGAAGGGGGGAGGGGGTAAAGTCCCCGGAACCTCCGGCACTGCAAAAAATGCAGCCTTTCGTTCCCAACGTGCCATCCCGGTTAGGGCAGGTCATGCCGCCGTTTAGGGACAGACGGTATACCTTTTCCCCGTAGGTTTGTTTTAAATAGTAATCTAAGGAATGGTAAGGTTTATCTCCCCAGAGTTTTCTGTTTTCAGTCATGGATATGTGCTTTCACTGCTTCGCTTACCACCTGGGAAACCCTGGGGTCAAAAGCTTCCGGCATAATAAAATCTTCATTTAATTCTTCGTCACTCACCAGTCCGGCAATGGCTTTGGCGGCGGCCAGTTTCATATCCTCCGTAATCTGTGACGCTCTTCCCTCCAAAGCGCCCTTAAAGATACCGGGGAAGGCAACCACGTTGTTTACCTGGTTGGGGAAATCACTGCGTCCTGTTCCAACCACTTTGGCGCCGGCGGCTTTTGCCTCATCCGGCATGATTTCAGGCACAGGATTTGCCATTGCAAACAGGATGGCGTCTTTGTTCATGGAGGATACCATTTCCGGGGTTACAATGCCGGGGGCGGAGACGCCCACAAAGATGTCTGCCCCTTTTAATGCGTCTTTTAAAGTTCCTTTGGCGTTTTCTAAATTGGTAACTTCTGTCATTTTCTGCTGCATCCAGTTTAAATTCGGGTAATCTTTACCGATAATCCCCTCTTTGTCACACATGGTCACATGGGGAAAACCGTAGGTTAAAAGCAGCTTTGTAATGGCAATTCCGGCAGAGCCTGCGCCGTTTACCACAATTTTACAGTTTTCTTTTTCCCTGCCTGTTACTTTTAAGGCATTGATAATTCCGGCTAACACCACAATGGCGGTGCCGTGCTGGTCATCATGGAAAACAGGAATGTCCAGCATTGCTTTTAAGCGCTCCTCGATTTCAAAACATCTGGGGGCAGAGATATCTTCTAAGTTAATGCCGCCGAATGCGGGAGCAATATTTTTTACACATTGGATAATTTCTTCCGTATCCTGGGTGTCAAGGCAGATGGGAACGGCGTTTACATTGCCAAATTCCTTA
>CANRJF010000020.1 GCA_947630855.1 uncultured Lachnospiraceae bacterium
AAACTTAGAGGGGAACAACTTTAGGCTGCTTTAGCAGCATATCGAACCTACCGGCTTTAGCCGGTAGTGGTTCAGTTGTTTTTCTCAATTTCAGCCATCTTCATAGCCCGGACTTTCAAAGGAAGGCCAAACAGAGTAATAAATCCTTCCGCGTCGTGATGGTCATACAAATCACCGGTAGTAAAGCTTGCCAAAGACTCGCTGTAAAGAGAGTAGGGTGAAGTAGTGCCGGCTTTTATAATATTTCCTTTATACAGCTTAAATTTCACTTCCCCGGTAACATACTGCTGGGTAGATTCCACAAAAGCCTGAACAGCTTCCCGAAGGGGGGTAAACCATTTCCCCTCATACACAATCTGAGCCATCTTATTGCCCATATCCTTTTTCACTTCCATAGTGGCCCTGTCTAATACAAGTTCCTCCAACTGCTGATGAGCTTCCATAAGGATGGTTCCGCCAGGAGTCTCATATACTCCCCGGGATTTCATTCCGACCACACGGTTTTCTACAATATCAATAATGCCAATACCGTGCCTGCCTCCTAATTTATTTAATTCCCGGATAATATCGGAAACTTTCATTTTTTTGCCGTTTACGGAAGTGGGAATGCCTTTTTCAAAGGTCATAGTCACGTATTCTCCTTCATCCGGTGCTTTTTCCGGGGAAACACCAAGCACAAGAAGATGGTCATAATTCGGCTCACAGGCAGGGTCTTCCAGTTCCAGACCTTCATGGCTGATATGCCATAAGTTTCTGTCCCGGCTGTAACTGTTGTCGGCGGAGAACGGAAGGTCAATGCCATGGGCCTTGCAGTATGCAATTTCAGATTCCCTGGAATCCATAGTCCATTTGTCATCCCGCCATGCGGCAATTATCTTAATGTCAGGGGCTAAAGCCTTGATGCCCAGCTCAAAACGAATCTGGTCATTTCCCTTGCCGGTGGCGCCGTGGCAGATAGCGCTGGCTCCCTCTTTTCTTGCAATTTCCACCAGTTTCTTTGCAATTCCGGGGCGAGCCATGGAAGTGCCCAAAAGATATTTATTCTCATATACGGCTCCTGCCTGTACACAGGGCATAATGTAGTCATCACAGAATTCATCTGTAATGTCCTCAATATACAGCTTGCTGGCACCGGATAATTTTGCCCGTTCCTCTAAGCCGTCCAATTCCTCACCCTGGCCGCAGTCGATACAGCAGCAGATAACTTCATAGTCGTAATTTTCCTTTAACCATGGGATAATGGCGGTAGTGTCGAGACCACCGGAGTAGGCTAATATAACTTTTTCTTTCATTGTTTTGATTCCTTTCAATATGTAGTATAATGGTAACTGTTTGGGACAGTTGCCTGGCAGGTACCTTTGCGAAGGTACAACCATAATATACAACAAATAATCTGAAAAGGCAAGTCAAAGACCCGCAGCAAGCTGATGGGACATAAAATTTGCAATGCGCGGTCTTTGACTCTCGCGGCAGTCGCCAAATGCCTGCAAGCAGTCACTTGGCTCGTTGCTCGCGGAAAAAAAGAAACTATTGCATAAAAATTAAAAATAATGTATAATTATGCAAACAGAAAATGTATCTGCCCTCTTTACGAACAGCATAAAATATACTATGATGGGATTATACTCGCGAACGAAAATAATTGCCATTTCCAAATGTTCGCCGCGGTATATGCAGTATAAAACGGAAGAAACGGAGTGAAAAATATGATAAGAGCAGGAATTATCGGAGCAACGGGATATGCCGGGGGAGAATTGGTGCGCCTGTTGTCAGGACATAAAAATGTGGAGATAAAATGGTTTGGTTCCAAAAGCTACATAGATAAAAAATATGCGGAAGTTTACCGGAACATGTTTGAGATTGTGGATGATGTATGTTTAGATGACAATATAGGGGAACTGGCAAAGCAGGTGGACGTGATTTTTACGGCAACGCCCCAGGGATATTTAGCTTCCATATTGACGGAGGAGATTTTAAGCCAGGTAAAAATTGTGGATTTAAGCGCGGATTACCGTCTCAAAGACGTGAAGGTTTATGAGGAATGGTATAAGATAGAGCATAAATCCCCGGAATTTATAAAAGAAGCGGTATATGGATTGTGCGAAATCAACCGGGATAAGGTAAAGGGGGCAAGGCTTATTGCCAATCCGGGATGTTATACCACATGTTCCATTTTAACGGCATATCCTTTGGTAAAAGAGGGGCTTATTGATGCGGATTCCATTATCATTGATGCCAAATCCGGTACATCCGGTGCAGGGAGAGGCGCCAAGGTGCCCAATCTTTTTTGCGAGGTGAATGAAAACATAAAAGCCTACGGCGTCACAACCCACAGGCATACCCCGGAGATTGAGGAGCAGTTAGGCTATGCGGCAGGGAAAGAGATAAAAGTAAATTTCACCCCTCATTTAGTGCCCATGAACAGGGGGATTTTAGTCACGGAATATGCCTCCCTGATAAAAAGGGCAGGGGAGGATGGCGTTATGAAGTATCCTTCCTATGAGCAGGTGAAGGCAGCATATGACAAATATTATGCAAAAGAAAAGTTTGTCCGTGTTTTGGAAAAAGATGTATGCCCGGAGACAAAATGGGTGGAAGGCAGCAATTATGTGGACGTGAATTTTAAGATAGACGAGAGGACAGGCAGAATCATTATGATGGGGGCATTGGATAATCTTGTGAAAGGGGCGGCTGGCCAGGCAGTTCAGAACATGAACCTGTTATTTGGCCAGAAGGAATCAGAGGGCTTGGAATTAGTCCCCATGTTTCCGTAAAAAAGATATGGATAAGATAAATTACCGTGTGCGGACTATGACAATGGAAGATTACGAGAAAGTTTACGCACTGTGGATGAGCATTAAAGGATTTGGAATACGAAGCATTGACGATTCTAAGGCAGGAGTGGAGCGTTTCTTAATAAGAAATCCATCCACCAGCGTGGTGGCGGAATCGGAGGGTAAAATCGTAGGAGCCATTCTCTGCGGCCATGACGGCAGGCGGGGGTGTTTTTACCATGTGTGTGTCCACGAGGATTACAGAAAACATGGCATCGGAAGGGAGATGGCTGTCTTTGCCATGAAAGCCCTTCAGGCAGAACAGATTAATAAAGTAAGTCTGATTGCTTTTACCAACAATGAAGTGGGAAACAGATTTTGGAAAAGCGCAGGTTGGAAGTTTCGGGAAGACTTAAATTATTATGATTTTACCTTAAACGAGGAAAATATTACACGGTTTAACCAGATATAAAAAAGTAGAAACACCCTGCGGGTATACCTATATGCCCAAAAAGCGGGGCAAAAAGGAGGAAACATGAAAAAAATAAACGGGGGCATTACCGCCCCAAAAGGATTTTTAGCGGCAGATACGGCAGCAGGAATTAAATACAAAGACCGGCGGGATATGGCTATGATTTACAGTGAAAAACCCTGTAAGGCGGCAGGAACATTTACTACGAATGTGGTAAAGGCGGCGCCGGTAAAATGGGATAAGAAGATTGTAACAGAAAGCCCCTTTGCCCAGGCAGTAGTGGTAAATGCGGGAATTGCCAATGCAGCCACCGGGGAGGAAGGGTACTCCTGCTGTAAAAAAACGGCGCAAAAGACAGCAGAACTGTTAAACATCCCGGAAGACTCCGTGCTTGTGGCATCCACCGGCGTTATCGGAATGCCCCTTCCCATGGACAGGATTTGTAAGGGAATTGAGGCAATGGTTCCGGGGCTTAAAAATACCAGGGATGCGGCCCACACCGCTGCCCTTGCAATCATGACAACCGACACCCACGAGAAAGAAGTGTCGGTTCAGTTTGAAGCGGGGGGAGCCACTTGTACCATAGGGGGCATGTGCAAAGGCTCCGGCATGATACACCCCAATATGTGTACCATGTTAAGTTTTATCACAACAGATGCGGCAATATCCAAAGAACTGCTTCAGGAGGCGCTTAGCGAGGATATTGTGGATACCTACAATATGATTTCCGTGGACGGGGATACCTCCACCAATGACACAGTGCTGCTCCTTGCCAACGGAATGGCGGGAAACGCTGAGATTACCGAAAAAAATGAAGATTATCAGTCTTTTAAGGAAGCGTTAAATTATATAAATACTACCCTTGCAAAAGAGATGGCAGGGGACGGGGAAGGCGCCACAGCTCTTTTTGAAGTAAAAGTAAAAGGGGCTGAAACAAAAGAACAGGCCAGAATACTAAGCAGGGCGGTAGTTTCTTCCAATCTTTCCAAGGCGGCTATTTACGGTCATGATGCCAACTTCGGCAGATTCCTCTGCGCCATGGGCTATTCCGGGGCGGACTTTGATCCGGAAAAAGTGGATATGTTTTTTGAGAGCGCTGCGGGAAAAATTCAGGTGATTGCAGACGGGGCGGCAGTGGATTTTGACGAGGATACGGCGACCAGGATTTTATCAGAGCAGGTGGTAACTGCCATTGCAGACATAAAAATGGGAAATGAAGAAGCCACGGCATGGGGCTGTGATTTGACTTATGATTATATAAAAATCAATGCGGATTACCGCTCATAAAAAAGGAAAAATACGTCATTGGAAAGAAGGAAAAGAAAATGGAAGATACGGAAATGAAAGGTTTTTTGGAAAAGGCGGAGGTATTAATCGAAGCCCTGCCTTATATCCAGCGGTTTAACAGGAAAATTATTGTGGTAAAGTACGGCGGCAGCGCCATGCTGGATGAAAATTTAAAACGCCAGGTGATTGAGGATGTAACTTTGTTAAAACTGGTGGGATTTAAACCTATTATCGTGCATGGAGGAGGAAAGGACATCAGCAAATGGGTGGAGAAATCAGGAATGGTTCCGGAGTTTATCAACGGACTTCGGAAAACAGACGAAGCCACCATGGAAATTGCCGAGATGGTCTTAAACCGTGTAAATAAATCTTTGGTACAAAAAGTGCAGGTATTAGGCGTAAATGCCGTGGGTATCAGCGGAAAAGACGGCGGGCTTTTGAAAGTGGAAAAGAAATATTCCAACGGGGAAGATATTGGTTATGTGGGAGAGATTACAGATGTAAATCCCAAGGTCTTGTACGATTTGTTGGAGAAGGATTTCCTTCCCATTGTGTGTCCCATCGGCATGGATGACAAATTTGACACTTACAATATCAATGCGGATGATGCCGCCTGCGCCATTGCCAGGGCGGTAAAAGCGGAAAAACTGGCATTTTTAACAGATATTGAGGGGGTTTACAAAGACCCGTCAGATAAATCCACATTAATTTCCGAACTGCCTATTAATGAGGCAAAGGAACTGATTGCAGGAGGCAATATCGGAGGAGGTATGCTGCCCAAATTAAATAACTGTATCGACGCCATGGAAAACGGCGTGTCCCGGGTACATATCTTAGACGGGAGAATCCCCCACTGCCTGCTGTTAGAGATATTTACAAACAAAGGAATCGGAACGGCGATTTTAGGAGAAAACGAGGAGAGGTTTTATCATGAATAGCATAGAGTATATAGAAGAAGCGGAAAAAGATTTAGTCCATACTTATAACCGGTATGGGATTGTGTTAGAGCGGGGACAAGGCGTCTATCTTTTTGATACGGAGGGCAGAAAATATCTGGATTTTGCAGCAGGGATTGCCGTGTGTGCATTAGGGTACGGCAATGAAGAGTATAACAGTGCATTAAAAAACCAGATTGATAATCTGATTCATACTTCCAATTTGTATTATAATGTGCCTACGGTATTAGCGGCGGAGAAGTTAAAAAAGATAAGCGGGATGGACCGGGTATTTTTTACAAACAGCGGCACGGAAGCCATTGAAGGGGCTATTAAGGCGGCAAAAAAATATGCGTATACCAGGGACGGCCATGCAGGCCATGAAATCATTGCCATGAACCACTCCTTTCACGGAAGAAGTTTAGGGGCGTTGTCTGTCACAGGAAATAAACATTACCAGGAGCCTTTTGCTCCCTTGTTAGAGGGAGTCAGCTTTGCAGATTTCAACGATTTAAGCAGTGTAAAAACATTAATTACGGAAAAGACCTGTGCCATTATTTTTGAAACAGTACAGGGAGAAGGGGGCATTTATCCCGCATCCCGGGAGTTTATGGAAGGGGTTGCGGCAATCTGTAAGGAAAAAGATATTCTTTTGATTTTAGATGAAATCCAGTGCGGCATGGGCAGAAGCGGAAAAATGTTTGCATGGCAGCACTATGGCATGAAGCCGGACATTATGACAGTGGCAAAAGCATTGGGCTGCGGAGTGCCGGTGGGGGCTTTTCTTATGACGGAAAAAGTGGCTGAAAAATCTTTAGCTCCCGGAGACCATGGAACCACTTACGGGGGAAATCCCCTTGTGGGCGCCGCCGTGAACAAAGTTTTAGAGATTATGGAAAGGGATAAAATTGCAGACCATGCAGCGGAAGTTTCCAAATACCTTTGGAGCAGGCTGGAAGAACTAAAAGAAAAATATGATTTTGTGAAAGACCATCGGGGATTAGGGCTGATACAGGGACTTGCAGTTAGTGTGCCGGTGGGGCAGGTTTCCCAGATGGCACTAAAAAAAGGCCTGCTTTTAATTACGGCAGGTTCTGATGTGCTCCGTTTTGTTCCGCCCCTTGTGATTGAAAAAGAACATGTGGATGAAATGTACAAAATACTGGATGAAATTTTTGTTTCATTTCTATAAATGAAAAACTCTTGTAATAATTGTAAAAATTCGTTAAAATGTGAGTATCGGCATTGAGGAACTCCTTTTTTGGAAAAGAAAAGGAGATATGCAAATGAAAAAAAGAGCAGCGGGCATTTTGCTTGTGTTTGCAGTTTTGTTTACAGGCTGTGGCAGAGAGGATTCATTTTATACGGAGGATGTATTTGAGCCGGCGTCGGAATTTGTTACGGAGCAGGAGACACAGATACAGGTTATTTCCACGGAGAAAGAAAAAGAGTGCTATGTTTACGTGTGCGGGGAAGTTCATGCCCCCGGCGTGTATAAACTTCCCGGGGGAAGCCGGGTTTATCAGGCCCTTCAGATGGCAGGCGGTTTAACGGAAGAAGCGGATGCATCTGCCGTCAACCAGGCGCTTCCCATAGAAGACGGCCAGATGATACAGGTGTGGGCAAAAGGGGAAGCCGAAAAGGAGGCCCAGCCGTCCCAAACCGGAGAAGATGGCGGGGATGACAAGGTCGACCTTAATTCGGCGGATATGCAGGCGTTGATGGGGATTCCCGGAATCGGCGAGGCGAAAGCAAAAAGTATTCTGTCTTACAGGGAGGAACACGGCAGTTTTCAGTCGGTGGAAGATGTAATGAACATAACGGGAATAAAAGAAGGCCTGTTTTCCAGGATGAAAGATTATATTACGGTAAAGTAATATGTCATGTATATTATGCCTTTGGAGGTGAATGGCGTTATGGCAAAAAAAGTTCTTGTAGTGGATGATGAAAAGTTAATCGTAAAGGGAATCCGGTTTAGTTTAGAACAGGACGGCATGGAAGTGGACTGTGCATATGACGGTGAAGAAGCGCTTCGGTTAGCTACGGAGAACCAATATGATATGATACTTCTTGATATTATGCTGCCCAAAATGGACGGATTTGAGGTGTGCCAGCATATCAGGGATTTTTCCTCTGTTCCCATTGTAATGCTGACGGCAAAAGGGGATGATATGGATAAGATTCTGGGCTTGGAATACGGCGCGGATGACTATATCACAAAACCTTTTAATATCTTAGAGGTAAAAGCAAGAATCAAGGCTATTATGAGAAGAACAGCCCAGGGCCAGCCCAAAAAAGAAAAGGATTCCATTGTGGAAAGCGGGGACTTGAAGATGGATTGCGAAAGCCGCCGTCTTTTTGTCAAGGGAAAAGAAATAAATCTCACAGCCAAGGAGTTTGATTTACTGGAACTTCTTGTGACAAATCCCAACAAAGTGTACAGCAGGGAGAGCCTTTTAAATCTTGTATGGGGCTATGAATATCCCGGGGATGTGAGAACCGTGGATGTGCATGTGCGGAGAATGCGTGAGAAAATAGAAAGTAATCCAAGTGAACCCAAATATGTCCATACAAAATGGGGCGTAGGTTATTATTATCAGGGGTAAGAAATAAATGTCTGAAAAGAAAAAAATTCCTAAAGTTTTAAAGAGCCTGAAACTTCGGCTTGTTCTCATATTTCTTTTTATCGGAATGATACCGGCTGTCATACTCCGGGGAGGGATACTCCGCTCCTATAAGACAAAAGCAGTGTCCAACCGGAGTATTGAAATTTTAAGCCAGGCGCGGATTCTGGGCAACCAGATTGTTTTTAATCATTATCTGGAAGATATATCATCTGAAGTTATTAATTCCCAGTTAGAGCAGTTATCAAATATATATGACGGGCGTGTAATGGTCATTGACAGCAATTTTCACATTATCAAGGATACTTACAGGTTAGATGAAGGGAAAACCATTGTCTCGGAAGAGGTAATCCGCAGTTTCAGGGGGGAAGAGATTTCAAAACACGATTCCGACAACGGATATATTGAGATGACGATTCCCCTGACAGATTCGGAGAGCAAAGAAATTTTAGGGGTGTTCCTTGTGAGCGTATCCACGGACAATATTATCCTGAACCTGGAATATTTAAAGAACGGGGCATTGATTATTGAACTTTCCATATTGCTGGTGTTATTGCTGTTGTCAACGCTCCTGGCAATGAAACTGGTAAAGCCCCTTGTAAATATGTCCTCGGGGATTATGGAAATTGAAAGCGGATATGCCATGGAATTAAATGAGACGGCTTATGCGGAGACGGAGGAAATTTCCGCCCGGTTTAACCAGCTTTTCGGCAGGATGAAAATTATTGACCAGTCCAGGGAAGAATTTGTATCCAATGTGTCCCATGAGTTAAAAACGCCCCTCACCTCCATGAAGGTGCTGGCGGACTCCTTAAACGGCCAGGAAAACGTGCCTGTGGAATTGTACCGGGAGTTTATGAACGATATCGGCAACGAGATTGACAGGGAGACAAAAATTATAAATGACCTGTTGTCCCTGGTAAAAATGGACAGGGCTGCGGCAGACCTTAATATTTCCAGTGAAAATATTAATGAACTTTTGGAATTGATATTAAAAAGGCTCCGCCCCATTGCGGAAAAGCAGAATGTGGAGCTGGTAATGGAAAGTTTCCGTCCGGTCATGGCGGAGGTGGATGAGGTAAAACTTACTCTGGCAATTTCAAATTTGGTGGAGAATGCCATTAAATATAACCATCCCGGCGGATGGGTGCATGTGTCGTTAAATGCGGATCATCAGTATTTTTACGTAAAAGTGGAAGACAGCGGAATCGGGATTCCCCAGGAAGATTTAGAGCATATCTACGAGCGTTTTTACAGAGTGGATAAGTCTCATTCCAGGGAAATCGGAGGGACGGGCCTTGGCCTTGCCATTACCAGGAACGCCGTTTTAATGCACAGGGGAGCCATTAAGGCATTCAGCACGGAAGGGGAAGGCACTATATTCAATGTGCGGATTCCTTTGAATTATATTGCATCATAGATGTGGGGATTATCTGTATATATGGAGGAAATAAATGAGAAAAATCAGCAGATATATTTTTATGGCGGTTTTCGTATTTCTCCTTGCAGGGTGTGGAGACAGCAGGGATTTGGAGGAAGAAGATGCATATCACATCTATTATTTAAATAAGGACATTACGAAAATCATGGAACAGCCTTATGAGATGAATGCCGGGGAAAACGATACAAAAGGGATGATTGACGAACTGATTGCAAAAATGCAGGAGGATTCCGGTGATGTGGAATATAAAAAGGCAATTCCCGGAGAGGTAAGGATTGAAAGTTATGCTTTGGAGGGCACATTATTGTCCCTGTATTTTTCAGAGGAATACCGCAGCATGGACAGGGTGCAGGAGACATTGTCAAGGGCGGCTATTGTGCGGACTTTAACCCAGGTGCCCGGGGTGGAGAATATCAGTTTTTATGCAGGGGAAGCCCCGTTATTAGACGGCGGCGGCAATCCTGTTGGTGTTATGAACAATGACAGCTTTGTGGAAAATCCCGGGGAACAGATAAATTCCATACAGACTGCTAATATTACGCTGTATTTTGCCAACACAAAGGGGGATGCCCTGGTACAGGAAACCCAGGAAGTCCATTACAGCAGCAATATATCCATGGAAAAGCTGGTGATGGAACATCTTTTAGAAGGGCCGGAAAGTGAAAATGCCCAGTCTGCCATTCCCGAAGGGACAAAGCTTGTCAGCGTGTCCATGCTTGACGGCGTGTGCTATGTGAACTTAGACGAAGCGTTTATGAACCATAATTACAGCATAGAGGAGCCCATTGTAATTTATTCGATTGTAAATTCCTTATCGGAAATTTCCAACGTGGGAAAAGTACAGATTTCCGTAAACGGCAATACAAAGGGTATATACCGGGACAGTTTTGCCTTTGATGAACTTTATGAAAGGAATCTGGATTACGTGGAGGATGTAGAAGATACGGAAACAGGAGAGGAGGAACCGGACACAGGTGAATAAAAGGAAGCTGGCTTCCTTTTTGACGGCTTTCCTGTTGGGAGCCGGGGCAGCGGCATATGGCAGGTTTGTATTTTCGGCTGTCTTTTTTGCCTTTATTATCTGGCAGGTAAAAATCTGCCGGGAGGGAGGGCTTGCCGGAAAAAGGATTGGAATTTATATGGCAGTCCTTTTTATTGCTTTTGCAGCAGGGGCGGCAAGGTCACAGCAAAGGGAAATGGAAAGCAGGCAGGCTCTGTCATTTTTTACCCAGGGGGAAGACATAAAAGTTTGTGGAAAGCTGTATCAAAAAGAGAAAAAAAATAAGCAGTATTATTATTATCTGAAAAACTGCACACTACATTCTGTAAAAGGGAATTATTTCTGTCCCAAATTCTTAGTTATTCAAGACGGCGATGTATGTTCTGTCGGAAAAACCATAGTTGTAAAAGGAAAAACAAAAGTTTTTAATACCCCTTATAATGAAGGGGGATATAATGAGAAAGCCTATTATCAGAGCCTGAATATAGAAGCGGCCATAGAGGGGGGCATGGTGGAAAAACAGTATGGAAATTCCTTCTGCTTTTTGGAAAAGCTCTACCGCATCCGCATGAAGTTTGGGGAAAGTTTTGAGAAGTGTATGAAGCATTCCCATGCCGGGGTTATGGCAGCCATGACCTTAGGGGATAAGGGTGGCATGGATAAAGGTTTAAAGACCCTGTATCAAAAGGCTGGAGTCAGTCATTTTTACAGTATCTCCGGCATACATCTGTCTATTCTCGGCATGGCTTTATTTCATTTCCTGCGAAAAATGAAATGTTCATACTGGATTTCTGGGGGAGCGGCAGGGGGCATAATCTGCTGTTATGGATGTCTTACCGGATTTGGCATTTCAAACACCAGGGCAATCGGCATGTTCCTGATTTTACTGTACGGAAAGTGCCGGGGGAAAAGTTATGACTGCCTTACCGCCCTGTGCCTTCTGGCATCCCTTATGGTGTGGGAAAATCCTAAAATATTAAGCCATGCAGGTTTTCTTTTATCTTTCGGTGCGGTAGCGGGCGTGCTTTTGGCTCAGGAAGTAAAAAAGCGCATTGGGAGGGAAGAAAAAATCTCCGGCATCAAAGATACTCTTCTGGTAAGTTTCTGCATCCAGTTGTGCACAATTCCCATACTCTGTAATTCTTTTTATGAAATATCTCTGTATTCCGTTTTCGTAAATCTGTTTATCCTGCCCTGCATGGGGTTCCTTCTTGGACTGGGGCTTTTAGGGGGAGCCGCGGGATGTTTTTCTGTTTTGGCAGGGAAGGTTCTGCTTTTCCCCTGCGGATTGATTCTGTGGATGTTTGAAACGGTCTGTACTTTGTTTTTAAAACTTCCCTGGGCCGTTTTTATTACGGGAAAACTTCCGGTGTGGCGGGTGTTATTCTGGTATATATGTATTCTGGTTTTTCTTGTTTTAAAAAAAGGAAATTCCTTTGGGGCATATCTTTGCAAAGGCGTACTTTGTATGGGAACATGTATTTTTCTTCTTCTGCTTCCCATCCACAGGGAAAGCCAGTGGAATATTTTAGATGTGGGGCAGGGGGATGGCATCTGTTTTATGGAAGAGGACGGCACAACCATGTTTTTAGACGGAGGGAGCACCAGTGTGTCGTCGGTGGGGACTTACCGGATTCTGCCGTTTTTAAAATATCATGGAATCAAAAGTGTGGATTACTGGTTTGTAAGCCATCTTGACGAAGACCATATAAGCGGCCTTAGGGAAGCGGTGGAGGGCGGTTATAAAATCAGGCATCTTGTGATGGCACAGGGGGTGGTGAGGGATGAAGCATGGGAGAATATAGTACATATGGCCCATGAAGCAGAGATTCCTGTATTGTATATGAAACAAAATTCCCGGATTTTGGGCAGGAATGGGGCATGGAGCGTCACCTGCCTTTACCCCGGGGATGATAACAGGGAGAGTGACAGAAATCATGCATCCCTTGTGCTTCTCTGTGAAAGCGCAGGGTTTTATGGCCTTTTTACCGGGGATTTGTCAAAAGAGCAGGAGCAGGAACTGGTAAGAACTTATGAACTTCCCGAAATACATTTGCTGAAAGTGTCCCACCACGGTTCAAAATACGGAACATGTGAAGAACTTTTAAGAGAAACGGCGCCTAAAACGGCAGTGATTTCCTGCGGTAAAAATAACCGGTATGGGCATCCGGGAGAGGAGACGCTTAAGCGGCTTAAGGATGCAGGGGCAGCGGTTTATGATACCAGGTTTGACGGGCAGGTGAAGATTATCTGCGGGGAAGTTAAATGAAAAATCAAAGTGCTGATTAACAGGAATTTCGTGTTAATCGGTATCCTATACAAATTTGTTTTCATGTATAATTCATAAGTTATGGAACTTGTGCCCATGCCGTGTTCTGCATAAATGGCCATGAAAAAGGGCACAAGTACAAGGATGCACACATGCCGCAGGCGGCATGGCGCGTGTACGTTCTGCGCAGCAGGTGCGCAGAACTGTCATTTAAGTTTTTTTCATAATCAGCAAACAAAAGAGAAGCACTGCAGCAGGAACTGCGGAAAGGGTAAGTCAATATGAAAGCAAATGAATTGAGAGAATGTATGGCAGAGTTTGAATTGCATATAAGGAAAAAAGAGGTGACAGAAAGAACGATAAAACAGTACAGACGGGATATAGAGCGTTTTATCAATTATACAGGGGAGAATGCGGAGTTAGAAAAAGAAATTGTATGCAGCTACAAGGAAAAACTGTTAAAAAAATATAAGCCGGTAACGGTTGTGGCGTATCTTATTACGGTAAACCGTATTTTAAAATGGGCAGGCTTAGGGGAGTGCTGTGTGGGACTGCCCCATATTCAAAAGAGATACAGCTTAGAACGGCCCATGGCAGAAAAAGATTACAGAAAGCTGCTTGACTATGCCAAGGCAAATAAAAAATGGAAATATTATTGCATCATGCGCACCCTTGCAGTAACAGGGATTCGGGTGGGGGAGCTGCATTTTATCACATATGAATCCCTAAAAGCCAAGAAGGCATGTGTCACCAGTAAAAATAAAATACGGGAAATTTATCTCACAGACGAACTCATTGACATACTGGAGCGATATGCCGCGCATTGCGGAATTGAATCAGGCCCCCTGTTTGTAGGAAGAACGCCTGGGAAACCCATAGATACGTCGGCTGTATGGAAAGGGCTAAAGCGTATGGCAAAAAAAAGCAGTGTTGCCCAGGAACTTGTATTTCCCCATAATTTCAGGCATCTCTTTGCAAGGACTTATATGAAGATAATCGGCAATATTACGGAACTTGCGGACATGCTGGGCCATTCCAGTCTTGAGACAACGCGCATTTATACAAAGGGAACTATGGAAGAAAAAAGGAGTTCCCTTTCTCTTTTAGGGTTATAATGTCCGGTTAATACAATATTATTTTTCCATTGTCAACCACAATTTTATAAAAAATTGAAAAAAATGAAATTTTATCAGCCATATATTTAAAGTTTTGCGGATTAGAAACCCAGGGGAGTATGCAGTGCTGTTATTTCCATAACCAATGATGCCAATTTAATATTGTATTATATGTATATCCGAAAGAGATAACCGCGGTCAAAAATGTTTCGGGTATTAAAATTTTAGGAGGAAAGAAACAATGCACTACAAACTTAACATTGATTTTGCTGATGAAGTCCTTGATACCATTGAGAAGGCGCGTCAGAAAGTTGTGCTTGTAAAGCACACAGCAGGAAACGGCGATTCCGCAGTTGCATGGGTATGTTTTAAGCCATGGGAAAACAATACGGTAGAATGGAAAGAAGAGTTTGCAATTTACGCGTCCAATTCCCAGGTACAAAATGGCGCTACCATCACCAAACTTTCTGACAGGCAGGCAGTATGCGGCATGACTTATCCCTTTGAGGCAGGTTATTTCAGAACCCCCACAAAGTCAGAAAGCTATGCGTCCAACAGTTATACCATTAAGAACAACTACAAAGATTTGGATGGTATTACGGTAGGATTAGCCCAGGATGTTGTGGTAAATGGCGAGGCATTTGAGAGCAATCCGATTAATGCTGTATTCCTTCCCTGCGGCCAGTCTGCAAACATGACGCCTATTGAGCGCGTGGATATATATCTGAAAAATGATATTCAGGACAGCACAGTAATTACCCATATTTCCAGCGTTCCTTTAAGTATTGTTTACAAAGAGGGCGAAAGCGTAAAAACAGTGGGTTATAACAGCCAGACAGGTGAGTTCTATATTAAAAAATAGAAAACAAGGGAGACAGAGTCTGACAAAAGGCAGGGCAGTCGGCAGAAATGCCGGCTGCCTTTTTGAAAGGAGATAAATTTCATGAAAATAAACCAACTATACAAAAATGCCAGCCAGGAAGAAGCCGTTATTCAGGCAAACGAATTGACCAATGCTGACAGAAAATATGACGGATATCAGGCATGGCAGGGGCTTTCGGATTACGCATTAGACAACCCGGAGGGCCATGCCATGGAGAATAAGGTAATAAACTGTATGCAGGAAATAAGGGATACCTATCGGGATTACAGTGAAAATTTAGAATGGGATTATCCGGCATCAAGGCCGTTTTGTGAAGTGAAGGAATTTATAAGCCAGAGCGTATTATTTAAAATTTTTCAGGAAATGCCAAAATGCAGCCTGCTGCATATCCATGATGCGGCGGGGATATCTACGGAAGGTTTTATTGAGCTTTTGGATTTATGGGAGTCATCAGAAAATACGCAGGAAATTTATATTGTATCCAAACAGGGGGGAAAGAAGAAACCGGGTACCCTTTTGTATCATCCGAACGGGGAACTTGCGCCTTTCTGTGAAAGCTTAAAAGACTTTTTTAACAGGCAGGATTCCAGGGATGCGCTTAAGAACCTTATATCTTTTTCCTCTGTGGAGCGCATGGAGGGCATTCCCTACATATGGGATGAATTTAACAATATTTTTGTGCGTACAGGCGACCTTTTTTCCAATCGGAATTTTTATTACTATTATCACATGGGAATGTTTTATGAGATGATAGAGGACAGGATAGAATATGGGGAAATAAGATGCAGCTTTACGGATTTTGAGGATGCGCATATTGAATTTGCCCCCTGGAACGTCATAGACAAAGATATCCCGTTTTTGGACGTGTTAAATAATGCTGCGGCTGCTGCATTGGAAAGATGGAATGAAAGACACAGTGATGACCAAAGAAAGTTTGCCTTTAAAGTCATCCTGTGCGCAAGAAGGGATTTGGATATCCTGGATAACAACATAGAGGAGGGGCATGAAAACCAGGGGGATAAAATGCTCTTAAAAATTGATTGCGCCATTGTCATAAAACACAATCAAAAATATGCGGACATGATTGCAGGGTTTGACCTTGTCAGCGAAGAGGACAGGGGAAAAAAGACGTATACCCTTTTTTCAAGAGGAATTTACCAAAATGCATTAGAAGGGTACAGTCAGTCTAAAAACATAGTGAAGGGGGCTAATATGCTGCTAGAGCATTCTGAGTTTGCGGATTTAAGAATTAAGATGATAGATTTGTATCTGCATGACGGAGAGAGCCTGTGGGCGGATAATGACAATATGTTAGATGCGGTTGTCATGGCTCGCCACCGTATCGGCCATGGGTTTGTCTTAAGCAAATTCCCCGCATTAATTCGGGAAATGGTTTCCGAAGATAAAAATAACCGCTTAAATGCCTGTGAGCCGTTTTTGGAGATATGCCCAATCAGCAACCAGATGCTGCGGTATTATGGGGATTTGCGTGCACACAGCGCATATGAGCTGATTAAAAGCGGCATCCAGTGTGTGCTGGGCAATGATGATCCTATGATT
The DNA here is from genome assembly GCA_947630855.1 of uncultured Lachnospiraceae bacterium. Lineage (GTDB taxonomy): Bacteria > Bacillota > Clostridia > Lachnospirales > Lachnospiraceae > Roseburia_B. The sequence continues at coordinate 16,361 of CANRJF010000020.1, forward strand.
CTGGGTAATCCGGGTTTAAGCTATGACTTTTGGGAAGCATATGTGGGCATGGGGCTTACCATGAAAGAGATTAAGTGTCTTGTATTTAACGCTTTCGTGTGTGAGTATCTGGCAATGAATAATTACCCCACAGAAAAAATAGAAAATGAAGGCGAGGAATATGTCATAGATGTAGGGAGCCTTATAACCGAATTTAATAGAAATTACTGGGGGCCGTTTTTGCAGCGGGCATATGGAGTACTGTGTGAAAACGGGCTGGTGGTATAACATCTTTAAAATTTTTGTTGACAAATTCTCTATGCCATTGTAGAATAATTTTGTAAAAACAAAACAATACTAAACGTAAAGAGCAAAGATGTTCTGTGAAAACAGAACATCTTTTTTTGTCTTTCGCTTAATAAAACTGCCGGAACGAAGGATGGGAGGAATGCATATGTATGATTTGGACTTATTGGAACATACGGACACGGTAAATGAACTGCTGGCGCGGTACGGCGTAAAATTCGGCATTTATAAAAATAACGAATTTAAAGAGCAGCTTTTCCCCTTTGATGCCATACCAAGAAAAATAGAAAAAAAGGAATTTGACTATCTGGAAAAGGGACTAAAACAGAGAGTCGCGGCGTTAAACTTATTTTTAAAAGATATTTACAGCAAAAAAGAAATTGTAAAAGACGGCATTGTGCCAAAGGATTTTATTTTTGCATCCAGCGGCTATATGGCAGAATGTGAAGGAGTTACCCCCATTAAAGGCATCTACTCCCATATTTCCGGTATTGACTTAGTACAGGGCAGGGATAAGCAGTGGTATGTTTTGGAGGATAACTTAAGGGTGCCCTCCGGCGCCTCTTATCCCATGATTGCCAGGGAACTTTGCAGGCGCAGCAGCCCAGCAACATTTGAGACAAACAAGTTGGAGGACAACAGGAATTATCCAAAACTTTTAAGGCAGGCTATGGATTATGTCAACGTGGGAGGACATACGGTTATCCTTACGCCGGGAAGATACAATGCGGCATATTTTGAACATTCCTATCTGTCTGAAAAAACAGGGGCACATCTGGTAACAGGGGCAGAACTTAAGGTGGAAGATGACAAACTGTATTATGTATCCTATGACGGGAAATTAGAGCGGGTAGGCGCATTGTACCGCAGGATTTCCGATGAGTATTTAGACCCAATGAATTTTAACCCCCAGTCCGTCATTGGAATCCCCCACATTTTTGATGTATTCAGGAAAGGCAATGTGGCGCTTATTAATGCCCCGGGCAACGGCATTGGAGATGATAAGGGAATTTACTATTTTGTGCCGAAAATGATACGTTATTACTTAAATGAGGAGCCGGTTTTGAATAACGCCCCCACTTACCTGCCTTTCTATGAGGAGGATATGAAATATGTGTTAGAACATTTTGACAATCTGGTGTTAAAAGATGTGGCGGAGGCAGGAGGCTACGGCGTAGTGTTCGGCAACAGCATGACAAAAGAGGAAAAAGAAAAATTTATTACGCTGTTAAAGAAGGAGCCCAGACGTTTTATCGCCCAGGAAGTTATTGATTTTATGGACATCGATATTTTGGAGGGCAATGAGACACTGCCCAGAAAGGCAGATCTTCGGGCATTTGTGCTGATGGCAGAGGAACCTGTGGTGTGGAAAAGCGGACTTACCAGATTTTCCAGAAACCCGGATTCTTTTATCGTCAATTCATCACAGGGAGGAGGATTTAAAGACACATGGGTGTTATCTCAGTAGACAACGCGGACCGGCTGTACTGGCTGGGACGATATACGGAACGGGTGTACACAACACTGCGTTTGTATTCTAAAAGTTTTGATATTATGATTGATGAAATTACGGATACTTATCAGGCATTTTGTGAAATGATAGACATACCGGACATTTATGGCTCCAAAGACAAATTCCGCCGGAATTATCCTTTTGACGAGGCAAATCCGGATTCCATTATCAGCAATCTGCTCCGTGCCTATGACAATGCGGTGGAATTAAGGGAGGAGATTGGCTCCGAGGCATTATCCTACGTGCAGCTTGCCATTTACAGCATGAATAAGGCAAAAATCAGCAAGGCGCCTTTAATTGAAATGCAGCGCGCCATGGACAATATTTTAGCATTCTGGGGAATTGCAGACGATTCCATTGATTCCAGGGAAGTGCGGAACATGATTAAAACAGGAAAACGCATTGAGCGTCTTGATTTGTATGCCAGACTTAACATGGACAGAAAAGATTTAGTCCGGGAAGTAAACCGTCTTGCTTACAGAATTACGGTCAGCGGCCTTTCCTACAAAAAAGAGAATATAAAAATGCTGAAAGAACTTGTAGAAGCTCCCCAAATTGATTATTATAAGATTGTGGAAATGGCGGAAACAGTCTTATAAAAAGGAGTTTAATCAGCATGAAACAGCTACATTTTGACTATTACATGCAGATTACATATGCAGGGTGTGTCAGCGAATGCCACTACACCCTAAAATGTATTCCTGCGGATAACATCAGACAGCGTCTATTAGGTTTTTCCATGGAAATCCTTCCCAAAAATAAGTGGATGGAAGGGGTGGATTCTTTTGGCAATGCCATGGTTTACGGCAGCATAGAAAAGGAGCAGAGAGACTTTTCTTTTCACATTCAGGGAGACGTGGAGATAGATATAAGGGAATATGAGACAGTAAAAGACGATGGGGAGATTTTTGTATATCAATACCCTTATGGTCTTTCCACGCCCGGGGAGGAATTGGAAAGGTTTTATCAAAGCCTTTTGGGTGAATTGAATGCCAAGCCTGACGACTATGAAAAAGGCGTTTTTCTGATGCATATTCTGTACGGGAATTTTATTTATGAAAAAGAAGTGACGGATGTAAACACCACGGCGGAGGAGGCGTGGAAATTAGGGAAAGGGGTGTGCCAGGATTACGCCCATATCCTTATTGCCTTATGCCGCAGGGCAGGCATCCCTGCCCGTTATGTCAGCGGAATGCTGATTGGGGAGGGTTACAGCCACGCCTGGGTGGAAATTTACTGTGACAATCATTGGTTTGCCCTAGACCCTACCAATAATCTGATTGTGGAGGATTCCCATATAAAAATCGGTGTGGGAAGGGATGCCTTTGACTGCCAGATTAACAGGGGGATTGTCATGGGAGGGGGCAGCCAGACCCAGAACATCCGTGTGTGTGTGGAAGAAAAAACAGAGGAGATTAAAACGTAATGATAAAGACAATAGCATCTGTGGGGCTTCCCGTGGGTGAGGAGCTAAAGATTAAAAAGAACCGGCTGAGTCCTAAGGAAAATCCGTCGGGAAAGTTAAAGAGAATCAGCGTGGTGACAGGAATCCACGGAGATGAATTAGAAGGGCAGTTTGTGTGTTTTGAACTGATAAGGAGAATCAAAAAAGAAAGGGAAAATCTTAAAGGCATAGTGGATATTTATCCGGCCATGAATCCTCTTGGCATAGATTCCATCACAAGGGGAATACCCGCTTTTGATTTGGATATGAACCGTCTTTTTCCCGGCAGCCAGGAAGGGGATATGACGGAATACTTAGCGGCAGGGATTATGGAAGATGTGGAAGGTTCCGATGTGGTGATTGACATACATGCCAGCAATATTTTTTTAACGGAAATCCCCCAGATTCGCATTAATGAATTACATAAAGATGCGTTAGTGCCTTTGGCAAAAAAACTGAATGTGGATTTTATCTGGGTACACGGGGCAAGCACAGTATTGGAATCCACATTTGCATACAGTTTAAACAGCAGGAATACAAAAACCCTTGTGGTGGAAATGGGTGTGGGTATGCGAATTACCCAGGAGTACTGCCATCAGCTTGTAGATGGCATTTTTCATCTTATGGAGTATATGGGCATCTGGAAGGGAAAAACAAAAAAGCCCAGAGTGCCCATTATCTCTGAAAATCCCCAGGATGTCAGCTATTTAAATGCCTCCACGGCAGGCATTTTTGTTCCACAGGTAAAACACTGGGAAACTTTAAAAAAGGGGGAGCATATCGGAAGCATTATAGACCCTCTTAGGGGAAAAGTTTTGGATAAAATCGTATCTCCGGTGGACGGAATTTTATTTACTATACGGGAATATCCGGTGGTGGATGCAGGTTCCCTGGTGGGGCGGCTGTTATACTCCGGAGCATACACATTTGCCAAATGATTTGCTGTTTTTTGAATACGGAGAATACCTGCTGGCAAATCATTTGGCTCACGGGTATAAAAAGAACTGCCTCCGTTACAAAATGATGAGAGTAGGGAGGGAATCATGAAAAAGAAAATTATATATGAATTGAAATCCCTGTACCGGGATAATATGCGGGTGACAGGCTTTGAGTTTGGAACAGGAAAAAAATCCGTGTGCATTGTGGGAAGCATCAGGGGCAATGAAATCCAGCAGCTTTATGCCTGTTCTCTGCTGGTAAAACGGTTGAAGAAAATGGAAAAAGAGGGTAGAATAAAGAAAGGCCATACAATCCTGGTGATTCCTTCGATGAATACATATTCCATGAATATCAAAAAAAGGTTCTGGCCTACGGATAATACGGATATTAACCGTATGTTTCCGGGCTATGATTTGGGGGAAACTACCCAGAGAATTGCAGGAGGGGTATTTGAAACCGTTAAGGATTACAAATACGGTATTCAGTTTGCCTCTTTTTACATGCCGGGGAAATTTACCCCTCATGTAAGGATGATGAAGGCAGGTTTTTCCCAGGTGGATATGGCAAAAGAATTTGGAATGCCCTATGTGGTGCTTAGGAGCGTAAGGCCATATGATACTACTACGTTAAATTATAACTGGCAGATATGGGAAACCCATGCATTCAGCATTTATACCACCACAACGGAAAGCATTGACAAGGAAAGGGCCAATATGGCAGTCTGCAGTATTTTAACATTCCTTGCAAAACAGGGGATAGCAGAGTACCGGGGACATAACGGCTATCAGTCCATGGTGGTAGATGATACGGATATGATTTCCGTCCGTACCGGTGCGGCCGGCATATTTGAGAGCAGTGTGCATGTAGGCCAGGAAATTTCCAAAGGCCAGACGTTAGCCAGGATTATTGACCCTTATGAGGGGGATGTGATTGAAAAATTAAAATCCCCGGAGGAGGGTATCGTGTTTTTTATGCATGATGCTCCTCTGACTTATGCAAATACGGCTGTGTTCAAATTGATAACGGGAGAAAAATAGAATGAAGCAATTTTTTAATTTATAAAAGCATCAATAGCTCTTAACAATTAATAGCAATTAACCGATATATAAATTGGAAATAACAACGAAAGGAATGCAGTGATATGGCAAAGGAAGAAATTACGCTGAGTGAATGGCAGATTATGGAGGTTTTATGGGCAAGCAGTACACCGCTGACATCTTCTGAGGTTTATAAAAGGATGCAGGGAAATGTGGATATGTCCCAGAGAATGGTGAGGGTGCTGATGAACCGCCTGAACCAGAAAGAGGTTCTTGGGTATACCGTGGATGACCATGATTCAAGGGTTTACCATTATTTTCCATTAAAAGAAAAAGAGGAATGTGTGGGGGAAAAGAGCAGGAGGTTTGTGGACAGTTATTTCTCCGGCAGCGGGACAAATGCAGTGGCGGCGCTTTTGCAGAATTTTGCATTGACGGATGAACAGATAAAGGAACTGGAGGAGATTTTAGAGAAAAGTAAGGAGCGGGGGCAGAAATCCCCGGATAAAAAGGGGTGACTGTCATGACGGACTGGTCATTGCTTGGCAGAATTTTAGATTTTTGCGGGGTGTATTTTACCATCCAGCTTGTGCGGTGTGCGTTTTTTTCATTTTTGCTCATGGGACTTGTGATGCTGCTTAGGAAAATGTTTTTTTCAAAAGGGACTTTTTTCAGGGGGATGCTGTGGGCATTGTTTTTGATTATTCCTTTCCTTGGAAAATTGAAGGTGTTTTATGAAAATGAAGCCGTAGTAAGGGCAACATGGTGGATTACGGCAGGAACCATGTCCTGTCTGTGGATTGACCGTATTTATATTGCGGGCATTCTGGGGGCTTTCATCTGCATATTTGGGAAGCGGCTTCGCCTTTTAAGGACAGTTGCCGGAATGGAAACAGCCGTGTTTGAAAATGTACGGATATGTGTTACGGATATGAATGTCACGCCCTTTACGGTGGGACTGTTTAGGCCGAAGATTGTTCTGCCCAAAGTGATGGCGGAGGGTTACGGCATGAATTAAAGTCTGTGATACAGCATGAGCAGACCCATATCCGGTTAGGGCATTTGTGGTGCGGCTTTGCATGGGATATCCTGCGCTGCCTCTTGTGGGTCAATCCGTTTTTGACAATTTGCCAGAAAGATTTCAGGGAGGATATGGAAGATATCTGTGACAGGGTTTGCATACAAAACAGCGGAAAGACGGCCCAGGATTATGGCATGGTACTGGTAAAAAGCCTGAAACTCTTACGTTACGGTAATGAGGACATACCGCCTGCCGCTACCTATGTGGGTGAAAAAGACTTTGCGGACATGAAAAGACGGATGGGAAAAATTGCAGATTTCCGTCCTTACCAGGCAAGGCTGTGCATAGGCATGGCGGTTATTATGGGGGCATTTTTGTGTATGGTTTTAGCCTTAGTACATAATTGTTCTTATGCCCGGTGTAATCAGGATAAAGATATGCTGGTATATGAATATGACGGCAGGGGAGTTATTCTTCCGGATTATGATAATAAACTTCCCCGGATGATTACGTTTGATGACAGTTACGTTTATGTGGAAAGGGAAGCTTTTGAAAATTTTTTGCAGGAAAGGGGTGCGACGGAGGAAATTTATATTGTTTTTGGGGGTTTTTACAAACTTCCAGGTATTGCAGGCATCAGTTATTCCTGTTGTTATGAATACGGTTCAAAGGATAAGGTGGTTAAAATCCCTTACGACAATGGGATAGATGACTGGTGGGTAAAATTGGTTCAGATACTTTAAAGGGAATTATCATATTCTTGTCTTGAACAGTTACGGAAATTCTATTATATCAGGGAGGATGAAATTATGGCAATGGAGATTATGAATAACAGCAGTATTTATATGGCACAGAATGGGATGGAAAACAGCGGGGCAGACAGAACGAAAAGGAAGGAAACGGAAAAAACGGCAGAAACGACAGGCAGCGGCAAATCCAAAAGCACGGCGGATTATATGAACGGGCTGAAAAAACTTGCTCCAAGCGTAGAGTTCCGCATTGGAAATGGGTTATCGTCGGCAAAGACCGGAAAGACTTTAACGATTAACCCCAAACTTCTGGAGAAAATGCAGAATGACCCGGAGAAGGAAAAGGAAATGAAGGAACTCATCAGAGGCGTTGAGAAAGCGGAAAAGCTGGTGAGCAGTCTGGAGAGCGCCTGGGGGCATACATGTGTGTACCGGCACGGTTATATAGATGAAAACGGAACATTCTGGTCCTGCGCTTATATTGTAAAGGAAGACAAATTAAATCAAAAGCTTCGGGAGGAAAGCCAGAAAAATTCTGAAAAACTCATTGAAAGGCAAAAAGAAAAGGCAGCGGAAAGAAAAGAAAAATTACAGGAAAAACTGGAAGAAAGCAGGACTTCTAACAAAGCAGAACAGCTTTTATATGAAAAGATTACTGATTCCAAAGACGGAATGATTTATCTGTATGATACGGATATCAGGACGATTATAGACGCAGCCAAAGGGGACGGTGCAGGCAGAACGGATGTTAAGAGACAGGCGGCAGCCGGGGCAAATCTGGATTTGCAGGTATAAAAAAATATTGACAATGCTTCCGGGAGAGCCATTTGTAAGAGAGGCGTCTTCTCTTGCCACAATTTTACACCGCATGGAAGAACAGGACATGGTAAAGCGTGTGGTTAAGAAGGAGAATCGCAGAAATACTTATGTATATCTGACCCCCCACGGAAAAGAACTGGCGAGAAAAGTACAAAATAGTTTTGCTAAAATAGAGAGAGAACTTTTTCGGGGAATGGATGAAAAAGAGGTTGAAATCTTTATGAATGTTTTCAGAAAAATAAATGAAAAACTGACAGAATAGTAAGGACACTTCACGTTTTACAAGGAGGAAAATGAATTTATCATTCACAGCTTGCCATAAAAACGTGTTTTGCGTATAATATAGAGTATCAGAACCGGGGGAAACAGGAGAGAGGGGCGATTATCATTTATACGCGGGGTATAGAATCAAAAAAGTGGAAAAAACAAAAAGCAATTTGCCTGTTTTTGGCAGTGCTGTGCCTGTTGTGCAGTATTTTTCAGACAAATATTTACGCATCGGAAAAACGGGTGGTAAAAGTGGCCTTTTTTCCCATGGACGGCTATCATATTTATGGGGCGGACGGCAGTTACGGCGGCATGGATGTGGAATATTTAAACGGGGTTTGTGAATATGCCGGCTGGAATGTGGAATATGTGAAATGTGAAAGCTGGGAAGAAGCCCTTAAATTTTTGTCGGAAAAAAAGGTGGATTTGGTAGGTTCTGCCCAGTATTCTGTGGAGCGCGCCCAAACCTATCAGTATGCGGATCTTTCCAGCGGATATACCTTCGGAGTAATTGCCGCAAACGGGGACAGTACCATTGCCTATGAAGATTTTTCTGCCATGGAAAAGATTACATTTGGCATGGTGGAAAATTATGTGCGGAAAAGTGAGTTTTTGCAGTATATGGCTGACAACGGCATAGAATCTCCCGTCATAAAGGAATACCCCACCACGGCAGATATGCAGCAGGCATTGGATAAGGGGGAAGTGGATGCATTTGTACATACCTTTACGGAGGTAAAGGAAGGCCAGCGTCTCATCGGCAGATTTGCTCCCAGACCTTTTTATTATATTACGTATCCGGGAAACGATGATGTGATGCGTGAACTGAATCAGGCCATTGCGGATTTGAAAATGAACCGCCCCCAGTTGGAAGCGGATTTGATGAATAAATTTTATTACAGCCGCTTTGATAAAGTCGTGCTTTTAACCACAGATGAGGAGGCTTATTTAGAGGAGACCGAGTCCCTTACCGTGGGATATCTGGACGGACATTATCCTTTTTCCTACAAGGAAGAGGGAGAATTTAAAGGGCTTTCCAGAGAAATGTTAGAGGCATGTTTTTCCGTAACAGGACTGAAATTAAATTATAAGGAAATGAAAGATGAAGCAGAGGCAAGGGAGGCCCTTTCCCAGGGCAAAGTGGATTTGCTGGCCTACTGCATGGATGGGGAGAAAGATTTAAGCCGGTATGGGTTGAAAAACGTAAAAGAGTACGCCGATGTTCCCCTTGCACTTGTAATGAAAAAAAGAAATTCCATAAGCAATATGAAATCATTATCGGTGGTTCCCTATTTGGAGGAAAAAGCAAAATCCGAGACGGAACTTATGAATATTTCTGTTATTACCGCAGAAAATCAGGAGCAGTGTCTTGCAGATGTGGCTGAGGGAAAGGCGGACGGGGCCTTTTGTGACGGATACCTGGCGGAACATTTATTCCGCACGAATCTTCAGTATGAAAACCTGCAGATAAAAAATGTGTTCAGCAGCGAATATCCCATTTATGTTGCGGCAAGGGAAAGTGATACCCTGCTGTCAGGAATCCTGACAAAAATGCTTAGCAGCATTGACTCTAAGATGATTAATGAGTATATGCTCAGGGAAAATACATATCCCCTCATAAGCATTCAGGATTTTATCAAGGAGCACAGTATTTGGATTATTTTGTTTTTGCTTGTGGTGGTTGTGTTGATTCTTGGAGTTGCAAGACATATTATCCGGGATGAAAAGAAAATCCGCAAATTGATGTACAAGGATACCGCCATAGATATCTGGAATCTGAATTACCTGATATACTGGGGCGGGCGTAAGCTGTCGGCGGGCCAGAAGAAAAACTATGCAATTGCTTATTTTAACCTGTCGCAGTTTAGGCGTTATAATACTATTTACGGCTGGAATGCAGGGGAACGCCTGTTAAAAAATATTGCCGGGCTGCTGACAAGCCTGATTGATGAGAAAACGGAGATTTGCGCAAGGGATAAGGGAGACCGTTTTGTGCTTTTCCTTTCTTTCCAGGAGAGGGAAGAATTGCTTTCCCGGTTAAATGATATAAAACAGCAGATAGAATCTGATATTTTTGAAGATACGGGAAACAGGATGTTTGTTAAGGTGGGAATTTACATTCTCTCCCCAAATGGAGGCGGCCTTAAGGAGGCCATCGGCTGTGCAGACCAGGCTCTTGAGTTTGCGGAAAACACAAAAGAAAATTCCCTGAAAGTCTATGATGAAAAGCTGGAACAGGTTATCAAAGAGCGGCATGAACGGGAGAAACTATTGGAATCTGTGGATTTTAATAAGGATTTTGTGGTTTTTTACCAGCCTAAGGTGGATATCCGTACAGGGGAAATCGTAGGGGCGGAGGCCCTAATCCGGTTTTTAAATCCGGCGGAGGGGGGAGCTTTGAAATCCCCGGCGTTTTTTGTGCCTTATTATGAACAGACGGGAAAAATTACGGAAATTGACTTTTTCGTGTATGAATCTGTGTGCAGGCTTTTAAGGAAGCGTTTGGATGCCGGTGAGAGGGTGGTTCCTATTTCCTGCAATTTTTCCAGGATTCATTTTTTCACACCGGGCTTTGCAGAACGTTTTGAGAAAATTCTTGAGGGATACCATATTTCCAAGGAACTTATTGAAGTGGAGATTACGGAGACACTTGTGCTGGAGGAATTGCAGCAGCATACGGTAATGCGGACTCTGGATGTTTTGCACAATAAGGGGATTCGGCTTTCCATTGATGATTTTGGCTCCGGGTATTCTTCCTTAGGAGTCTTTGAACAGATTCCCGCTTCTGTGATTAAGTTAGACCGTTCCTTTTTACTGAACCAGAAAAATTATGGAAGGCAGGTAGTGATTATGCGGGGGATTGTAAAACTTGCCAATGATTTGAAGGCTCAGATTGTCTGCGAGGGTGTGGAGACGGAGGAGGATATTGCGCTTATGCGGGAAATCGGCGCCAATGTGGCTCAGGGATATTACTATTCCAAGCCTGTTTCCCAGAAGGAATTTGAGGAGAAGCTGTCCAGAACAGATACGAAATAAAAGAGAATGGAAGAAATAGGTGTATTGCCGACTGAAAAGAGAGGATTTGAAGATTGGCCAGAAGCGATAAAAAGTAATTTCCTTTCCAACCTGGGAAAAATGGGATAGAAACAATACGTATTAATTCAATTCATCAACTGTAACACAGCTAATGTCCTTAAACTGTTTTAGCTGTTTATCATTTGTCAGAAATAAATCACATCCCATAATACAGGCAGTTGCTAATTGTAAAGCATCCATAGTTTTAAAGAATTTATAATTTGCCCTTATTTGTGCTGCTTTTTCTGCTATTTGTTCATCAATATCTTTAATTAGAATATCCATATCATATATAAAAGCATAAAAAGAGTTAATCAATGTAAGGTTCTTTTCACGATATGGATATATTAGATATTCAGTGACAGTAATTGCAGATGTCACGTAATCACATTCTTCATATTCTCTCCAAAATAATTTCATATTGGAATAGTACAATTCGCTATTTTGAAGATAATAGATTATAGGCGCTGTATCTATAAACACTTTTTTAAAATCTGTCATTATCTCTCAGCTCCCTTATATAATTATCTATTTCTTCAGAACTTCGTCCTGTTGACATAACATATTTGTCTAAGTCAACAATACTTCTTCTTTGGTCTGTTCTCGTTCCTTTTCTTGTTGTACTTAATCTATCCAAAATGGTGATAATAACTTCATCACCAATATTAAGATTTTTACGGTCTTTTTCATCTATTACAATTTGCGTTCCATCGTAATAACCTTTTACCGCTGCTAACATGGTCATGCCTCCTGTTCTGATGATTTTTTTCCAGTTTATTCCTGCGAGCAACGAGCCAAGTGACTGCTGGCAGGTATTTGGCGTTGCTGTGTGCCAGTGGCACGCGTTAAGCACCGGCCGAAGCAGAGCGTAGACCTGCCGCGAGGGTCTTTGACTTGTGAAAAGATAATATTTTTCTCAAATATAGTATACACTGTTTTATTCTAATTTTCCACTAAAAAGAAAAATTACTGTTCGCTGCTGTATAGAGCGGTTTTATGCAAGTGGAATGAACCTTGCGCTTTTTGATGATGAACGCTCCGGTCGTCCGATTGAAAATACCGATGATGTAAAGACCTGGATTATCAGCGTTGCCTGCCAGAAGCCCTGCTTTTTTGCTATTGCAGAAATGGTCAAGCAGAGGTATAATAGTTATTGACCAAAAGTCAATAACTATTTCCAAAGGAGGTACACTAAAAAATGGCCAGACCCGTAAAAAGGACACCAGATGAATGGAGAAAGGAAATTTTAAATGCTGCACAAAGCCTGTTTATTTCTAAGGGATATGAGGAAACTTCAATTTCCGATATTATGGACATGGCAGGCGGGGCGAAAGGAATGTTTTATCGTTGTTTTCAAAGTAAAGAAGATGTTATGCACGCATTAGGAAATCAGATGTTTTTTGAGAACAATCCTTTTGATGCGGTGAAAGAACGTAAGGATTTAAACGGACTGCAGAAAATTAAATTATTGCTTGTGGAAAATCAATCCGATGAAGAACGCAATCATCTGAATATGCAGGCTGTTTCAATCCTGAAAGACCCGCGTATTTTAGCTGCAGCAGTGGAAGAAAACAGACGGGTACTTACTCCTTTATGGTTGGAATTGCTGGAGGAAGGAAAAAATGACGGTTCAATTAAAACAGAATATACAAAAGAACTTTCCGAACTTTTGCCGCTCATTAACTTCTGGCTGATGCCGACGGTATTTCCTGCAACAAAGGAAGAGTTACATCATAAATATCGTTGCGTAATGGAAATATTAGGCCATATGGGACTGCCGATTTTTGGTGATGAAGCAGTATCATTTACAGAAAAATTTATTGATGATATTTCAGAAACACCCTGTGGGCATAATTCTATGCCAGAGAAAGCAGGCAGTCATAGGGGAAAAGGAGGAAGTGAATCGTGACGGAAAAATTATTTACAAAGAATTTTGTGCTTCTTATCTTAGGGCAGCTTACATCACTATTTGGAAATTTCATATTGAAACTTGCATTGTCCATGTATGTACTGGAAGTAACCGGTTCAGCCGCTATATTCGCAGGAATACTATCTGCTGCCACAATTCCGACTATTGTTCTTTCACCATTAGGCGGTATTCTTGCAGACAGGGCAGACAGACGGAATATTATGGTTGCTCTGGATGGATTAACAGGTGTGTCGGTTTTATGTGCAACACTTCTTTTGTCTGAAAGCAATGCGCTTACAGTAATCAGTGTGCTGCTTGTCATACTTTCTGTTTTGGGGGCATTTGAAACGCCTACGGTGCAGGCGTGCATTCCTACTATGTTACAGGGCGATAACATCATAAAAGGAAATGCCGTTGTAAATCAGGTGGCTTCCTTGTCTTATTTGGCTGCTCCAATGCTGGGCGGTGTACTGTATGCGGAATTTGGTTTAAAGCCTGTTATGTATGCGAGTGTTGTCTGCTTTTTTATTACTGCTTTGTTTGAATGCTTTATAAAATTAAGCTATCGGCGTTCTTCAGGCAAAGGCGGTGTACTGTCAGTTGTCAAACAGGATTTCCTGTCAAGTATGCGGTATATTTTAAAAGAACAGACAAATATCGCAAAAATGTTGCTTTTGACTGCAACTTCAAGATTTTTTGTAATGGGTATCACCGTAGTTGGATTGCCCTTTATTGTGCGTACTGTTCTTAAATTAGATGCACAGTATTATGGGGCGGCGGAAAGTGCGTTAGCAATTGCCACGATTTTAGGAAGTATTGCAGCAGGATTTTTTACAGAAAAATTGAAAATACATAGATTGTCTGTCCTGCTTGCTTCTATGGGGGTTTTTATTATTCCTGCGGGAATTGTTTTTCTGTGTCCGGCTGATTCTGTTATAAAATATGTTATCACGATTGTTTCTTTTTGCGGTATGCAGATTGTAATTAGTATTTTTTCTATTTTTGCTGTTTCTCTTATACAGCAGAGGACACCCGGCCATTTAATTGGAAAAGTGATGGCTTATACATCTGCAATTACATTGTGTGTTCAGCCCATAGGGCAGATAGTATATGGTTTTTTGTTTGACAGGTTTTGCAATATGGTTTATGTATGTTTAATACCTACCGGAATAATCGTATGTGCTGTTGGTTTGTCTGCAACAGGATTTTTCAGGAAGATGGAAGAAGAGCAGCAGGAGATTTTGGCATGAAGCAAAATTTCCCGCTCACACCCGCCTCTCTTAGTTTTCCGGCGAGATAATTAAACCATTCCGCGTCTTCTCCATGAAATTTTTCACTAAACAGCTCACTGGAAATAGAAGTCATGGTGGGTATTTTTAAGACAGTGCCATCCTCCATAATCAACTTCATTTCTATGGAATCCTGCTCTTCGTATATGATAAAATCCGCTGTCTGATGATAGTCATATTCTCTGCGGGAAGTTAATTCCCGGCGGATAATGCCATCTTCCGTTATGACAGTGTATGAGTGGGATTCCGCTAACAAAAGCAGGAAACAAATCCCGGCAAAGAGAAAGCATACATTCCGTTTTCCGATTTTTGTAATTACAGGGAAAAGAGTTTTTTTGTAAGTGGTTTTATAACCGGGAATGCATAGAAAAACCAGTATTCCCATCACGGGAAGAATCAATATGGGCCATAAAAGATAATCATAATATACACACATTATAATCCTGTCATTTATCGTGACACCGTCCAGAAAATCCACGGCAGCCAGCCACAGAATAAAACTGCCCAAAACAGCAGAAGCAAGTAAAAAAATAACACAAAACAGATGCACCGTAACCGCCTGGATTACCGTGCCTATTCCACAGGCAGTTTTTACAAGAATGGTTTTATCCGAAGGTATCATTTCCCTTTCACATTTTTTCCGTTCCAAATACCATCCAAGGTAGGGGATTAAAAATTCTGCCACGGCCAAAAAAGCAAAAAGAAAGGCTTTTTTCTCCCAGATTTCGCTTTTAAAAACACAGACAAGGACTGCTGCAGCCAGCGCGGAAAGGCTCATGACAAGAGAGGGAATCCATAAATTTTTTCTTATTTCCTTAAAATAATTTTTTACAGAAAAAGAATGGAAAGGAAATACATCCATAATATATGAATGGTCAGATTTTTCTGCGGAAGAATCATATACAAGAAAACGGCGGCACCAGAACAGGGATACAAACAGGCTTAAATAGCAGTTATATACGGCATATTTTAAAGCCTGGGAAAAATCATTAAAAATAAGCAGCAGGGAAATATGTACGGCAATGACCGCAGCAAGAACAAGAAGCATTTGTTTTTTGTAACTGTAATTGTGGGATTTAATATATAAGGCCAAAGATTTGCTGTTCATCATTTAGTTTCCTTTCCGTATCAGATTTGAAAGTTCATAAGTTTCATATTGTTCCATTATAGATTCCCTGTCTTTAAATAAAAGCATTTTTCCCTGCTTTAACAGCATTACGTAATCCGTAATTTCATTTACATCAGATAAAATATGGGTGGAAATGATAACGCTGATTCCTTCTTCTGCCACATGTTCCTGGAGCATCTGCATAAAATCCACCCGGAATATGGGGTCTAAATTTGCCGTTGGTTCATCGAGTAGCAGAAGTTTCGGATGTCTTGCTAAAGCGAAGGCAAGTGCAAGTTTTTTTTGCTGTCCCGTGGATAATTCTTCTATGGGGCAGGCGGCTTTTGGAATATCAAAATTCATCCGGTATGTATTCCATGTTTCATAGGAGAAATCAGGGTATAGATGGGATAATATACGTATGTTTTCTTCCATGGCAAGTTTTGGGAACATTCCGTTATTTTCCCCTACAAAGGCGGCTTCTCTGCGGTATTGGAGCAGGTTTGTAAAAATGTTTTTTCCTTCCCAGAGCACATTTCCCTCTGTGGGTTCTGCCAGCCCGTACAGCAGGGAAAGGAGAGTGGTTTTTCCGGCGCCGTTTTCCCCTAAAAGAGTCATGATATAGCCGTCTTCCAAAGAGAAATTTATCCCTGAAAGGGAAAAAGAATGTCTCCTGTTAAAACTTTTCCTGTAAAATGTTATATGTTCTGCAGTTATCATGTCTGTTCCTCCTCCCATAAAATATCTACCATGTCAAGAACGTCCTCTTTTGTCAGGCCGGATTTTCTGCATTGGCGCAGCATATCTGCAAGCTGCTCCTGTACAGTAAGAACCCTTTGTTCCGCCAGGTATTCCCGGTCAGGATTGTCCACGAAAAAACCTTTTCCCGGCACCGAATACACCATTCCTTCTTTTTCCAGTTCTTCGTAGGCACGTTTTGTAGTGATAACGCTGATATTTAAATCGCTTGCAAGACTTCGGATGGAAGGAAGCAGCTCTCCCGGGGATAGGCGTCCTTCTATAATTTCCTGTTTTAGCTGATTTTCGATTTGGGTGTAAATGGGGACACCGCTTTTTGTCTGTATTCTGAGATTCATATTTTTCCCTGCCTGTTTTTGTTATAGAATATCCAATGGTTTTATGAGTGTATGATAAGTTTTCTGATATACTGGCGGATAAGCAAGGTATTCAGGATAAGAATTACTATGTAAATGGCCAGTCCAAAAAAAATCCATGGAACTTTTCTTAAAAATGAAATTTTCTGTATGGGTTTTAAGACCGCAAGGACGGCATAAAATAAAAAAACTTCGTTGCAGAATACAAGAAAAGAGTTCTTTTTTTCGATATATACCATGGTTGTACATTCTTCCTTTGAAGCCCGCGGCATAAGAGGGCCGGAGGATTCTGACAGAAGGAGAAACAGAAACATTGTCAGAAAAGTCAGGGAAAAAATTATAAGGATAAACAGGATGGTATCTATGTTCCACCGGTAAGAAACACAAATCAGCAAAATATATCCCAGGGTTGCACTTATGGAATAAAAGCCGCTGGATATCATGGATTTTATGCATATTTCCCTGGAGTATAACCCATTGTCTCTGGGAATCAGATATTCCACCCGGGGCGTGGGAATCGTAAAAAGCGGGCCTGTGCCAATGCAGCAGTACCAAAATACAATGGCATAAGGGAATCCGGGAATCCATAAGCCGATGGTCAACAGGATAAACACCAGAAAAATTTTTGCGGCAAGTATTTTGGGGGAACACTTATTGTAAGTCCACATTTCAAATAAAATCTGTTTCACAAAATTCACCTGCCTTTTCTATGTAGTACATGATTTCTTTTAAATCCCCGTATCGGCAGTAGGGCAGTGCCTCTTTGGGAAGGGAATGTTCTTTTGTGCATACTAATAATTCCTGGTGGTTTTCTTTTTGCTTTGCACCTGCAATATATTTTTTCTCATCTTTGCAGGAAGGAAGGCTTAAATAATCTTTTATGTCCATATCCACAATCTGAAAGGAATCCCTTAAGGCTTCCACGGTTCCGAAATATTTTGTTTTACCATGGGAAAGCCATAAAATATAATCTGCAAACCGTTCCATTTCTTCCACCAGATTGCTTACATAAATGACACTGCGGCTCTCATCTGCCGTAAGCTCCCGCAGTGTGTGGCAAAACATGTCACGGAAGCTGATATCCAGATTGGCATTTGGCTCGTCCATAATGTAAAGCGCTGCATGGCAGGAGAGCGCAAAGGCAAGCTGCTGTTTTATCTGCTGGCCCTTTGAGAGCCTGCGTATGGCACGGCGGGGCGGTACTTCATATGTTTCCAGAAGTGTCAGATAGCGGGAGAAATCAAAGCCAGGGCAGCGTCTGCCGTATAGTTTCCCACAGTCTGCCGGAGTAAAATTTAGGGGAAAGGGAGTTTCGGTTAGGACAAAGCCTGTCTGGTACTGATATGCCATTCTCTCATGGTGTAAAGATATGCCATTGAGAGTGACGGAACCCAAACAGGAGATGCATCCTAAGAGTGCTTCCACAAGGGTGGTTTTGCCGGAACCGTTGCATCCTATGACGCCTAAAATGCAGCCGGCCTCTAAAGAAAAGGAGATGTTGTCCAGTTTAAAATTGGGATATTCTTTTGTCAGGTTACTGCATTGTAACAGTATATTATTATGGCTGCTCATGAAAAATCCTCCCGGTTGTTTTATATACAGTATATACAGATATATACGGATTGTCAACAAAAAAAATGCGGGGCCTTTAAGACATTTAAAAGACTTCGCATTTTTTGGGGGAGTTAATTTTGTGCATACCGGGAAAGAAACTGTTTTGTGCGTTCTTCCCTGGGATGGTCAATCACCTGTTTCGGCTCACCCTGTTCCACAATCACGCCGTCATCCATAAAAATAATCTTGTCCGACACATCCCTGGCAAATGCCATTTCATGTGTCACAATAATCATGGTGGTGTTTTGTTCTGCAAGACCCCGGATTACTTTTAACACTTCACCGGTAAGCTCCGGGTCAAGGGCGGAAGTGGGCTCGTCAAAACATAAAATATCCGGGTTTAAGGCCAGTGCCCTTGCAATGGCAACGCGCTGCTGCTGGCCGCCGGAGAGCTGGTGGGGATAATGGCTTCTTCTGTCGCTTAGCCCCATGCGTTTTAAAAGGGCATTGCCCTGTTCTTCGATTTCTTCATAAATCGCCTGTTTATTCTGTTTAAAGTCACTGCGTTCCTGGGCAAGAAGTTTTCCTGCAAGGGTTACATTTTCCAGGGCTGTGTACTGTGGAAATAAGTGGAAGGACTGGAACACCATGCCGAAATGAAGACGTTTTTTCCGCAGTTCTTTCTCTTTGATTACATTGGCGGATGCAGCGTCAAACAAGGTTTCTCCCCTTACCCTGATGCTGCCGCCGTCCGGTTTCTCCAAAAAGTTTAAGCATCTTAGAAGGGTAGTTTTCCCTGAGCCGGAAGAGCCTATAATGGCAAGGGCATTCCCTTCTTCCAGAGAAAAACTTACATCTTTCAGCACCATTGTATTTTCAAAATGTTTTTCCAAGTTTAACACTTCCAGTATGGCCATCCTAAACCTCCTACTTAAAATAGTCCAGCTTCTTTTCAATATAGTTAAACAAAAGTGTAAGTATTCCTACAAAAACCAGATAAAATACGCCCGTATAAAACAGGGGCCAGGTAAGGCCGGCGGATTTCATAAAAGAGTAACCTGCAAAGGTAAGTTCATAAGCAGCAATAATTCTTGCCAGGGAAGTGTCTTTTACCAATGTAATAATTTCGTTTGACATGGGAGGCACAACCCTTTTTACCATTTGAAGCAAAGTGATTTTAAAGAAAATCTGGTTTTTTGTCATGCCCAAAACTTCCCCTGCTTCCCGCTGTCCTTTGGGAACGCCCTCGATGCCTCCCCGGAAAATCACGGAAAAATAACAGGCATAATTAATGCTGAAAGCAACCACAGTGGCTGTAATGCGGCCGGCTTCATCACCGCTCCAGATATTGTGGGAAAGCCACAGTCCCGGCCCGTAAAATATGATAATAAGCTGCAGCATAAGGGGAGTGCCCCGGATAATCCACACCAGTATCTGCACAAAATACCGCAGCACTTTATATCTGCTCATACTGCCAAATGCCAGAATCAGCCCAAGGGGCAGGGCAAAAACAAGGGTGAGTATGAAAATTTCAAAAGTTGTTAACAGACCGCCAAACAGCGACTGTGTTACATTCCAGAACATATGTATGTCTCCTTCTTTTTTACTTTGAAGGTATTACAACCACCTGTGCATTATTGCAGTAGGGATTGGTACATTCCATGGATTCCGTCACTTCGCTTGTCAATGTCATGCCGTTCCAAACCACATCAATATTTTTGGAATCCAGTTCCATGATTTTGTTGTCCCAGTCGATTTCTACAAACTGTGCTTCTACTCCCAATTTTTCCGCAACTTTTCTTGCCATGTCGGCATCAAAACCAATCCATTCGTCAGAATCTTCTTTGTAGTCCATAGGAGCAAAATCCGTAATGCCTACGATAAGTGTGCCTTTTTCCTGGATATATGCCACGTCCCCGTCGGCGGATTCTGTGTATTCTGACTTTTCCTGGTCGATTAATGCTTCCTGTACGCCATATTTTTTTGCAATTTCTTTCATGGAACCATCATTATAAGATTCGTAAAATACGGTGTTGATGTAAGATGCAAGGTCAGAACCTTTCCTGCAGCCAACCCCGTATTCTTCGGTGGTCAGTTTATCCGTATAGGTCATATCAGGATAACTTGTCCCTTCCCCAATCATGGCTCCTGCCATTAACAGGTCAATAATGGCTGCGTTTGATGTTCCTGACGCCACTTCCATCAGGGCGTCAGCCTGGGATGCTACGGAATTATACTTGAAATTATTTTCTTTTGCGGCTGCTTCTCCGGCAGAGCCTGCCTCAACGGCATATACAAAGTTTTCGTCGGAATCTTCTCCCTTATCGGAACCTTTGCCGCATCCGGAAAAAATAAATCCGAAAGCAATTGTGCACATAAGTGCGGATACTAATTTTTTCTTCATAATATTTCCTCCATTCTATGCCTTCTATGGCTTCAAATACGTTTCATATTCTAACATAGCAGAGAGGTAAAGTAAAGAAGAAAAAAGGTTTCATATTGACATATAAGGAAATAAAAGGTAAACTTTTTCGTGAAAAAAAGTCCAGCTAAGAAATGTCAATAGGTAAAATGAAAAATGTTAAAAAAGTTTTTTTCAAGCAGTTGAAGTAAA
>CANRJF010000021.1 GCA_947630855.1 uncultured Lachnospiraceae bacterium
AAAAAATTAGAAGAAAAAATGAGTTTGTCAGAATTAAGTCATTATGTAAAACTCTTATATATAAGAAAGAGGTGCTAGAAATGGCAGAAATAGTTGTTCCTGCGAAGAAATTCCAGATTAAAGTCTGGCTTAAAATGAGGCCTGCTGTGGACGGTGCCGTCACTGTTAATCTTATCCTCATCGGAATATATCATTGCATATTCCCTGTGTTCCTTTTCATAACCGTTTAAACATGTTACCATCTCGTAAAGGGCATTTTCTGCCAGAACATCATCATGATCCATCAGGGCAATGAAATCCCCCTGTGCCATTTGAAATCCTGCATTGGTATTTTCCGAAATTCCTCCGTTTTTCTCAAGCCTTACATAGTGTATCCTTTTGTCTTTCTTCTGATACTTCCCGGCACACTGCCTTACAATATCTGTTTTGCTGCCGTCCGCTAAGCACAATTCCCAGTTTTCGTATGTCTGGGCAAGAAGGGAGTCAAAAAGTTCCCGCAAAAAAACTTCCCCTGTCTCATATGCCGGTACCACAACACTGATTAAGGGAGCATAAGAGGGGGGCTCCTTTCTCTGGCGGGCAAGTTCCTCCCCTGTGGGCAGATAATTTTTGAAGCAGTTGGAATAAGCCAGCATGGGAGATTTTGCCCTCTCTAAAGTTTTTAACATGAGCCCCCTAAATCCATAGCGTTTTAAAAGGCTTTTTACATAATTGTACTGATATGCAATATTCATATGTTATTTTGAACCTTTTCCTGTAATTACCACCTGCAATGTTTTTACTAAAATCTTAAGGTCAAGGGCAAGGCTCCACTGGGAAATATAGTGGGTATCAAGGGCGACCACTTTCTCAAAATCCGTAATTTCACTTCTCCCGCTGACCTGCCACATGCCGGTAATCCCCGGTTTAATCCCAAGCCTTGCCTTGTGGTGAATCTGATATTTTTCAAACTCTTCCAAAGTGGGCGGCCTTGTTCCCACCATGCTCATATCCCCTTTTAACACATTAAAAAACTGGGGAAGTTCATCAATGGAATATTTGCGGATAAATTTCCCCACGGGAAAAATTCTGGGGTCATCCGCCATTTTAAACATAAGGCCCTCCATCTCATTTTGATTCATCAGGGATTCCTTTTCTTTCTCCGCATTTACATTCATGGAGCGAAACTTGTACAGTTTAAATTTTCTGCCGTTTTTTCCCACCCGCATCTGGGAGAAAAATACAGGCCCCGGTGACTGTATTTTTATAATAGGGGCAAAAATCACAAATGCCATCCCGCATAAAAACAGGCCGATAATGCTGCCGAAAATATCTAAAAGCCGCTTTGCCAAAAGCTGCCTGGGGGAGGCAATTTTCATGCTGGAGGTTAAAACCATGTAATTGCCGTACCGCTCAATCACTTTATTGGGAGCCAGGGCATTCATATGCACAAGGTTAAAATGCACGGTAATGCCCAGTTCTAACAGTTCATTTGCCAACGCCTGGGAACTTTCTATGGTATTGCCGTTAATAAACACTTCATCCACCACATTGCTTAAAAGATAATCATAAAAATCATCTGCATTGGCAACCACGGGGACGCCGCAAATCTTTGCCCCCTTTAAATTATCATCCACAACCACAACGCCGTTTACCACAAAATCCCGGTAAGGCAGATGCTCAAATTCCTCTAACGCCGGCCTGGCATATTCCGAGGTAGTGACAAGAATCATAACGGAAAGATTTTTCGCATTTTTCATCCTTCTGCGGATTAAATACTTCCACCCCAGCCTTCCTGCGTACACAAATGCCATAGAAAGAATCCAATACAGGAAAATAACTACACGGGAATAAATTTCCGTCTGCTTTGTTGCCACTTCATAAATCAGCACGCCCACAAATATAATGGTGGCAAAAGTAATGCTGGCATTGGCTTCCTTAAAATTCCCCCGGCGGAGAATCCCGTTGTAAGGCTCCGTAAAAAACACAACGCAAATATCAATTAAAAAAAGAATCACTGCCAGACGCTGATAGGGGTCACTGGAATAAGGCAAATCCCATCCCAGACGGCACACGTAGGCAATAATAAATGCCAGTTGTAAGCAGATAATATCCAGTATTGTAAAATCTAAATGTTTTAACCAGCTCTTTTTCTCTTTTTTATACATAATCCTGTACCTCATTCATCTCTGGTGCCATGAATATAAAGCCAGCTTTTTGCATAATCTTCCCGTTCGTTCTCACTCATCTGCCCCACTTTTTCATAGGGCAGCTTTGTCATTACCATCTGCGGCTCCCCGCACTTAAAACATTCCACATCTTTTCTTCTTGAAACCACACGCATCCATCCGCATTTTGGACAAATATATACTTTCATATCCCCCCGCCTCGGTAATCTTTATCTTTTTTCGTTTTCTAACAGTTTATCCCTCTGTATCCGCATAGCCTGAAGCTGCATCTCAAAATCCTGACGGTTCTTCTGGCCTAAGGTAGTTAAAATCAGCCCGGAAAAAAAGGACTGGATTGCCGCTAACATCACAAATCCGCAGGCAATCAAAGTGGGGAAATGAGGTACAAGCCCTGTCTTTCCGTACTGGATTAAAACAGGAATCATAAAACCTATGGAAAGGGCGGCAAGCAAAAGCGCCACGATTCCGAAAAAGTTCATAGGCTTATATGTCTGATATAATCTTGCAATCGTCATAAGGACACGGAATCCGTCGGAAAAGGTATTGAGTTTGGAAACGCTTCCCTCCGGCCTGTCCCTGTACTCAATGATTACATTTTCCACCTGCATGTTTTTATCCGCGGCATGAATACTCATCTCCGTCTCAATCTCAAACCCCTTGGACAGTACGGGAAAAGATTTTACAAAAAGGTAGCTGAAAGCCCGGTATCCCGTCATAATGTCCTTAATATCCGTATCAAACAGCACATTAATGCTTTTTCTCACCAGAGAATTGCCAAAGTTATGGAAGGGCCGCTTGTTTTCCGTAAAATAGGTGGAGGAAAGCCTGTCGCCCACAACCATATCCGCATTTTTCTCAAAGACCAGCCTTACCATTTCCGGCGCCGCCTCCACCGGATAGGTATCGTCCCCGTCTATCATAATATAGCACTCTGCATCAATTTCCCGAAACATAGTCCTGATTACGTTTCCCTTGCCCTGCTTATATTCATAGCGCACAACCGCCCCTGCACTGCGGGCAATTTCATCTGTTTTATCCGTGGAATTATTATCATAAATATAGATAACCGCCTCCGGCAGCACCCGTTTAAAATCTTCCACCACTTTTTTTATAGTCCTGCTCTCATTGTAACAGGGAACCAACACTGCTATCCTGTCCATATCAGCTTTCCTTCCATTCTCTCATCCTGCGATATACACAATATATCTCTATTATAATCTGTATTGCCAAAGTTATCAACAGTGCCATAACCACACCGTTCATGCCATAGGGCTTTATCAAAATTATGGAGGCAGCAACGGAAGATACAATCCCCGCAATCCCCACCGCAAGCTGGCCCTTTATCTCCCGAAATACGGTACACACGGGAAAAAGACATGCATTGATACTGATAAATAATGTGGATATAATAATCGGCACAAACAGATAGGTATAGGGAAGAATCTCTTCCCCGAACACCAGCCCCAAAAACCATCTGCCAAGAAGGGCGGATACCCCTAAAGCCAAAAGGGAAAGGACTGCAAATACAATTCCCACCTTCTTTAAAATATCCGAAAAACCCTTTTTATCATTTGCCGCAAGTTTATCTGCCAGGGGCGTAATCAGGGGCACAAAAATAGTGGATGCCCCCACCTGGACAATCATGCTGGGAGTTGCCACGGAAGAATAATACCCCAGCACTGTCTCATCATAAAAACGTTCTAAAAAATATTTAGGCAGGGAAATGGAAAGGTTATTGGTAACTGCCACAACCACCAAAGGAATGAGAATAATCATCAACTGTTTCACAGCCGCAAAACTGGCAGAATCCCCTTCCCTGATAAACCGGCGCGCCGCTCTTCTGTCATAGAAAAACACCACCCCGCAGGTACACACCGTCATTGCCGTAATGGCATACAAAAGATTTCCCGAAAAATAAACCACGCCGCAGAAAACGCCTATCATAAGCACGCCCCTCATAATGTAGGAATAGCAGATATAATCCATCCTGCCGTTCTTCTGACAGATTCCGTGATACACATCCACCCATGCTTCGCCGCATTTAAATAACATATAAACTAAAATGACTCCCCACTGAAAGGGCGTATAGGAATTAAAAAGAAGCCCGGCGGCACACACAAGAAATGCCGCCCCCATTGCCGCATACCGGGAATAAATATACGTGGTATCCGAATATTCCCCTGCCACATCCGACACCTGGTACTGCCTGGTGTTAAACAGGGCAAAAATTGCAAATGCCGCCGTAAATGTCATGGCAAGGGAGTAATTCCCTGCATCTGTATACCCCGACAGGCGCACAATGAGAATTGTAGTCAGCCACTGGCACCCATAATAAAACATAGTACCGAAACTGTTATAAAATATATTGGCAAGCGTTGATTTTTTCTTCATACAATCTTCCTACCCCAAAACTTACGCCGCTGCAGCGATTTTTTTATTATGTTAATTTGGTAAGTATAGCATATTTTTCCTTATATGTCCATGGAATAATCCGCCCTGTGCAGTGTCAGATTGGGATTATAAAACATATCCCCTTCCCGAATCTCCTTTTCCCATTTTTCCTGAAAATGTTCAATTTCCCGGGAAAACCTTGCCTGTTTCTCCATGGTATCCTCATAGCCTCTGGATTTTGACTCATAATGGTACAGCTTAGCATAGGGATTAAACAAAATCCCGTAACCTTTTTTTCGGATTTTCATGCAGAAATCCACATCATTTAATGCCACTTTAAAATCTTCCCCCATGCCTCCCACTTCATCAAATACCTTTCTTCTCACCATAAGACATGCGGCGGTGGCGGCGGACACTTCCCTTATGCACAAAGAAAAGGGATAGTATGTTTCATCCCTGTCCCGAAGGCTCCACAGTGCATTGGCGGCAAATCCCCCCATGCCGATAATCACTCCGGCATGTTGGATGGTATCGTCCCCGTAATAGAGCATGGCGCCGCATGCCGCCATATTTTCCTGCATGCATGATGCCGCCATCTCCTTTAATGCCCCTTTGCCCATAAACTCCGTATCATTATTTAATAACAGCAGCAATTCGCCTTTTGCGTATCCTGCGGCAAAATTATTGATGGCGGAATAATTAAAATCACCTTTATACGTTACCACATGGATTCTCTCATCCTCTTTTTGAATTTTATCGTAGTAATCAAAAGTTTCATCTTCCTCACTGTTATTTTCTGCAATTATGACTTCATAATTCCTGTAATTTTCTCTGTTTTTTAAAGAATCCAGACATAATTTTAAATCTTTTACATGGTCTTTATTGGGAATCAGAATACTAACCAACGGCTCCCTCTTTAAATCATATTCCACATGGAAAAATCCCGGCACGTCCGAGAGAGTTACCGCTCCTTTTATCCCCTCTGTTTTAAGGTAATGGCAGATGGCATTCTTCTGGTTTTCATCTGTACTGCGCACAAAACGGTTTTTATCTTCCCCTCCCACCTGGTTAGAAAAAAGGACTTTGGGCACATGAGAGATTTTCTCTGCAAAACGGAAAGACTGCAATGCAATATCGTACCAGTCGTCCCCGGTAATTGTAAGTTCTCCCTTTGTCTCTTTTACTGCTTTTTCAAACAAAGTCTTTTTCACAACAAAGATTCTGCCTAAATACTGAAAATTCAATAAAAAATGAAGGCTTGCGTCCGGCTTGAAAAAAGGGCGGAAACGCTTTTCTTTCCAACAGTTATCCTCATCCGTATAAATCAAATCCCCACCCTTTTCTATCATCCTGCTGATTTCATACAGGTACTCTGTCTTTGGGAAGGCATCTTTCCCGGAAAATACAAGATAATCCCCTTTTGCCTTATTTAAAAGTTCTGCCCCATCCTGTATCCTGCTGATTTCCACAACAGATACATTGGAACAGGTCTGTTTCTTCCAGTCAGACGCTCTCTCCTCTTCTCCCCTTTCCAACACCACCGAAAAGGCGTATTTTTTTGCCAGGGGGGAGTTTTTCTGCTCCTTTAACTCCTGCTTTGCAGGCTCCGTGCGCCTGCACCATGTCATATATTCCGACTCCGGGCTTATGGGTACGCCGAATTTCCGCAATGCCTTTTTTACCGTATAGGACATTCCGTAATTTTTCAAATAGTAAACTGTCTTTTCCAGCTTATTTTTTCCTTCCATATCAAAATCACTTAACATATTCTGTTTCCTTCTTCCATTATCCTAGCTGTTATCTCTGCCAAAATCTTTCATAAGAAAAATTCTTATTGTAAAAGGGGTCCCCGGAGGCAATCTGCTCATTATATCTTAATACAAGTTTTTCTCTGTCCTCTTCTGTCAATGATTTTTTATAGTCATCTTTTCTCATTCTGCAAAGTGCGTAAGGGTTTAGTACAATCTGAAGATTTTTGTTCCGAAGCTCCATACACAAAGATAACATTTCTCCCATGGGAGAAAAACCTTCTGTAATATTCTGCAGCAGAAGTTCTTTTTTAATCATACATCCGCTGCCGGAAATTGCGGATACGTTGTGGGCATAATAATTTCTCCCCATATACCCGGGCATATCAAAGTTTACCCCCCGGTTTACTTCCAGTGCCAGATTTTCCTTTGTTATGCCAATCACAATGTCTGAACTTAAAATTGCGCTTGTCTCGTCCACAAGCTGCATTCCCACAATACCCACATCATCCCTCTGGGCAAACATTAAAAGTTCTTCCATAAAACTTCCCTGGACAATCTCAATCCCTGCCGCAAGAAGGATAATATACTCTCCTTCTGCATTAGACGCCTGCTGCTTTAGGCTTTCCCCGGAAGTTAGGATTTCTATGGTGTAATTTTTATAAGTGGAAACCATCTCTATGGACGCCGCCGTGTGGGCTGCCAGCTCCATGCCGCCCTCCCTGCTGTCAATAAAAACGGTAATCTTTGGATTTTTTATCTCATATTTCATACGGTAGTGGGTTTTGCAAATCTGGGCGCTAAAAACCTCCGCCGGATACCCCCTCCTTGCCTCCGCATCCCGCACTGCCCTGCGCCCTGCGTCAATGGCATAGGATTTGGAATCTAAATTCATGGAGGTGGACATATCATGGCAGCGCCAGAAATACAATACCTTTGGCACATGGCGCACCACATCTGCCGCGTCTGTCAGCCTCATAATCATATCATGGTCCTGGCTGCCGTCGTATTCCCTTGAAAACATTCCCACCTGTTCCACTAATTCTCTTTTAAACACGGAAAGGTGGCAGATATAATTTACCCCTCTTAAATTATCCACGGAAAAATCCGGCTTAAAGTGGTATGTGACAAGGTTTTCCAAATCTTCCCCCTGGAACGTCACTTCGTCCGTATAAACAAATTCCGCCCCGGAGGCTGCAATCATTTTTACACACTCATATAAAGCGGAAGGATGGAGCATGTCGTCATGGTCAAAAAGGGCTAAATACTGCCCGGATGCCATTTTTATACACTCATTGGTATTATCTGCAATACCTGCATTTTTCGCAAGTTTCCTATACACAATCCTGTTATCCTTATCCGCATATTCCTTTACAATGTCCGCCACATTTTTATGCTCTGCATCTGAGGCGTCCGCCAGGCACAGTTCCCAGTCCCCGTATGTCTGGTTTACCACGGATTCTATCATATCACGGAGAAACTTCTCCGGCGTATTGTACAGGGGCACCAGCACGCTTATCTTCGGCATCACGGAAAATACCTCTTTGCTCTGGCGTAATTTTTCTTCCTCTGTGGGCATGATTTCCCCCAAAAAAGCCCTTGCCGCTTTTCTTCTTGTCCACCTGTTATCATGTATTTTATTTTTTATTTTACTTCCCAGGGTCTTAATGCTGTAAATCCCGTGGACATAGACAAACTGCATCCCGTGCCACACTGCCCTTGCGGGCGTCAAAAGCTTCCACACCGGCGTGTTCCTAAGCTTTTTAAAACGCTTTTTGCCGTTCCACACTTCCACATCATCCGGCCCGTCATTGTGGGTATATGCCAGAAATTTTCTGTAACGCTCAAAATCCGTATTTACTTTTGCCATTTGTGCTTCCTTCATCTGTGTAAATGATGCATCTGCTTTCATGGAACCACCCTTTCCACATTTTTGTATGTTATCTTTCTATTTCCAATATATAACCGGATTCGTTTTCCATATAAATACTAACAGCCTTTTTCTTTAACACTTTTTCCCCGTGCTGCTGTTCAAAATCCGAGCCCTTTAACATGACGGCATAATGTACGTCCCAGTCCTCGTAAGCCTGCTTTAACTCTTCCTTTGTGTGCCGCCACTCATAAAAATCCGGAAAATCGTAGCCGCTGATGCCTTCATACACATAGGTTGCCCCGTAATCATGTTCCTCTGTCATAAGGGGCACCATTTTTTCTTCCGGGAAATCATCAATGACTGTCTGGTAAAGGTCTAACAGGGAATGGTCAAGCCCTGCCAAATCCTGCCGGAACAAAAAGCCGTTAAACTGATACAATGTAAAAAACTCATGGCTGTGTGCCGCCCCGGTAATCTTTTCCGTGGATGCCACAATACGGTTCTCAATTTTTCCGAAACACATTCCAAAAAATCCGGCAATTAACACGCAGTAGGCGATTAATGTTTCCTTAGCCTCCCTTAACATCATGCCCACTGCCATCATTGTCAATACCCAGCAGAACATCCACAGGGGATAATAAGATTTATAATAATAATACGTAGACACATGATGGGTCAAAGTCAGCGCCAAAAGCCCCGCGGTAAATAAAAGGGAGGCGCAGAAAAACGTAACTTCCGGCGTCAGGCGTTTTTTCTTTAATGTGCATACCAGTACAAACAGCACAGGGAACAGTGTCCAGAAAAAGTCCATATACAGTTCCGTGTAAATGCCTCCCTGGTTCCCCAGGGCTCCGGTAATGCTTGTCCCTGATGAAATAAAAAATCCATACAGGCAGTAACAGAGCCCGAATATTGTGGGAAGGAGAAAAACTTTTAATGCCAGCAGCACATTTTTCACCGTAAAAATTTTTCCTTCCCGCCCTGCCACAACAATGAGATAGAAAAAGACTGTCACAAAAGTCATGGGCGCAAAGAACATATAGCTGGTGATAACTCCAAAGCAGCCTGCCATCAGCATGAAAACCGTATACTTTCTCTCCACTTCCCCCTCCTCATAAAGCCTTAGGGTAAGGACAAGGAATCCCACATACATAGCGCCCAGACCCCAGTAGCCAAAGGAGTAATAATAGCCAAAATAAGGGTATCCGCAGAAATAGGCAGTTAAAATTACCACGCCAAATATCTTCGTGGGAATATTTTTTACAAAACGGCGTATCAATGCGGCAAAAAACAAGGCTTCCACCCACAAAAAGAAGCAGTCTCCCAAAATATATCCCTTAAATAATTCCGCCGTCCGCACAAAGGGGGAAACCATTTCAATTACCAGGGCATTCTGCAGATGCATAAAATACATCATGGTAACTTTCTGAGTGCGCACAATCAAGGTTGCCTCCTTTAAATGAAGGCCGGCATCCGTATTATAGTAACAGTATTCAAGATTCAAAGAAAACTGTTTTATGCAGATAAATGCAATGACCAGCGTAATGCCAAAAAGCAGGAGGAAATCATATTTCTCCCACACATAGGACTGTCTTTTTCCCTCTTTTTTTATCACATACAAAAGCCCTGCCCCGAAAAGCAGATACACCGCTCCCATAGAATAAACATTAACGGGAATATGAAGGGGGCTTAAAATTCCGGCGGTAATCCCCCCTGCGGCAATGGTGATAAGAAAAGACAGAACAAGCCACACAAAGCCGTTTAATGTCTGATAAGATTTTTTAAATGAATATACGCCGTACACACATAATATCAGCGCCAGGGGGTAAAATACTGTTCCAAATATGGTTCCGTGTAACATAATTTTCTCCTTATTTCAGCACAATCTGGTTTGGGGTGGTGGCAAAACTGTATATATGGGCCTTCTGCTCTGCCATCACTGAAATATTTTTCATGGTTGTATATCTTCCGCTGGTATCCTGAATCAGCCAGTTGGGAGCGTCAAAAAAAGCTGCTTTTGCGCCGATGGATTTATAAAAATCACTTTTCAGCCCTCCGTTGCCGTGATGGCCCATCTGAAGATAATCCGCCTTAAGCCTGTCTCCATACTTCTCTAAAAGATAATCACTCATATGCTTTCCCACATCGGCACAAAACAACATGGATTCCGTGTTTGCTGACACTTTAAACAGCATGGAGCCGTCATTTAACAAATCATCGGACAATTCATCCACATAATCGTCATAGGCATTGAATATTTCTATATTAAGCCCTGCCACATTAAGGGTATCCCCTGCATGGACATAGGTAAGGTTTTGAATATCCATAGCAAAAAGTTCCTCATAGACTTCCACTTCGTCCCAGGGAGCGCTGGCAAGACACTGCTCCGGTGAGGGCATGTCCACCATATACACATTGTCAATTTTCAGTTTTCCCGGATTTTTATAAATCTCACAAAAAGCCCCTGCATGGTCCCTGTGGGGATGGGTAATGAACCAGGCATCCACATGGTTTCCCAGCTTCTTTAATTCCTGTCTTACATATTCCCCGTCAGTTTTCCAGCCTCCGTCAATAACAACCACATGCCCCATAATATCCCGCATGGTATAAAACATTAAGGGGTTTCCGTCCGCCCCGCCATACTGGCTGATAAGCCACTGGCCGTTCCATGACTGTATATCACGGGTCTGCCTGTACACATAGTATGCCGCATTGCTTCCGATTTTTTCATAACCACAGGAAGAAACTGCCTCCGCCACACCATCATCCGCAGGATATGCCAGGTAATTACATCCTTCCATAGCCCCGTAAAAACTTAACGCTTCCCAGTTTTTCTCTGCCCCGCTCATAATGCGGAAAATTTCACCTGCATTTGCCCTGTCAATTTTTAACCCTTTTACTGCATTGTAGCCATAGGGCATTTTAATATCGGCATCATACTGCCTGACAAAAGAGAGCAAATCATTTACCGTAATCAGCTTTTTTTCCGTAATCCCGCCTGCTGCGGCATCCGCCTCTATAATATCACAGATATCCACCACATCCTGGGGAATTTTATAATTATTCTGCTTGGGGGAAAACATGCTGCCGTTATATACAATGGTTCCCGTCATAGCAATCATCACTGCCATAAACAAAAACAGTAAAAGGCGCCTCCCTTTTTTTTCTGCCTCCATTAAAATCAAAACTGCCGTATAGGCAATGACAATGGAAGTGGGCAAAAGCCAGAACATGCGCCAATACACGCCCTCCCCAATGCAGAATTTCATGATGATTTTTGCCGTAAGGGGGAAGAAACAGATAATAAAAAACAGCAGGGTATACCCCAGGAAAAGGAAACGCCCCTCCTTCTCTTTTTTCTGCAGCAAAAGGTACAGAATACAGGCAAAAAACAATGCCATATGCATACCTGTCCCGTTGTAACTGTCATACATAGACTTTACGATTCCAAAAACTTCTCTCAAAGCAGCCTCCCATCACCGTATCATAAGATATGCCCCTGCGCAGATAAGATTGGGCATACAGCACAAAAAAGCATATAATAAAAAGCGAATGTTTCTTTTCCAAAAGAAAATTAAAATTCCAAGAATCCCCAACATAATGGCCCCTAAAATAATTCCCATGGAGGATACCATACAGCAGGCACACATTAAAAAAAACAGCAGCAGCCATTCCATGGGGGGTGTTTTCCCCTCTTTTGCAAAAATCCTCATACCCATGTATAAAACAAGAGGAAGGAGTATTCCTGCCAAAATTGCCTTTCCCTGCCACAGGCGGATTAAAAGAAACAGTCCCCCTGTGCGCTCGCTGTAACCCGAAAATATATTTAACAGAGATAACACCAGCAGAAAATATCCTGTTTTTTCCATATTCCCTGCAAATAACTTTCTTCCTATTAAAGCATACACCATATAGGCAATGAACAGAAACCAAATCATAAATACGGAATGGGCAATAATTGCCGGATGGTTGTCCACCACTTTGCTCACAACTGCTATAAATGCATGAAAGGGCGATAAGACATAGCGGGAGGGCAGATGTTTATAAAGCTCCCCTGTATATGGATTGTAGGAAAATATGGTGTTTGTGGAGACGGATGTGGCGGCAGAGGCCACAAAAAAGGAATCATCTGCATTAGTATACTGATAACGCACATAAAATAGCACCTGTGCCAAAATCACCAGAATCTGCCCCCATATAACAAGGGGAAAACCAGAAACAGCGGAAACAGATTCCAAAACCACCCGGCCAATCCTTTTAAAATTCAGGCACAGAGACACAAGGGCTAAGATTAGCAGAATCCCTCCGTAAACTGCCATAAGAAGAGATAAGGACTGGTGGACGGCAATTAAAGGCAGCGCCGTAATCTCAAATAATCCCAGGGCAATAATATACCCGGATACAAGATTCATCAGTATATTGTTTTTTTCTTCCTCCAGAAAATAAGTGGCAAGCATCCCTAAAAGGAATGGAAGAAGCAGCATAAATACCGCAAGTAAAATAAGAGTTTTTATCATGCCTGTTCCTCTTTGTGTTTAATCGTATTAGTTTCTTTGCAAATATAAATGGGACGTCTCTTTACTTCTAAGTATGTCCTGGAAAGATAAGAGCCTAATACTCCGATACATAAAAGCTGAATGCCTCCCAAAAATATCATAATGCACACCATGGAAGGCCAGCCGAAAGCAGAGCCTCCATATAGTATCTGCCGTACAATAATAAATATAATGGCAAGTGCTGAAATACCGCACATAAGAACGCCGAAAAAAGAAGCCATGGACAAAGGCACGGTGGAAAACGCCACAATTCCCTCAATGGAATACATAAACAGTTTCCAAAAAGACCATTTTGTCTCCCCTGCCACCCGTTCTACATTTTCAAATTCCAGCCATTTTGTGCGAAATCCCACCCAGCCGAACAGGCCTTTGGAAAAGCGGTTGTACTCCCCCAATTCCAAAAGCGCGTCCACAAAGCCGCGGTTCATCAGCCGGTAATCCCTGGCACCGTCCACAATATCTGTTCTGGAAATTTTATTTATCAGACGGTAGAACATTCTGGCAAAAAAGGAACGGACGGGTGGCTCCCCTTTTCTGGAAACACGCCTGGTTGCCACGGAATCATAGCCTTCACTTACAATGGCATGATACATATCAGGAAGCAGGGCAGGGGGGTCCTGCAAATCGGCATCCATAATGCATACCAAATCTCCCCCCGCATACTGTAATCCTGCATAGATGGCTGCTTCCTTTCCAAAATTCCTGGAAAAGGAAACAAATTTTACACGGGAATCATAATCGGCTAATTTTTTAATTTCCTGTAATGTATTGTCTTTGGAACCGTCGTTTACAAACAACAGTTCAAATTCTACCTCCTGCATTTTCTCCATTACTTTTTTCATCTCTTCATAGAAAAAATGCAGAGCTTCCTCCTCATTATAACAAGGCACTATGGCTGTTAAAAGCATATAATTCCTCCATATAGATTTATGGGAATGTCACTTCCACAATATTTGAGTAGGGACTGTATTTTTTATCTCCATTTTTCAACTTTGCCCTTACCCTGAACTGGTAAGTCTGTCCTCTTACAAATTGTTCCATCTGTCCGGCACTGTTTTTAAACGTATTTCCTGTCCATGTAAAAGTGTCGGGACCCGACGGTTGTATCCCCTGGTTAAACCTTTTATAAATTCCGTCCCCATGGGAACAATAAATATAATATTGGTCCGCATCCTGCCACCGGCTCCAGTTAAAGGTTATCTGATTGCCGCTGATACCAGCAAAAGTTAACTGTATGTTGGCAGTCTGTTCCATCACAACAGATTCCTTCCCATAGAAATTCCTTCCTGCCACAGTCACATATGCCCGCACCTTGTAATAATAGGTAGTGCCGGAAACCGTATTGGTATCCGTATATTTTGCATTGACGGTTCCCCCGATTAATGAGTATCCCCCGTCTTTCTGGGTGGAACGGTATACCTCATAGCCGCTGGCTCCTGCTACTTTCTTCCAGCCTATGGTAATTGCCTTTCCGTCCACATCACACTTATCCGGATTCCACTGTACCTGGGCAGTGCTGGAAGTTACATTTGCCGCATTGGAAATGGGGCCGTAAAGATATTCCCGTTTATTAGGGTCCTGCTTTGTAGGAGCTTCCTTATACATACGCACCTGGTAGCTGTATAAATTTCCCGGCGCTACATTGGAATCTTTAAAACTTACCGTGGAATTGCCGGAAACTCTGCCAATAAGCATATAAGCCCCATCCCCGGGCCCTAACCGGAATATTTCATAACCGTCCCCGGTATTGATTTTATCCCACTGTATCGTAATTTCATTGTTGCCTGTGCTCTCCGCCGAAGTAATCACCGGCTGGACGTTTCGTATGGAAGGCATGTCCTTAAACTTATTTTTCTTAAAATTCTTTATCTTCTTCCATGATTTTAAATTGGTAGAGCTGACAAGAGGGTCTGTAAATTTAAAGGAGTCCGCCGTATCAATGTACTGGAATACACTCCAAATTAAACGCTTTGCATGGTCTTTTGTACATAACCCCCAGTTATACCCGGTTTCTTTCTCATGGTCAAATTCCCGTCCGTAAATAAATGACTCAATCATGCCGTTTGTCTCGCTGAGATAGTAAGCATAGGCATAAGCCGCCGCCTGCACAACCTCTCCCTTATTGGAATTAAAAGACTGCTCTGACAACATGATTTTATATTTTTTGCCGTAATTTTTCTTTACATAATTTGTAAGTACGTTTAGATTTTTAAAATTAACAATCTTTGCACTTGTGGAATTAGCGGCATAGCTGTCATCCCAGAAAACAGGGTCGGAAAGTCCCTGGGGATAGGCATGGTATGCAATCCGAAAAACAATTTTGCCCTGATTGTTGATTCGTTTATAAAAGGCATCCAATATGGATTTTGAGGAAAAATATCTGCTTCCTTTTCCGTCCGGGTCCGTATTCCAGTTATGGTCTAAACTGATATACACATTTGCATTGGCATTTACGCTTTTTACTGCATTGTAACAGATTCTAAAACTTCTGGCATAGTTGTTAATATAGGAACTCTGTTTTTTACCGCCGCCGTAATTCCACACACACGGACTGTTTACTTCATTGCCTAAAATCCAGCCGGAAACTAAATTACTTTCCGTACCGTACCGTTTGGCAAGGAATGTCATCACAGCCTCAAAGGTTCGGCATCCTGCCTTTTTCCCTGTTTTGATGGCAGAATACTGGGCTGTGGCAGGTCCGCTGTAACGCATGGACGCCGTGGCGCCGTCCGTATCCTCCGGCAAAAGGAGAATGATGGTTACTTTTACCCCTGCCTGGTTGTACGCCTGTACCAGTTTATCATTGGCTTTTAAAACACTTTCGTCCAGATAATACATAACTCCCTTGTAGGGAAAGGCAAGGGCATGACTGTTACCGCTTCCGGTTAAAATAGAACTTAATGTCCAATTAATAACTGCGTGTTTTGTGCCGATTTCCAGAGAATCCGATAATTCCTCTACCTGAAGCCCTTTCTTGGAGCGGGGTTTTGGCTCGGCGCCCCTGTAAGATGCCACCGCCTCCGGGTTGGTAATATAACTGCAGTTGCTGATAATCTTGTATGCGCCTTTTGATTTATAAGCAAGGGCATACTTTTTATACAGCATTGTGCCATCGTAATCAACTTTAAATGAAAGGGAACCCCTTTTTGCCTTAACACTGGCAAGGGGCGTTATGCCTTTCACACTGCTTTCTGAAGAATAAGGCTCCAATCCCAGCAGATACAGCTTTTTACCCATAGAAGAAGTCTTCTCCTTCACTTTGGCTTTTACTTTAATTTTGTTTCCCCACACGTTTATTTTACAGGATTTTATTTCAGCCTGCTTAGAAGCTCCCCAGGCTGTGTCCGTGGGCAGTAATGTAAATCCCATTATCAGGATAATGGCTGCTAAAAAAATTTTGATATGCTTAAAATGTCTCATGCCTCTCTCCTTTGCATCTTCCTATGACAAAAGTTTGTATCTGTTCAGTACCTTCACAGTTACAAAAGTTTCTCTTTGTAAACACCCTGGGCCACCAGGCTGTGGATGGCATCCATAACACTCTGTTTATCCTCCTGGTATGTCACCCCAAACCATCTGTCCCTGGTTTCCAGCACCCGCACATTTGCCCTGCCCTCGCTTAACATTTTATCTACAATCTTGGGCAGCAGGTATTCCTTCTTTATATCTCCCTCTTGTACCTGGGATAAAAATTCTTTAAATCCACGTTCCAGTTCCTCTAAAAAACAGGGATACATGCCCCACATATTCATGGAAACATGGCAGTTCTCATCTAATTCCACCTCATTGTTATCATCATCAAGCCCCATTAATTTCCCGTTTTTATACTGGATATCATAGGTTTCTGTCACTTTCTGCAACACATTATTTTCCGTTATATTGCATACTCCTCTGGTGACGCCGCCGTTTTCACTTAATGTATTCTTTAAAATAAATCCGGCCATGCACATTTCATAAGGATTGGTGTTTTCTGCTTTTTCCTGCTGCTCTATCAGGTAATCATGGAGTTTTACAAATGCTTCTTTTCCGTAATAATCATCCGCATTAATCACAACAAACGGGTTTTTCACCATGTCTTTTACGGCAAGCACTGCCTGTCCCGTCCCCCAGGGCTTTGTCCTTCCCTGAGGCTTTGTAAATCCTTCCGGCAAATCGGAAAGCTCCTGGAATGCATATTTCACAGGAAGGATTTTCTCTATCCTGTTGCCGATTACTTCCTTAAAATCTTTCTCTAAGTCATGGCGTATAATAAAAACTACTTCCTGAAAACCGGCCTCCATGGCATCATAAATGGAATAATCCATAATAATCTCGCCCCCCGGCCCCACAGGCGCTAACTGCTTGATTCCTCCGCCGAAACGGCTGCCAATTCCTGCCGCCATAATTACCAATGTAGTTTGTGTCATGGGTTTATCTCCTTTGATTGATTGTAAATAACTGATATATTATAACAATTATTTCCTTGTTATGCAAATTTAAGTTTATGTGCATTATAGCATTAGTTTCGGATTTTGTAAAATTTTCTTCCTATTAATATCATAAAACAAAAACAAAGACTGGAAAACCGTATAAAATCGGTATTCCAGTCTAATTGTTCATTTTTTCTCTTTCAGCTTCTTATCAAGTTTTTCTTTTTCCTCACGTTTCTTTCTGGTTTTTAACCAGCGTTCTTCTTCCGCCGTGTACTTTTTCTGTATTTTATTTGTATTGCTATTTCCGCTTCCCGCATTTGCTGTTCTCATGCCGCCGCAGGATGACTGTCTGTTTCCATTGGCATCATATGTCACGGTTCTGCCTCCCAGTACCACGCCATCTCTTTGCGCCCACCCATAAACCATTGCGTTTGCCACTGCTTCACCCGACAAGTTCCATTCCATTTTCTTCGCAAATTCCGGGTCATCTGCCATTTTCTTTAAACAGTCATAAGAAAGATTTACCGTGACTTTCCTGCTATTGCCTGGTAATACACCCCCATTTGTATTGAAATTTATCCGGGGAAATTTTTTACATAATTTTTCATAGTATTCCTGTACTCTGTCCCTGCTGTTTGCTGATGTGCTTGGCCTTGCCTCCCTTGCCGGGCTGCTTTCTGCCTTTTTCCTGTTGTCCATGTAATTTGCTGCATAATTACTATAATTGTTTGTAATCTCCATTGCCATATAAAACACCTGTCCTTCCTCTGTTATGTTACTAAGGAACTGTCCATAAATAACTTGTGCAGTTCCTAATTGATTTATCGTCAATCTGCACATTTTTATCAGAGGTTTGGCGCGAACTGCTTTATTTTGGGTGTGAAATTGTATCACTCTTAGGATTATAAAACTTCCACTATACAGGAATGCTTCTTTGATGTCTTTTCATAACTAATCCCGACAGCAAGAATTCTTCCCGAATATTTGGGTATTTCACCAATTTTTCCCTGAAAACGAAGGGCATACTTTTTCTCCCTAATCTGCCGGATTGCTTCCTTTGGAGTATGGCCTGCCTTTAATTCCAAAATCATGCAGTCCGCACTTTTATCAATTTCCGGATAGAAGATAAAATCCACATATCCTTTTCCAGCCTTATCTTCCCGTTCCACCCGGTAGGTATCGCGGGCTGCCAGATAAATCAGGTTTACGACTGCTGCCAATTCTGTCTCATGGTTATAACTGAGAATTGGTATTTCTGTATCATGTACCAACTCCAGAATCTCTTCCATAGTTTTTGTGTCCCCGGCAAGTGTCGCCTGCAGCATACGCTCCGATTCCTTCGCCAGACGGTAAACATACCCCAATGAAGGTTCCCTTTTTAGAATCTCTGCAAACTTATCTCCCAGTTCCTTATTGGGAATGGATACCTTCCCGTTTTCATAACTCAAAAACCCATAAACCAACATAGCTGAAAATATTTCTTCCTTTGTCTTCAGTTCCTGTGAAGCAGCCGCATACTCCCTGATTTTTACCGATACCGGAATACCAGATACAAGCCGTGCCAGGTCGTCCCTCACTGCATCCACATTATGCTCAATATAATAGTAGATTTCATCATATGGCCCGGAACCGGTCCAATAATTTCCTAAATTATTGTTGGATAAAGACATTACCACAGAACGCGGATTATACAGACGCTCTCCCGCTCTCGTATGATACCCGTCATACCATTCTTTCAATCCTTCACGGGTAACCTGTTTTTCTCTTTCCGTCCGTTCCTGATACCGCAAAAACAAAAGGTCAACTTCCTTTTCTGTAAATCCAAAATATTCAGAAAACTTCTCCTCGGAGGCCATCGTAAATTCGCTGAACATATTCAGCTCCGAACCGCTTGAATATTTGGCAATTGGAAGAATACCCGTCATATAAGCCAGCCGCACATATGGCCTGTCTTTCAACAGATTACGCAGAAACGTCAGGTAGTCCCTTTTGTCATTTTCTGATGTGAAGTTTTGATGAAAAATAAAATCCCACTCATCCAGGATAAAGACAAACTGAGCCGTATCATCCTCCGCATACAGTTCAAGAAGCGCCTGTGCCGCACCCTCTCCCACATCTATATCTGTTTTGGGATACTCTTTCTTTATATCTTTTACCAGCTTTTTTTCAATACTGTCAATGTATTGTTCATAAGAGCTGCACCGTCCGCCCAACTCGTTAAAGGAAATATGAATGACCGGAAATTTATTCCTGTATTTATCATACTCCTCTGATTTTGCAATTAAAAGAGGCTGAAAAATCTCCTGTGCATCATATGTTTTTGAAAAGAAGGATGCAATCATATTTGCCATAACTGTTTTTCCAAACCTTCTTGGCCGCGTAATACAGATATGGTTATTTCCCGTCTGGACGAACGGAAACAATTCTTCCAGCATCTTGGTTTTATCCACAAAATATGGCTTTTCCGTTTCGCTCTTATATAATGTGTATGCCGATTTGCTGTTTAAATAAATACCCATCGGCTACTCCTTTCTCCATTCTTGCATGGCCATATTATATGATACCAGGGTCATAAAGCCTGATTGCACGGAATGCAAGCATTCCGTGTAGTCAGGCTTTTGACCCTGGTATCATTATATCAATATATACATATATTATCAAGAGTCAAAGGCCCGTCAGCTATGTACCCCAGAGGGTATGCTGCAGGGTCTTTGATTTTAGGTGTGAAATTTTCTAAATACTTCCTCCCCGCACCACATCCGACTGCAACATAAACGCAGAATGCATGGTTTCATCTCCCCGCTGTACATAAAAGCTGCATCCTAATACCTTCTTTGCGGGCATTTGTATTTTTAAAAGGAAACTCTCCCCCTCCATGGGCCTTAAAGCTTCCGGGAAACGGTACACTTCATTTTCCCTGGTGAGTTCCACTTCATCACTATGCCGAACCATGCCAAGTATACGAAAATCCTCACGGATACAATTTAAAGCAAATCCTTCTATGGAATCACTTCCCTTTGCAGTAAGGGAAAACTCCAGCGGCTCATTGAGCCCTGCCGGTTCTTTGGCATAGGCCAAAAAGCCATGGGCACAGCCTTCCATCAAGGCAAGCAGCCCCTCTGTATCCTGGCTTTCCAGGTACTGGGCACGGTGGATATCATATTCATATATCTCCGAAATTCCTCCGGCCGCTTTCACCTCTTTCTCATTATCCTCATCCAGGGCAAAATACAAAACATCTTTTATCTGAAGGTTGAGTCTTACCGAAACAGACATCACCCCCTCCTCCAAATACTGCTGTGACATAACCACCGGTGCCTCCGGCCTCTCCCTGCCAGGGAAATTCAAATCATTTTCCACTGTAACCGGTATGGAAAAACGCGCCGGGTCATTGGAAGTAAACCATTTTACAAATATTTTTGACCTCACTCCCATAAACTGTATCTGGTAATCCAAGGATTCTTTCTCTTTTTCCCCGTCCCACACATAGGCCACAGTTACGGTTCCCTCTTTGCCGTCACAGGAGAACATGGCAGGATAAGACTGTACCTGGGAAATATCACCATAAGCAGTAACGGATTCCTCCTCCCCTGCTTTAATTTCCTGGCTTTTACATCCTCCGCATAAAAACATAAGATTTTTCAGGGAAATCTGGAAATCAGAAAGCAGTAACTCCTTAAGATATCCAGAAACTGCCTCTTTCTTCTCCTCCTCTCCATACACCGGGGCAACAAGCCCGGAAATAACTTCTGCCATGTATCGGCGCAAATTTCCCGTGCGTTTTAAAAGTTCCGGCTCCCCGTTTTTCTCCAGAGTGCGGATATCCTCTCTAAACTTCTCCCAAATCTGCTCCACATCCAGAGAACTGACACTGATTTTTGCATCTGTATCTGACACCATTCCGGTATAAAAAGGAAATCCTGTATACGCCCATGTTTTCATAACATCAAAATCCGCCGGTTCCCTGTTATACCCAAGAACCCTGTACTCTCCTCCCCATTTAAAAATGGCATATTTCTCCGCCGTATCTAACATAGACCAGGAGATTCCATCCTCATACACATCCTCGTTTGTCTGCGGTTCATAAATGGAAAGTTCCGTCACAGCCTCCCTGACTTCCTCCGGCAGGCCCTCCATGCACAAATCCTTATCCCTGGATAAACGAAGTTTCAGGCTTACCTCTTCTAACATATTTTCTTCCATGGTACAAACGCCTAATTCCATGGTCCATGATATACGCTCTTTAGACCGGGCATCCAGACATTTCTCCAGAAATTCCACAAATTCACGCTTGTCGTATTCCCATTCTTCCCCATTATCCATAAGGGGCGTTGAGAAATACATTTTCACATCCGGCTGTTTCAACTGATGGATTTCATAGGCAAAATCTTCCTTCTCATAATTATCCGGGTCAAATAGAACATACAAAACAATCTTAACCTGCTCACCTTCTTCCTTTAAAAAGTAGGTGACTTTTAAACCGGAATACTGGGTGGGAGTCTTTAATACATCCGTATATTTTGGTGTAATAGAATACGTTCCGAACACATCAGACTTATTTCCCAGCACATCCGTTGCAAACAAACTTACACGGCAAGTCTTTTTTCCGCTGATTCCTGCATATACATCCGTCTTGTCTTCCCCTAAAAAGCGGTAATAGGGCACGGTAAGACGATACCACATATTTTCATCCTGAGATTTTGCAAAAGCAGGAATACTCTCACCGCTGATTGCATTTCCCTCCTCATCTTCTATGATAAATGCCAGACTTAAGGCATTCATGGCATCCTTGCAGGCAAGAGAAGCATATAACCCCCTCCGGCCCTGACCCACTTTTTCCAGCCAGGTTTCCTGTTTTAAACGTATTTCCAATTCCTGCCCTTTATCTCCCTGCTGCCAGATTCCGTTGAGCCAGCGGCGGCATACCCCCTTCTCCTGCTGTGGGAAACGGATTGCCAAAACAAGCTGTGTTATATCGGCCCCGCCGGGAAGGAATACGGCGCCCCCTAATATGTAATTTCCATCCACACGCAATGACTCTGCCAAAAGCCGTAAAAACAACATGGGTTCCCGGGAAAGATATGCATAAAACTCTTCCTCCCCTGCATCTTCATTTATCAAAGTCACTGGCTTATCCTGCGTACTTAAACTGTTTTTTGCAATCCAAATATCTCCCTGCCACTTTTCATAACTGCCGGAATTTAAAGAATCTTTAAAATAAAGTTCTGCGGATTCAATGGACAGGGCCGTATCTTCCCTGCTTAAATCCTCAAGCAGGCTAAACAATTCCTCCGTCTCACCATAACCCTCTATGGTGTAACGTATTGCCCCCTCTTCATTATACGAAAGCAGCACATTAAGAGACATAAGGAACATCATGCCCCCCTTATCTCCCTGATAGGAAAATTCCCGTCCTTCCTGCCCCGCAATATTACATTTATAACAGGAAATTCCCTGGGAAAATTCTGCCATCCGGGCAAGGTAAACCGATACTTCCTCCACTTTTCCGTAATAATCAATAAGTTCCGGCTCTCCCTGGGGAAAGCCAAGTTCCCACTTATCCGGCAGGTACTCCCTGATGTCCGAAAGGGTAATGGAACTGGTAAATGTTTCCTCCCCCTGATAAAAAACAAACCAGTCAGGAGCATCCTCATTTCTTTTAAGCACAAAAGAAATTTCCTCAAGATTGTTTAAATCTCTGATTTCAAACTGACAGCCTGCTTTTTCATATGCTCCGGTAACTTCCATAGCGCCTGCCTCCTTTGGCACACGCTTTCCCCCCAGCAGGAAACGCTGGGTCATTCCCATAATATTTTCCAGCTCCTCCTCTGTAATGTCATAAGAATGAAAATCACATCCGGCGCTTTCCGTCTCCTGTTTCTGGGCACGGACTGCCTTAAGAACCAGCTCAAAATACTCTTCAAAAATATATTCCGATATTGTCCGGGGCTCATTCTCCTTAAGACCATCCATAAGCTGGGATTTTTCCTCCATATCCCGGTAATATTCATTTAATGTAAAGAAATAAGCGGTATCCAGCTTTTCCGTTTCTTCAAGATTTACCCTGTCCAAATGTTCCTGCCCGCTTATCACCTGATGGAACTCTTCTGTCACATATACCGGCATAGGCATCACAACCGTTTCTTTCTCTTTTTCCTCCTGGGATGGTTCCGTAAGCACAAAGCGGATTCTGCTCCCTAAAAACTCCTCTATTTCATCCGGCCCACTGAAGAATTTTTCCATGGCAAACAACTCCATCCCATGGGTTCCCGAAAGCCCTCCGTTCTCCTCCGCCATCTGTGCCAGAATTTCCACAAACACTTTAAAATTCTCCCTTGACATGCCTGCAAAAAGCACCAGAGGATAACTTTCTCCCACAAAGGGAGCCGTATACACCGGCACAAGCCATATGGGAATTTCCGTAACTTCTCCCCCGGTAAAAAACAGGCGTTCCCTCTGTCTGTTATATCCCTGCACTGCCCATACCGGAGTTTCATTTCTCCCCAGTTCAAAATCCAGGGAAAAATTAAGAGAAAATCCAAAGGAAATCCTCCACCATAAAACTTTCACATAGGCAGAAGCGTGGACATACAGGCTTAAATGCAGAACCGCCGCTTTACTGCTCTCTAAGCGCAGCCTGGCTCCGGCCCGTATCTGCAAAGATACCCCGGCGCCAATAATGCCGAAATTCACATTTCCGTTAAGGCATCCGTATACTTCCACATCAGCCTCCACCCTGTAATAAGTCTGTCCCTCCCCCCCTTTATAGGGCACAAAAGTAGCGTAGACACCCTGGAAAATCCCTGTCATCGTAAGGCTGACTCCGGCGCTTAAAATCCCGATGCTAAAACTCTTGGAAAGCCCCATCCTAAGCCCGATTCCGCAGGATAATACCGGAGAAAAATAACCCTTGCTGCTGACTGGAACCTGTCTGGAACTCTGCAGCGTATCCTTTGATAAATAAATGCCACCGCTGCCATAAAAAATTCCGTATTTCAGAGAAAAACTCATGGAGAAATTCCGGTTATGGGGAAATCCTAAATCTATGGAAAAATCACCGTTGGTAT
Organism: uncultured Lachnospiraceae bacterium; assembly: GCA_947630855.1. GTDB lineage: Bacteria > Bacillota > Clostridia > Lachnospirales > Lachnospiraceae > Roseburia_B. The sequence continues at coordinate 24,216 of CANRJF010000021.1, forward strand.
ACACGGATACTGCAATATTTCCAATTCCAATGGCTATCCCGCCAAAATCAATATTCCTAAGGCTGGCAGAAGGCACAATCCTGCCGGAAAATACACCGGTGGTATCATTTACTTTTGTGTACATAATTTCTGCTTCCAGGCCCTTTAACTTTCCTGCCCTACTGCCATACAAGCCAAATTTTGCGCCGCACAGAGAATTACTCTGATTGTACACCAGCAATAAATCCACCGTATCTGCAATCTGGCAGGAAAGCCCCATCACTTTTCCCGCCTTTGCAGAAATCTTATCCGGAGACTTTTCTTTATTGATCTGGTTTTCAATGCAGATTAAATTCTTTTCTACGCTGCGCTCCCTTGTGGAAATGTCAATATGTTCCCCAAGGGCAAGATATTCCACATGCAAAGGAGAACCTGTGGAGGGAGGCGTCCCTGTGGTATCCCAGGATAAAGGATTATCCTCGGTGTATCTTTCACCCAGAAACGTACCTGCCACCTGAAAACTGACACCGGAAGACTTCATGCAGACGCCCGCTTTCTCCAGTTTTGCAAAAGAAAGATTTGTATTCACATTCACCCAGATAGCCAGGCTTTTCTTTGTAATATTATAAGAGATTTCCACACCCTCCAGAGAAATATCATTTAAAAATCCCCAGTCACCGCTTTTTGTCATATTACTGTCCGGATTAATCAGATGCGTTAAGTAGGAGGCCGCCATGCCCAGGGTATACCCCCTCTTTGCAATCCTTCCCGTAATGATCTTTTCCTTATCCTCTTTATATGCAACCTCAATGCCAAACCCGTCAAACTCCAACGTTCCCTTAAGGTTTGCTGTTCCTCCTGATGCGGCATAATCCACCCCAATTTTTAACATATCATCCAGGGTAAGGGCGGCATACAAATGCAGCTCATTTCCACTGCCAAAAAGTTCTGCCTCAAGGTCAAAGGTTTTTCCAAACACCTGCCAGTTTGACACCTTTACCCCAAAACTGCCCTCTAAATTCCCTGCTGTGCCGCCTGTCAAAGCAAAAGACAACTCTGCCTTTGTAAGAAAAATCTCCGGGAAATCCTCAGGCACCCTGACGTTAAACAAAGCCTCTGTAATGTCTGATATGGATATGGCATTTTCCCCCTCATAATCATAACCGTACCACTCCGAATATTGATTGGTAAAACCTGCCCGGCAGGTGACTTCCCCTTCACGGAAACCTGCCTCTAAGGAAAATTCCAGAATTTCCTCCCCGGATGTCTTTTTTAAGGCAAGCAAAGCGGCAAGGGAGGCATTTAACCTGTTTTCCTCATAGAAAAAATCCACTCCTATATCCTCTAAGGCAAATTCTGCCCTCTGGTTTATTGAAACCTCTATCAAATCACTAAGCAGGACGCCAAAATAGAACTCTTTCTCCTCCGGATTTACCACAACACTAATCTGGGAAACTTTCATGCCCGCAAATGCTTTTGGCAGAGGATAGCCCAGGTAATAATCTGTTATGTCCGTAATCAGGGCATCCGCCTGCTGGCAGATATCCAGATGGAGCCCGGGCAGGGAAACCATTACATTCATAGATATAACAGGCTTTTCTGTTTTTCCCAGCACCAGCCTCCCTGAGAGCATACTGTTTATGCCCTCCCTTTTCCAGGAAAATAAAACTCTTGGGTCACAAATAGCAAGCCCTGGAATTCCGCCGTTAAAAATATCCCCCGAAAAACCTGCAGTAACGGAAAATCCAACAACTTTTAAATTATTTTTTTCTTTATTCAAATACTTCTGCCATTCCCCTGCCTCAATAGAAAAACTAAATTCAAACAGCTTAATTTTATCCGTAAAATCAAGCCCCGCCGGAAGACATGAGGCAAAATCAATTTCCACTCCCAGCATAGAGGTAAGATTTTTTATCCCATCCGTAACGGTAATCCCCTCGCTGCCTTTACTGTCATAAAAAGTCCCCTGTAAATCTATAATGCTTCCCTCGCAAAACAGGGGATACTTTAATACCAGACCGATTTCCTCCCCGTCTGCGTCTTTATTTTCCACAAAATCCAGCTTCACGGCAAAATACATACTGCTGGTATATTCCGTCTTGTCCGTAAACCTTGTATTAGAAAACAAAAGGTAAGCGTCGCCCACCCTTCCCTTTAAGGGGCTTACATCCAGCTTGATTTTTTCCGCCGGCAGAGACAATGTCCCCTGAAATTCCTGGTCCTCACCTTTATCAAAAGAAACAGGATATTTTCCCTGAAACAGGGGATACCCCTGAAAGGCTTCACCATCCAGATTCAGATTTCCCCGGTATCCTTTTTCCGTTTTTTCCATGTCGCAAAGCACTAAATCATTTAAAACAGACTCCTGCTTTTCTAAAATTCCCCAACTGTTTCCCCTGTACTGGCCGCCGATTTTTCCCTGAAACAATTCTTTTAAAGTGATATCGCTCATGCTTTCTTCTCCTTCCTGTTATCATAAACACCATACCATGCATTCACCTGATTTCCGCCCGGCTCCCTGCCGGAGAGCAGTGCAATATCACAGCCTGCATTGGGAAATTTCAGTCCCATCATCCCTACGGAAAGTCCCTTTAACCGGATTTCCAGAGCATTTCCTGCATTTTTGCTGATTGCAGCGGAGGAAAAACCAATGCGGAACAGCCCTGCCACGGTAATGCCAAAATCCCCGGTTTTTCCGTATGCCAGAATTCTGGCTCCCGCATAAAAAACCGCCTTTCCCTCCTTTGTGCCGTAGGCAAATAAAATTTCCAGGCTTATCCCCTCCATAAGCTGCAGCCGGAAAATAAGCCCGTACCATTCCTCCGGAAGATTTCCCTGGGGATAAGGGGCGGAAATTGTCTGAAATCCCTGGCTTTTGGGTGTTTTCTGGTTCTGGTAATTTACAAAAGAAACATTTTGAAAAGAAAAAACATCACGAAATGAATTTTTACGGAATACCGACTTTTCCCACTGGGATGCCATTCTGCTGTAATCCCTGGAAAAAGATAGAGTTTTATCTTTTTTCAACATAAAATTCATGGTAAGTCCGGCAAAAGGAAGCCCTTCCATGCCAGGGGCCTCTTCCTTTAAATCAATTCCAAAAGAAAAGGGGTCAAAAGTATCTGAAAGTTTGGAAAACAAAACGCTGCCTGCTAGTTTTACAGACAAAGCGGCATCCTCCCCCAAAGGCTCTAAGGAGGCTTCCAGACTTTTTACCAGCATTTCATAGATACATCCCCCGGCCAGAAAAACCGGAACGCTTTCCGATAAAACAAAACGGTACCGAAAAGACTTCCCCTGTCCCGAAAGCCTTTCATATCCCCCCGTGATATGGATAACTGAGCCGCCTGTGGGCGTTCCCCCAAAGATGGAGCCCGGACTAAAACTTATGGAAAGCCCGGAATATAAAAATTCTCCCTGGCGGAAGAAAATATCCCCGTTTTCTACGGAAACATACTCCCCATTTGCGGAACAAAACGTCACACTATTTTCTAAACCGGCATATCCCCGGAAGACGGCTTTCGTAAAATCAGCCCCTTTCCCCTGGGGAAAATTCACGGAAGATACTACTGCCAGGGGAACATAAAATTTCCCCATGTCAAAAAGCACGGATACCCCTGCCGCACTTTTTTCTTTTATATTTATTTCTGTCTGAAACAAAACAATTCCACAAAAATCAGGCTGGTCTAAAAATCCAAACAGCTCCTTATATCCCTCCCGCTGGTTTCCTGTGAGGCTTCCGTTCATCAACTGGTCTAACCTTACCATATTTTCCCGCAGGCCGGCCAGGCAGCTTTCCGATGCCGAAACTTCCGCCTGCTCAGATATCAGCGTCCGAAGGCTTTTTCCCTTTTCTGTCTTGACCGCAAACAAACTCCCGCTTCTGTTTCCAAAGGTAATCTCATAATTTTTACAGTTGCTAAAGGGTATATTCTCAAAACCTGTCCCAATAACTTTTTCCAGTTCTTTTTGCGTGTTTCCTATGTAAAGCATGATTCCATCCTCACTCCCTCTTTGTAATAAACCCGTTTTTCGTGACACAATTCATCTTCCTGCCGACGGAAAATATCCTCAAATACCGGCCTCTGCCGATGGTCATAGGCCCTGATATAGAAGATATCATCATCTGCCACCGGGGCATCCATGCGGATTTCATAAGAAAATTTCTGCAAATTACTTATCATGCCAGGCGCCATATTCCCATAAGCATCCCCGTCCAGAATAGTCCCATAAATTGCATCTTTGCTGTCTGCATACCACTGGGAAACCCAGCCTCCTCCCAGTAATTTGTATAACATTTCATCCTGTCCCCGGTACATCAGATAGTGCTGTGTCTCCTGGTTAATATGCAGGCTTAATTTTTGCAGCTTAATCATCACGTCCTGCCGGGGATGTTTATATGTCTTGTGTTTTCCCGCACTTGCCACAAAAATGCCTTTATCCATGCCGGAATTCTGAATACATAACGCTAAATTATCTAAATTGTAAGACCTGTACCCTGACGCACTTGTTTCCACTGCGACAAAATTGTTTTTCTTTAATGTTTCAAGGGCGCCATGATGAGGCACGGTTATCACATGGGTTCTACTTCCTATAAACGCTTTCATATTGTCCTTGATATTATAATTCCATAAATCGCAAAATGTGCTGCCTGTCATATCACCAGTGACAATTACCGCTGTTTTATTGGTACGGATGCCATAGACGGCACAACGGTCATTAATCTCACCTCCAAAATTTGCCATAAAAGGACAAATTTCCACTCCTGGATAAGGAATATATGGTGCAGATATATTGCCAATATAATTATCCGGTAAAAATTGCACATTCCCGGCTGAAAATTCTGAAAAATAATTTATCCATCTGACCACCTCTCTTCCATTATTCCCGTTCACGGAGCCCAATACAAAATTATCCATATCCAGTTCCATAAATTTTAAAAGTCTGTAATGGTCCGCATCCATATGCGTGATAAAAGCATCCTTGTCTGCCGCATTATTTACAATATTTATCACTTCCCCTAAACTTTCCATTTTTTTTCTAAGAGGGTCAGAACAAGTTCCCGCATCAAATATCGCTGCATAAGGTATGTCGTCCCCATCTTCCACCCAAAGCAGGTTTAAGGCTCCCTGCCCTACATAATACATTTTAAAATAAACCTCTGCCATACCGTACCTATCCCTTCTAATTCGACAACTTTTACCTTAACTATACAGGATTCTATCTGTTTTTTTATGTTTATATGGTATTTAACCTGTTTTCAGGGATGTTTTGCATTTTTCATACCCACAACGCATTTATCTGGTTCGCGTCCGGGCACTTTTCCTTTGGACGCCTGTGTGCATAATAAAAGCACCTACCCTGCGATAGATGCTCTGAATACTCAATTTACTTGTGTTTAATTTCCTCATAAGATTCAAAAATCAGCATGCCCTCCATATAGTATGAAAGTGCAAGAACTTTTCTTATTTAAACGCCCACAATTTATTGATAATAAAATTAAGGGGCACACTGATTAGCAGATTTATGACGGGCGCCACAAACTCTGAAATATGAAATATCTTCACCCACAATACCAGCAAAACACTGTTTAAAAATAATCCAGTGAAAGAATAGGAAACGTATGTCTTAAGCAGAGCTTTCCAAATTGTACGTTCCCCTCCTTCACCCACCTGAAACACAAACTTGTTGTTCCAGTAAAATGACCACAAAACACTTAACACAAAAGCAATTCCCTGGGCGGCCAGATATCCTGACTTTGGAAGGATTCCCGCTTTACGGATAATTAACAGGCTTACCACATAAAGTACATAGGATATCACCGTATTGCTGACGCCTACGATGCCAAACTTTATAAACTGCATAAAATTTGCAAACATTTCATCCGACAAGTCTTTTTTCATAAGTCCAAATACTGTATTCATAAATACATACACAATTCTCTCGATTAAATTCCACAATTTACTTTCACTGCTCTGCATGTTATTTATCCCCTTCGCGATAGTATTTTTACAAACTCAGTTTATCACGAAAAGGCAGTTTCATTCAATGGTGATTTTCACGAAAAGGCAGTTTTGTTTCCTTTTAACTTTCATCTAACAACATTTTTATATTTTTTACAGATAAAAACTCCTGCTGTTTTACTTCAATATGAAAGCGTTTAAGAAAATATTGCCGTTAAGCCAGCCTAAAAAACCATAGAGAATTTCCTGATGAATATACATGTTTACAACATCTCCTTGTCAATTTTATACTCCAGAGCATACACATTTGCCAACAGGTATCTGTTCAGTACTCACAGATACAATGGAGAATTTCAAACTTTCTTTCCAATATACAACATTCTATCTGTTTTTCAATATCCAAGTGGCATTTAACGGTTTTTATGTGCTATTCTGCAATAGTAAGTTACTGGATTTTTTCTTTGAAATGTGATAGCTTATACAATAGGACATATCTATTGTAAAACCAAAGTTGGTTAAGGTATCATGCACGGGAGGTCTATGTATGAATCACAATACAGTGATAAATATTGGAGCACAAAAATTTGATACGCTGCGGGAACGAAATTCATTTTATATAGATAAAACAGGCTTTATCAGGGAATGGTGGGAATATGGCTCAGACATCACACTAATCACACGCCCCCGGAGATTTGGAAAAACTTTGAATATGAGCACGGTCGAGTGCTTTTTTTCCAACCAGTATGCAGGCAGGAGCGACTTGTTTGAAGGGCTTTCTATCTGGGAAGAAGAAAAGTACAGAAAATTACAGGGCACATACCCAGTATTATTTTTAAGTTTTGCTTCTGTCAAAACCGGAGAAATTGATGAGATAAAAAAATACGTCAAACACATTATCACAAATATTTACAGTGAATACAGAGACATTATGCAGTCAGATGTATTTAATGATAATGACAGGAAAGCCTTTGCATCTGTAAATGTAAAAATGGATGATGTCACAGCCTATACTGCCATAAACACCCTCTGCATTTACCTTAAAAAGTATTATGGAAAAGATGTTATCATTCTCCTTGATGAGTATGACACGCCCATGCAGGAATCATGGCTTGCCGGAAGCTGGGATATGGCAGTTTCTTTTTTCAGGAAATTTTTTAACAGCACATTTAAAACCAATAAGCATATTTTGCGTGGTATCATCACCGGAATTACCAGAATTTCCAAAGAAAGCATATTTTCAGACTTAAATAATCTGAAAGTCGTAACTACTACCTCTGAAAAATATGCCGCATATTTTGGTTTTACCGAAGAGGAAACATTTCATGCACTGGATGAACTGGGACTGGGTGATGAAAAGCAAGGTGTAAAAAAATGGTATAACGGTTTTACCTTTGGCACACATACCGACATTTACAATCCCTGGTCCATCGCTTCATTTATAGAAAGCGGCGGAAAATATGAGACTTACTGGGCAGACACGAGTTCAAACGGACTTGTAAACTCCCTGATTCAAAAAGGAAATGCCGCAATAAAAGAAACCATGGAGGAACTTATACAGGGAAAAAGTTTTGCGGCCAGAATTGATGAACAGATTGTGTTCGACCAGTTGGACAATACAAATGCGGTTTGGAGCCTGCTGCTTGCAACGGGATATTTAAAGACAGCAGAATTAAAATACATTGGAGAACGAAAAGAAAAACAGTATACACTGGCACTTACCAACCTGGAAGTAAATATCATGTTTGAAAATATGGTAAAAACATGGTTTGGCGGCAATACTGAGATGGTGTATAACAATTTTATCAGGGCACTGTTGATAGATGATGTTGAATCCATGAATGAATTTATGAATGACATAGCCCTTCACACTTTCTCAAATTTTGATATTGCAAAGAGTGCCTCCTCACAAGATGCCCCTGAACGATTTTATCATGGTTTTGTATTGGGGCTGATGGTTGAGCTTACAGGCAGATTCAAAATAACCTCCAACAGGGAAAGCGGATTTGGACGCTACGACATTATGCTCACTCCTGTTGACAGAGAACATGACCGGGCATATATTATAGAATTTAAAGTACACAAACATACAAAAGAAAAGAACCTGGAGGAAACCCTGGCAAACGCTCATGCCCAGATAGAGGAAAAACGTTACGAATCGGCGCTCATCCAGGATGGGTTTGCACCGGAGCAGATTAGAAAATACGGATTTGCGTTTAGGGGGAAGGAATGTTTGATTGGATAAAAGTTTTACAACTATGATTTATACTTTACACTGAAGACAAAACTGGAGCAAACCCGTATCATAGGAAACAGATTTGCTCCAGTCTTATTTTTTTAATTTACACACATCCACGCCAATAGTCCAACGTCTCCCGTATGGTCTGTTCCAATGGAATCTGCGGCATCCACCCCGTTGCCTCTGTTACTTTAGTTATATCCGCCTCAATAATGGGAACATCCACCGGACGTAATTTCTGTGGGTCTGTCTCAACAGTAATATCAGACGTAGTATTTTTCAAAATTAGCTTCAAAATATCTTCAATGGCAATGGCATGGCCGCTTCCAATATTATATGTTTCACCGGGTTTCCCCTGCTGTATTAACTGCCCATATGCCCGCACCACATCACGCACGTCTGTAAAATCCCGCTTTGCGCTTAAATTTCCCACTTTCATGACGGCTTCCTTCTTGCCTGCTTCTATCTCTGCCACCTGCTTGCAAAAATCTGCAACCACAAACAAAGGCGCCTGATTGGGCCCAATATGATTAAATGCGCGAACCATCATAACATCCAACTGATATGCATCTGCATAAATTTTTCCAAACATATTCTGACATGCCTTTGTTGCGGCATATATATTTCCCGGCCTTGTAACATTATCTTCCCCAACCGGCGTCTCTCCATCACAGATATGACCGTATTCTTCTCCTGAACCAATGAGCAGTACCCTTGGTTTATAATCCAACTGGCGTAAAGTTTCTAAAACATTCACACTGCCTTTCACATTCACATCTATCGTCAACTGCGGATTTTTCCAGGATACTGACACAGAACTTTGGGCGGCAAGATGAAAAATATAATCCGGACGTACCTTCCGAAACAACTGCACAATGTCCTCTTGCACCAATATATTTAAATCAAAAATCTCCACACCTTCTGAAGAAATCCTTTCTGTGGGCATTTTTGTAACGGCCACTTCATGTCCCAAATCTTCCTTCAAATGATGAATCAGATACGCGCCTACAAATCCGGCACCCCCAATAATTAATGATTTCATTATAAATTCTCCATCTTTATTTCTTTCCTGACAATTTCCATATCATTTTTTACCATACGCTCTACCAATTCTGCAAAAGAAATCTCCCGTTTCCATCCCAGTTCCTTTTCTGCCTTTGCAGGATTTCCTAATAAAACTTCCACCTCGGCAGGACGGAAAAACTCAGGATTTACCTTTACTAAAACCTTTCCGGTAGCCTTATCTTTTCCGATTTCATTTACTCCTTCGCCTTCCCACTGAATTTCAATATCCACATGCTTAAAGGCTGTTTCCACAAACTCACGGACAGTCCTTGTCTCATTGGTGGCGATTACATAATCTTCCGGTTTGTCATTCTGCAATAACATCCACATAGCATGAACATAATCCTTTGCATGGCCCCAGTCACGCTTTGCATCCAGATTGCCAAGTTCCATATGATCCTGCACACCCTGTTTAATCCGTGCCACCCCATGAGTGATTTTACGGGTTACAAACTCCTTGCCCCTTCTCTCACTCTCATGGTTAAAAAGAATTCCGCTGCATGCAAACATATCAAAACTTTCCCTATAATTCTTGGTAATCCAAAAACCATACAACTTTGCCACACCATAGGGGCTTCTGGGATAAAACGGAGTTTTTTCTGTCTGAGGCATCTCCTGTACTTTACCAAACATTTCTGAGGTTGCCGCCTGATAAAAATGTGCTTCCGGTTTTACCATACGAATTGCCTCAAGCATATTTGTAACACCCACACCATCAATTTCTGCTGTGGCAAGAGGCTGTTCCCAACTTGTCCCTACAAAAGACTGAGCTGCCAGGTTATATACCTCATCTGCCTGAGAAATCTGCATAGCTTTTACTAATGAAACAAGGTCCGTCATATCTGCATAAATAAAATGTATCTTATCCTTGATATGCTCCACATTTCCATAATCCACCACGCTTTTTCTTCTCATTATGCCATATACTTCATATCCCTTTTCCAGTAAAAGTTCTGCCAAATAAGAACCATCCTGACCCGTTATTCCGGTAATAAGTGCTTTTTTCATATTATTCTCCTTTTCATCTTTATATTCATTGTTATATTAAATATATTCATCACGATTGCAGATTTTTAAATTCTCCAATACCTTTTTAATATCTCCGGCACTGCCTTTATCACAAATCAAAGTTGCATCTTTTGTATCAACAATAATCAAGTCCTCAATTCCTACCGTTGCAATTAATTTTTTGCCTCCCTGGATAATATTATTCCTGCAATTTATCGTAATAATATTACCCTCCACCACATTGCCGCTTTCATTTGATTTTCGGATCCTCTCAACTGCCAGCCAGGAACCAACGTCATCCCAGCCAAATGTACCGGGAAGAATAAAGATATTCTCTGCCTTTTCCATAATGCCATAATCTATGGATTCCGATTTAAATTCCATAAATGTGCTATCGAGTACTTCTTCCTGTTCTTCCGTGCCCACAGCTTCCTGAATGGCTTTTAGCCCCTTGTATGTGTCCGGCATAAGCTTTTTCATATTATCAAGGATAGTGGATACCTTCCAGACAAACATTCCACTGTTCCACAAGTATTCTTCTGTCTCCAAATATTCTTTTGCTACTTCGATACTTGGCTTTTCCACAAAACGGTCTACCGCAAAGGCATGTCCGTCTGAAATTTCAGGGTTAAATTTAATATATCCATATCCTGTCTCCGGATAATCTGGGGTAATTCCAATGGTAACAAGATTAGGACCTTTTTCTGCAATACTGCAGCCATCTGACAACGTATTCACAAACATTTTCGTATATTTAATCAAATGGTCCGATGGCAGTACCATCATCAGTGCATCCTCATACTTTCTTGCAATATGCACTGCTCCTAATCCGATACACGGTGCCGTATTACGGCCAATTGGTTCACATAAAATATTTTCTTCGGGAATTTCCGGAAGCTGTTCTAAGACCAGTTTTTTATAATCTTTATTTGTAGAAATAAAAATGTCTTCCATATCAACCAAAGAACGAATACGTTCCACTGTAAGCTGTATCATGGTCTTTCCATCGTCAGTCAGTGACAGGAACTGTTTGGGCATGTTCTTTCGGCTTTTGGGCCAAAATCGCTCGCCGCGGCCTCCTGCCATAATAAGCGCTGTTTTTTTCATTTCATATCCTCCATGAAAATATATATTTATAATCACTACAACAATAAAATCCTTCTTAGCAACATCTAAATTGCGCATCATATTACTGCACAATACAGGCGTAACCCCCTGTGTATAATATATTCGATTAATTATCCAATTCTACCATACCCATTTTGCTTAAAATTGGTATCAGCATTTTTCCCTACAATAACTGGCAATAAATCCATCTTCTGGAACAGGAAATTTTTCGTCATAATCTTGATTAAGCTTTATACATTGTAACACAATTACTTGGGACTTTGTCATTTTTCTTTGAAAGTTCAAAATTTGCAACAAATTCTTCATAACTCTCATCTGTAAAATCATAATTAAAAACATTAATTTTTCTTCGTTAGGTAAGAAATTATAAATTTTATTTCCATTAGCAATAATATCTTATTCCTCTAAATTGAGAATACCACATCTGAATTATTGTATTGCTGTTTGCTTCAATATACCTTATCATATTATTCAGCGTCTTTTTAGGAATACGGGAATTGTTATTACATAATAAAGCCTTCCCTGAACTTGTTATCCAAATTTTTGTAGCGTTTGCAGTTGCTTTTCCTTCTGCTATATGTACATGCACTGGCTCAAGCGGATCGTTTTCATTTGACCAAAAATATATTATATAAGATCCAATCCTAAAAATTTGAGGCATTTAGTATTCCTCCCTCTTTAGAAAATTCCATAATTAGATGGGCATTATTACGAACAAATTCCTTAAAATAATCCATCTCAGTATCTGAATAGCCATTAATATCTTCCCATATATACTCTGGAAGGTAACATACGGCATTATGAAAACCATCTTTTAAATCAGGGGTTTCTATATATATCTTAACTCTACCATCTGGCAGCATTTCTGAATGTGTAATTTCTGTATCATCATTTAAAGTCACATATGGATACATCATAATATTAACTTTATCTCCTTCTCTACTTTCTTCTAATATACTTTTATCTTTCTTTGATTTGTCTTCCAACTCAATTTTCTCTCCTTCGCAGTATCAAAAATTGAGTCCTATACTTTTGATACTTCTATAGCACGTATTGTCACTGCATTAAGTATTTCCATAGATATAGCAAATGGTATTCTTTGCTCCATTCTTTTACTATATTATTCATTGCTCAACTTGTCAATATTTTGTATGCCCGAATTAATTTCGCTGTAATCTTTTATCGTAACAGTTCAGATACCTTGCTATGAAATGCACTACTAATACACCAGTCATCCAATGACTGGTGTACCTTTTAATATAGCTATAATGCTCTGGAATATATTGAGGTTTTTCCGCTTTACAGTTTCCTCTAGTAGATATGGGGATTACTCCCCATACCCCTACACAAAACCGTACGTGCCCTATTAAGGCATACGGCTTTTCA
>CANRJF010000022.1 GCA_947630855.1 uncultured Lachnospiraceae bacterium
GTTCCACGGTTTTACGGGTCATAAAACCAAGATATTTATAACTTCCCTGTTCGTAATTACTGTTTTGTTTGACATATACTTTTGTGCCTGCTTCCCCTGATATGGAAATCATATTATATTTGGAAGCTTCATATTCATAATCTGGCCAGGCATCATACTCTTCCCTGTCCACAGGAAATAAAATCTGAGGCTTTCCCGGCGGAGTAACGTCTTTTACCTCTTTTGTCACATATTTGCTTCTGCCGCCTTTCTTTCCTGTTACATAAAAAGTCAGTTTTGTTTCTGCCTTCTGCTTTTTTATGGCATGTGTCTGATATCCGCTCTTTGTATACTTTACCTTTTTTAACACCTTCCCGCCGTTTTGTATGTAAAGTGTTTCTCCTTTTTTGGCATATACACTTACGGAAAGGGACTGGTCGGTTATTTCCCCGTCTACTTTAGGTTTTTTTAAAGATGAATCTACTTTCTTGTGAGAAATGACACCATCATCTTTTACCTTTTTTGTCTCAGCCAGCAATACACCATGTTTGTCTGACAATGTAAATTTCAGTTTTGTACCCGCTTTCTGTTTTGGGATGGTGATAATCTTTTTTCCCTCTTTTTTATATGTCTTCTCAAAAATAACCTGTGACTGGTTTTCTATCTTTAATGTGACTCTTTTGCTGAAAGGTAATATTACATACACCTTTACTTTATCTGTCTGGGTAGTTATATCTGTATAAACCATGGGAATCCCGTGTATCAACGCATTCTCATTCTGTGCCGCATCCACCCTCATGGGACTTTGTCCAAACATTCCAATGCATACTGCCACTGCCGCCAATATTGCCAGATACTTTTTCATTTTTTTCATGTTACATATCCTCCTTCTAAAAAACATAAAATCTTAATTACCGGCTTTGTCCAAATATATTATATGGCAAAACCGGGGTGTAAGCCAAAGACCCCGCAGCAAGCTGACGGGGCATCAAACTTGCTTTCTCCATCATGCATTTTTGCATCGTATCTGTGAAAGTACTGAACAAGATACGTTATTTTACGGCTCTTTGTACGAACTGCATATAATAACTGCCTGGGAAATATGTTCTCTTACGTCAATATAATAACAATAGCACATCCCTGCCACTAATAACAAAACGGTGCACATCATATAACGATAAATTCTACTGCCCCTTATAATCCGCAGTTCTTTTTCCACTCAGATGCCTCTTTTCTCCTATTTCCAGCATAATGTAAAACAACAACCCAGCAATTCCTATGGCAATAACGTAAACCAAAGGAACGGGAATTTCTTTTGACGTATATTCTCCCACCGAAATAAAACATTTATTATCTTCAAAAATCCTGTAAACAAACCCTGTCATAAGCCATGCCTTTGCCATTAACACCTGGTCTATAAACAGCCCTATTGCAATGCATACAACTGTATTTTTAAAGCAAGATACAATGATTCTTCCAATAGTTAGTGAAATGAAAGCCATAATAAATATACAGACAACTTTCATTAGGATTTTCCAAAAAATCAGTCCATTCATAACAAATCCCGTATCAGCATTTAATTTTTTATCCACTGTAATTTGTATACATACATATCCAATGGCTGCTGATAAAAGGAAATAGAACTGGATAATTCCTGCCCACATATACTGGTATTTTACAATCTCTCTTCTGTTAAAGGTTATGCAGCGCATTTCATTACACATTTCCTGCCTGTCATATTTAATGGAAAATATTCCCCAGAAAAGAAAAAATGTATTGAAAATCAACAGCAGCATAAGCATAAGCCCATTTAAAACCGGCGGAAAATCGGCATTATAATATATATCCATATTCCCGGATTCCTGCAAAAAAGTCACTTCACGGCACATAACCCTGCCATACATGATTAAAATAATGACTGCGCCAATGGCCACCCATATCATACTTTTTCGTTTTTTCTGAATTAAAAATTCTGTTTTTCCACACCGATTCATTACATCACCCCGCTGCATTTAAAAAGGCCTGCTTTAAAGACACCTTTTCTTCATCTTTGCCATATCTTTGTTTAAATTCTTCCATTGGCATGTCTGCAATAATTCTTTTTTGAGATAACAGAGATACATGATTAATCACCTCTTCCAACTGGACAAAATTCTGCCCCGTCATAATAATTGCCGTCCCTTTTCTCTTTAAGTCCATAATCTCCGTTTTCACTGACTCCCATGCAACGGGGTCTAATCCCAAATCCGGTTCGTCCAGGATTAAATACCGGGGTTTTCTTAAAATTGCACCTGCAATTCCTAATCGATGCCTTTGACCAAAAGAAAGTTTTCCTGCCGGATGCGTCAAAATGTAATTTGACAATCCCATTTTTTCCAACATTTCCTGTACCCTGTCTTCTTTATAATCTACATCATACAATACAAACAGGTTATCTATACAGGACATATTTTTATAAACAGGCGGGGTATCAAAACAGATGGCAAAATATTCCCGTATCTTATAAAAAGGCATTCCGTCAAATAAAACTTCACCGCAACTGGGTTTTAACAGGCCTGCTGCACACTTTATCCATGTTGTTTTTCCTGAGCCGTTTATCCCCGCCAGATATGTAATACTTCCTTTTTCCGCCTGGAAATTTACGTTTTCCAGGATTTGATTTTTTCCATAAGAAAAACTTATATTTTTCGATTCTATCATTTAGAAATCCCATTCCGTTATTTCAACTTTTTCCACCGGAGCCGTGGTGACTGACTCACTGATATTTCCTGCATCATCCACCAGCCGGACAGAAAGCGTATCGCCCACATGCAGCTTCTGAATTACCTTTCTTTTCAACTCAAGTTCCACGGTTTTACGGGTCATAAAACCAAGATATTTATAACTTCCCTGTTCGTAATTACTGTTTTGTTTGACATACACTTTTGTACCTTTTTCCCCTGATACGGAAATCACATCATATTTTGAAGCTTCATATTCATAATCTGGCCATGTAAAGTATGCTTCCCTGTCCATAGGAAATGAAATCTGAGGCTTTCCCGGCGGAGTAACATCTTTTACCTCTTTTGTCACATATTTGCTTCTGCCGCCTTTCTTTCCTGTTACATAAAAAGTCAGTTTTGTTTCTGCCTTCTGCTTTTTTATGGCATGTGTCTGATATCCGCTCTTTGTATACTTTACCTTTTTTAACACCTTCCCGCCGTTTTGTATGTAAAGTGTTTCTCCTTTTTTGGCATATACACTTACGGAAAGGGACTGGTCGGTTATTTCACCATCTACTTTAGGTTTTTTTAAAGATGAATCTACTTTCTTGTGAGAAATGACACCGGCATCTTTTACTTTTACCGTCTCATCTATCCATTCAACGCCTCTGTCGAACAATGTAAATTTCAGCTTTGTGCCCGCTTTCTGTTTTGGGATGGTGATAGTCTTTTTTCCTTCTTTTCTATAAGTTTTTTTAAAAAGAATCTCTGACTGATTTTCCACCTGTAATGTAATTCTTTTTCTGATAGGTTGTACATACACCTTCACTTTATCTGTCTGGGTGGTTATATCTGTATAAACAATATGAAACTGTATCGCATCCACCCTCATAGGATGCATTCCCAAGATTCCAATGCATACTGCCACTGCCGTCAAAATTGCCAGATACTTTTTCTTTTTTTTCATGCTGCATATCCTCCTTCTAAAAAATACAAAATCTTAATCCCCGGCTTTGTCCAAATATATTATATAATAAAATCGAGGTGTAAATCAATAAATTTAATTTTCTATTTCTCCTTTCTTTTTACTCGAAGCTAACTTACGCTCCTATTAAGTAAACGCACGAGAAGCAAAAAACTCTACCAGATTTTGTAAAATTTTTTAAAAAAATTTTATTTTGGTACTATATTCCTATTTTGTAATGTGAATTTCGCTCTGCATCTTCAAAAATTCTTCTTTGGATACGTTACCCATAAGATTAAATTTTGTAGTACCATCCTCACTAACCCATGTCATGGAACTATCATCTCCTAAATTTTGAGCTTGCAGATAATAGATTGTTTCTCCCCTCTTTCCTGTCAATACAAACAAATCCATATTTTCGCTATTTACTACCAATCCGCTGTCAACAAGACCATAATCCAAATTAAACCATAACTCATCTTCTCCTCTAAATTCTATATATCCTGCAATATCGTCGTAATATTCATCTGTTTCCAGCTCAAATCCTTCCGGCACATAACCAAATTCATACCTGGGCACCGCCACATCTCCTGCATCTTCCACAAACCGAAACAAAACATGGTCACTAAACCACTGAATAATCCACTCTCCCGCTTCCGCCACCATCTGAGGATTCGCCACCCCAAAGAGTATGACAATTACCGCCGCCGCTGCCGCCGCAAACCTCCTTATCTTTCTTCTGCGGGCCTTCTTCTCCTGCTCTTCCATTAACCTGTCCATTTTCTTATAAAATACATCCGAAAGCTGATACCGCCTCCTCAATTCCTCATTTGGAGGAATGTTGGCAAGTTCATACTCATGGATAAGAGATACCATGGATTTTATATTCATCTCTTCCTGCCCACCTTCAATCTTCCGTTTCATCCCATACCTCCTTCAGTTTCTGTTTTCCCCGGAGCAGACGCATTTCCACCACTTTTTTCGACACGCCCTGGATTTCTGAAATCTCTCCGTTGCCAAGTTCATAATAATATTTCAACACCAGCGTTTCCCTTAAAACCTCCGATACCTGTTCTAACGCTTTTTTCACCAGGGCCTCCGTCTCCTTCTTTTCCGCCATTGCAGAAGCGTCATGTTCTGCATCTTCATCATATAAAACCAATTCTTCCAGCTCATCTTCACTGTAATGCTTCCGGCGCCTGATGTCGTCTATAACTTTGTTTTTCACTATGGAAACGCACAAACCGGTAAATTCTCTACCGGATAAGTGTGAATATTTTGTGAAATTTTCTGCCAGGGACAAAAAAGCCTCCTGCACGGCGTTTTCCGCATCCTCCTGATTTTTTATCATACCCAATGCCACATGGTACATTTTCAGATAATTTTCTTCGTAAATTTCTGCAAACCTGTTTTTATCCTCTTCTGTTTCCAATAACATAAAATAAATCATACTTCTATCTTTCTCCCAAAACAAACATGCCGGCAGTCCGGGGCAATCCCGAAATGCCGACACTTTCATCCAACATTTTCTCTTAATGATGAAACAGGCGAATCCCTGTAAAACTCATAACCATCCCATATTTATTGCAGGTTTCAATTACATTGTCATCCCGGATAGAGCCTCCCGGCTGTGCCACGTACTTCACCCCGCTTTTGTGGGCGCGCTCAATATTATCTCCGAAGGGGAAGAAGGCGTCCGAACCAAGGGTGACATCCGACATTTTATCTAACCATTCCCGTTTTGCCTCCCTGGTAAAAACTTCCGGCTTCACTTTAAAAATATTCTGCCATGCCCCTTCTCTTAACACATCCATATAATCTTCCCCGATATAAAGGTCTATGGCATTGTCCCTGTCCGCCCGCTTAATATCATCCACAAAGGAAAGCCCCAATACCTGGGGAGACTGGCGCAAAAACCAGTTGTCCGCTTTCTGTCCTGCCAGCCTGGTACAGTGGATGCGGCTCTGCTGCCCTGCGCCGATACCGATAGCCTGTCCGTCTTTTACAAAACATACGGAATTGGACTGGGTGTATTTTAAGGTAATCATGGAAATAGCCAAATCGATTTTTGCCTGTTTCGTCAGTTCTTTGTTTTCCGTAACAATATTGCCAAAGAAATCCTCGTCAATCTTTAACTCGTTTCTGCCCTGCTCAAAGGTAATGCCAAAGACCTGTTTTTTCTCAATTTCCTGGGGCACATAGGAAGGGTCAATCTCAATAATATTGTAGTTCCCTGATTTTTTAGATTTCAAAATCTCCAATGCCTCCGGCTCATACCCCGGGGCAATCACCCCGTCGGAAACTTCCCTCTTAATGATTTTGGCAGTTGCCACATCACACACATCGGAAAGAGAAATAAAATCGCCGAAAGAAGACATTCTGTCCGCTCCCCTTGCCCTGGCATAAGCGTTGGCTAAAGGGGTAAACTCCATATCCATGTCATCTACCCAGTATATCTTCTTTTCAATATCAGATAAGGGAAGCCCCACTGCCGCCCCTGCCGGGGAAACATGTTTAAATGATGTAGCCGCGCTAAGGCCCGTAGCCGCCTTTAATTCCCGTACAAGCTGCCAGCCGTTAAATGCATCCAGAAAATTAATATATCCCGGTTTTCCGCTTAACACCTTAATAGGCAGCTCCCCATTTTCCACATAGATGCGGGAAGGTTTCTGGTTGGGGTTGCAGCCGTATTTTAATTCTAATTCTTTCATATGTCCTCCTATTTGTTCTTATTTACAATTCTTGTCTCATACTTACCTGTTGCAATGTCTATATACCGGACAAACAGGGAAACTTTGTTTTCCTCATTCAGGTTGTCCCAAATCATATTGGTAAAGGTATCTATATCCCCCTGTATCTTTACCCATTCCGGCTCTCCCTCAAAACTTGGCAGGGGATTGCCGTCCCCCATATAAGTATGGATAAAACGCCCCTCTCCCGCCCTGGGATTCTCATAGGCAAAAGTATACCGTAAACAGGAACCGGCATCCCCGTTATTGCTTTTTAAAATAGACATGGCATAATTGTATCTGCCCTTTTCTATATGCATGACACCGGAGATTCTTGGGGTAAAGTTTGGCCCGTCCGGCTCAAATTCCCTTGTTCGCAGAGACTGTTCAAAAGTCTGCTGCTTATCCATCAGCTCATAAATGGTATCCGTCTGATCCCCGTTTGTCACAATGGTCTTATTGCCTAAAACTCTCACTGGGGAATAGATAATTAAACTTGGGTCTTTCAGTTTTGCCGGGTCAAAAGCCTTAGTTTTTATGCCCTCCCCCTCCTCTACAAAAATCCGGTTCCGGCTGTTTTCGCTTCTTCCCATAATAAAATATGCGGTAACGGCATATCTGTCATCTTCGCTTTTTCCAATGACAATACCTCTTCCCGGATAAGAATTTTCCTTAAGCTGCTTTCCAAGTGACATAATTTCCATGTTTTATTCCTCCTGTATCTTTTTTTATACCCCTAAGGATTTTAACAGCAAAATCACAAGAAGCACAGGGGCAATATAACGAACCATCACCACATAAAGCCCCTTTCTTCCAAATTTGCATCCGCTTTTCTCCACCTCGTCAATAATCCATTTGGGCTTTACCACCCATCCGATTAAAATACATGTGCTGATAGCCACAATAGGCATCAGGCAGTTGTTGCTGATATAATCCATAACATCAAGAATCTGGGCTGTTGCCCCGTTGGGCAGAGGCAGTTCAAAATACCATTTATTGTATCCTAAGCAAACCACTATGCCGCCCGCTAATGCAATCACAGTCTCTATGGCAGCCGCCTTCTTCCTGGAAAAATGAAACTGGTCCATAAGGCTTGAAACCACCGCCTCCATAACGGAAACCGCACTGGTAAGAGCCGCAAAAAGCACAATGGCAAAAAATACAATGCCCACAAACTTCCCTATTTTTCCCATGGATGCAAATACTTTAGGCAAAGACACAAACATCAGGCTGGGGCCGGAAGCCTCCATGCCTTCCCTTCCCATAAATGTGTACACTGCAGGAATAATCATCACCCCTGCCAAAAAAGCCACCGCCGTATCAAAAATCTCAATCTGGTTAATGGACTTCATGAGATTGGCGTCATCTTTTACGTAGGAACCATAGGCAATCATAATTCCCATTGCCACGCTTAAACTGAAAAACAACTGACCCATGGCGTCAATTAAAACTCCCACAAAAGACTTAAAAGTAATTCCGGTAAAATCAGGAATAATATAAATCATTAATCCCTGTAATCCGTTTCTTGTAACGCCCCCTTCGGTATGGCTGATGGTTATGGAAAAAATTGCAATTCCCACCACCAGAAAAAGCAATATGGGCATTAAAATTTTGGAAAAAGACTCAATCCCCTTATTTACGCCGCAAAATACAACATATGCCACCATACCAAGAAATACTGCCATCATAATAACAGGAGATATTGTCTGGGTAATATAACCGGTAAAATAACCGTCTGCCGCCATATTTGACACATCCTCTGTGAGAAATGCCAGAAGATACTTTAATACCCATCCCCCGATTACACTATAATAGGGCATAATAATCACCGGAACTAAGCAGGCGCATAAGCCGATAGGCTTCCATTTCTTTGAAATCCGCTCATAAGCCGTCAGCGGGCTCTGCTTTGTCTTTCTTCCTATGGCAATCTCCGTGGTAAGAAGGGTAAACCCAAATGTCAGGGCTAAAATCAGGTAAACCACCAGAAAAAGCCCTCCTCCATCCTTTGCCGCCAGATAGGGGAAACGCCAGATGTTTCCCAATCCTACCGCACTTCCCGCCGCCGCTAAGACAAATCCTATGGAGCCGGAAAATGAATTCCTTTTCTCTTTACTGCTGCTCATAATTTTCTCTCCCCTTTTTATATATTTGTAACAATGTGTCTGGCAACATCCGGTTTATTCATGGTATACAGATGAATGCCATCCACTTTATTCTGCTTTAAATCACGTATCTGCCTGATGGCATAATCTAATCCCGCTTTATACATTTCCTCCGGCTTATCCCCGTAATTTGCAATAAGGTCGGCAAATGCCTTGGGTATGGAGGAACCGGATAAGCTTATGGACGTGCCAATCTGTTTTGCAGATGTTATGGGCATAATGCCCGCATGGATGGGAACACTAATCCCTTTTCTTTCTGCCCTCTCCAGAAAATCATAAAACAAATCATTGTCAAAAAACAATTGGGAAATAAAAAATTCCACTCCCAAATCCTGTTTTTCCTTCATGTGAAGCAAATCCGCCTCCCTGCTGAAAGCCTCAAAATGCTTTTCCGGGTAACACGCCCCTACAATATGCAAATCCGTATCTTTTTTTAACAGACGGATTAAATCTGAGGCATACTCAAACTCTCTGCCGTTGTACACTTCGTCGCTCATATCCTTCGGACGGTCCCCCCTTAGGGCAAGAACATAAGATATGTTATTTTCTTTCATCCTGCCGCAAAGGTCTTTTATTTCCGCCCCCTTATTCCCCACACAGGTAAGGTGGGCGATTGCCTTGATATTAAGGTCATTTTGAATGTAGGAAGCTATCTCTATGGTTTTTTTGGACATGCTTCCCCCCGCCCCGTATGTGACGCTTATAAATTCCGGCGATAATTCCGATAATTCCTTTAAAACGTCAAATACCGCGTGAAAGTCACCGTTTTTCTTGGGCGGAAAAACTTCAAATGAAATATTTGCACTGTTCTCTGTCATATTTTATCTCCTGTCTTTGATTTATAAAATGCTTTTTCCCCGGCATTTTGCATCCATGCCAAACAAATGCAGTATGGTTGCAGCTATATCGCAAAAGCCTTCCCTTGTGCCATAATCCACGCCGGAGGGAATATTTTTCCCCACCATAAGAAGGGGCGTATATTCCCTGGAATGGTCTGTGGAAGGGGTGGATGGGTCACAGCCGTGGTCTGCGGTAATCATCAGCACATCATCATCCCGCATACGGGATAAAATCTTTGGAACCTGCTGGTCAAAATACGTCAGCGCCCTGGCATATCCGTCCACATCATTGCGGTGCCCATACAGCATATCATAATCTACCAGATTAATAAAGCAAAGTCCATGAAAATCTTTTTCCATATTTTCTAAGATTTTTTCTATGCCTTCCTCATTTCCGGCAGTGCGCACAAATTCCGTAATTCCCCTGCCTGCAAAAATATCCACGATTTTTCCTACGGAAATCACGTCATAACCTTCCTCTTTTAACTGGTCTAACATGGTAACTGCCGGGGGCTCTAAAGAGAAATCATGGCGTCTTGGAGTTCTGGTATACCTGCCTCCCTCTCCGATAAAGGGCCTTGCAATCACACGTCCTACCCCATGTTTCCCTTTTAAAATTTCCCTGGCAATCCTGCAGTATTCATATAATTTTTCCACCGGAACAATCTTTTCATGGGCTGCAATCTGGAAAACGGAATCTGCGGAAGTATATACTATCAAATCTCCCGTGTTTAAGTGCTCCTGGCCGTAATCTTTAATTACCTCCGTGCCGGAATAGGGCTTGTTGCACAATACCCCCCTGCCTGTCTTTTTCTTAAATTCCGTTATCACGGATTTGGGAAAACCGTTTGGATACGTGGGCAGAGGCGCATCAGAAACTACCCCGGCAATCTCCCAGTGCCCAATGGTGGTATCTTTTCCTTTGGACAATTCCTTCATCCTGGCATAGGAACCGGCGGGTTCTGCCTCTTTTTCTCCGATATTTACTCCCTCTATATTAAAAAAACCTAATTTGCGCATATTGGGCATGGAAAAATACCTGCTTTTTGATGCCGCCAGCAGTGTGTTGCTTCCGGCATCCCCATAATCAGATGCATCCGGCATCTCCCCGATTCCAACACTGTCCAATACAATCAAAAATACTCTCTTCATAGGCTGCCTCCTGTTATACTCCAGAGCATACACATTTGCCCTTCCAAACACTTACTACCCCATTATATACCATATGATTCCTATCCCACAAGTAAAAAGACGGGAAATTTCCCGCCTTTTTTCTTTATTTTAATACTTCTGTCTCTGTCCCTTCCGTCTCCGTCCCTTCCGTCTCAGGAACCTGGGTCTCACTGTTATTTACTGCTGAGGGCTCAATTGGGGTTATAATAATATTTTCTGCGCTGACATTTGTTTTGCGCTTTACAATATCCTCAATCTGGGCACGTTTGGCATCTGTCACGTCCCCCATATTAAGAACTACATCCACTGTATCCCCTGTAATGCTTACCACTACATCTGTAAACCCTTTTGCCTCTAAAAGCATTTCTGCCGCTGCCTCCCGCTCTGCAATATCCGTAAGGGCAATCATCTGGTCCACAGCCGACTGCTTCTGCTCGTCGGTGAGATTTGTGCTGTTTACAATTCCAAGCAGGGTCTCTTTATTTTTGGCACGAACCTGCTCCCTGTTCAATTTCATTTCTGCCGCAAAATCCACGTTGCTTATGGTGGAGCTGGTAAGTACTGCCTCGCCGGGATTTTCCCCTCCGGCTGCCTGGGCATCTGCCCCTGCCTCCTGTGCCTGCCCTGCAGAGGCGTCTGCTTTGGCAGAAGCATCCGCCACGGCTGCATTATCTGCACTTCCCTCTTTTGCCACATCGGAAGCATTTTGTGCCGTTGACGCCGTATCTGCCCCATCCCCGGTATCCGTAAAAATATCTCCCTCCACAATGGGATCATCAGAGATTTCATAGGAATCCTCCGTAAGATCCATGGCGGTGTCTGTCTGCGCGGAACGGTCAATATTGCTTCTGGTATAACTTACATATCCGGCAACAGCAATCATAAGCGCCAATGCAGTAATAATAATCTGGTTCTTTTTCCATCCTTTTTTCACTGTCTTTCCTCCTGAACATTCATCTTAACTACTTTAATTCTATTCACATCGATTTGGAATAATGCCATTACAGCCTCAGAAATATTCTGTTTTACTTTGGTGGCATCTGCCCCCTGGGCAACAACTAACACTCCCTCTATTTTCGGTGCCCTCTCACTGCCCACAAAAGGCTCTTTTCCCGTATCCACATCCCGGTACACCGTTTCCATATCCACCTCCTCCGTTTTTTGTGTATTTTTTGCTGCATTTTCCCCCTCCTGTATGCTTTGGGAAACATTTTTGTCTGTATCTTTTTCCACCACCATCTCCCCGTTATCCTGCAGCGTAATCATCACTTCCACCCGCCCTGCCCCCTCAATCTTAGAAAGTGCTTTTTTAAGCCGCCTCTCCAAATTGCCTGCATAATCCTCCCCGCTGTAAGATGCTGTCTGTGCCTCCTTGACTGCCGAAGTTTCCTGCCTGTCTTTTTTATCTGTGGGAATTGCAATCACCATCAGCAAAATCCCTGTAAGGATAAGAATTGTCCACTGTGTTTTATCCCACTTGCGCCATGGCCTGTTTTTAAAAAATTCATTCATGAAAAATGCAGCTCCCCTCTAAGTCTTTATTGTTATATTTTCTATATCCATATGATAAATATCCGCAATTTTTTCCTTTAAGTCCGTGATTTCTTTTTCCTCCGGCAGCTCTTCCACACTTCCCTGTATCACCACGCTGTCCTGGATTTTTACCAGGTTTAGCTCCATTTTCTCAATAACAAATTCATCGTTTAAACTTACCTTTGTATCTAAAACGCCATACCCTGCCTCTTTGGCCAAAATCTCTACATCCGCCTCAATCACATTCCCGTAATGTTTTAAATACACATCTTCCTGGAGAAAATCAAAATTTTTGCGCTCTGCTTTTATGCTGTCTAATTCCTGCCACAGGGAATCATAGGCTATTTTGTCAAAAAAGTCCGTATCTTTGCCTGTCAATTTAAGCACAGGCATCAAAAGCGTTATCACAAGAACGATTTCCACAAAAACCTGGAGATACCGCCTGTACTCTTTTTTTGATGTTAGGGAAGTCAATACGGTAAGAAACAAGACTACCATACTGTAATTTTTTACCCAGCTTACAATTTCTTCCATGAAATCTCCTTTTTAGTATCTGTCCCATACCCTTACAGGCACTAAATTTTCATATTTGTTGCGGCGCTGCAAAGGGCAATGGTAAGGAAAAACAGCATCATGCATGTGCTGATTACTTTTAAATACAGCATGGCTCCCCCTGCAATTCCGCTCATCCCTCCGGCAATCCTTTTATCCGCCACCGGCTCAAGCACTGCCGAGAGCAATTTATACAAAAGTGCCATAACACTCATTTTTAAAAAGGGAACGGCACAGAGCATAACAAGTATCACAAGGGCAGCCGCCCCCACACAGTTTTTAATTACAATGCCGGAACTGATAAATATCTGCCCTGTTCCGCTGAGCACATTTCCAATCCCCGGCAGCATCTGTACCGTTTTTGCAATGCTGTTGCCGGATAACATGTCCATGGCCGGAGCCACCATCCCCTGGATAATATTGATTCCCAGGATAAATGAAGCGGATACTTTAAGTATCATTGCAACCCCGTCATAAATTAATTCTGCCAGCCTTTTAAAACGCTCTTCCTCCGTTAAATGGTTTAAAAACTCTACCAGCACATATATTTTTATTAAGGGAAGCAGGAAGTAGCGCAGCAGCCACTCCACCAGGTAAATCATGGCAAAAATCAAACTGTATACTGCCGCAGATGAGTTTATGTTTAATGTAAAAGAAATTGCCATACAGTAGGTGGGCAGAAACACCTGCATAAATCCCAGCATATTTTCCACCGTCCCTGTCACCACATCATTTAACTTAAAGAAGGACTGAAGCAAAAGCACCATAAAAAAACAGTACACAATTAAAAAGCTCACTTCCGATATGTAGGAATTGGAAAAACTCTTTGCAAAATTTTTCAGTATGGAAAATGCCAGGGACAGCACAATAATCTCCAGAAAAAACACTTTATTTTCTGCAAAACTCCCGGACAAAACATCTTTTGCCCAATCCCCGATTTTCTCATAGGGAAGCTCTTCTCCCTTCATAATCCCCTTCACAAGTTCAAAAAAGGATATGTCCTTTGTCTCCTCCGTACCTTTTAAGAAATCCCCGATTTCGGAAAAGTCCAAATCTTCCATCATATCCTGGGGTTCCTGTCCATATGCGGTTATGGTTCCCGTCAAAACCATCACGGTAAAAAAAAGGGAAAAAACAAACAGCCATTTCTTCACATCAGTTCCTCTATGGTTTCTATAAATGCCAGTACCACCGGCATACTGATAATCAGGATGGAAAGCTTTGCAAAAAGTTCTATCTGCCCGGCAATTGTCTGGCAGCCTGCATCCCTGCAGAGATTAACCGCAAACTCAGCCACATATGTAATGCCAATCATTTTTAAAATCATTGACAGATACACAGGGTCTAAATGAATCAGGCTCTGAATCTGTTCCACGTAATCCAGCAGAAATTCCAGCTTGGACACCACATATAAAAATACGCAGATACACATCCCAAGATTTAAAAAATAACTGTATTCCGGCTTATAATGTTTTAAAATCATTGACAGCAGAACCGCTAAAATCCCCAAAATACTAATCCTTATAATATCCATTTTCCACCTGCCTATAATGCAAACAATTTCCTCATAGTCTCAAACAGTTCATAAATGTAAGGCACAATCCAAAACAGGACAATAAGAAGCCCTGCCAGGCTTGTTAAAAAAGCATGTTCTTCCCTGCCGCTCTGCTTTAGTACCTGACTTAAAATTGTCACCAATATTCCCACTGCCGCTATTTTAAAAATCAAATTTTCGTTCATATGCACCTCGTGTTTTACAGCAGCAGAATCACCAGAAATAAACCACCTAAGACTCCCACTGCACTATACAATCTCTGTTTTTCCTTTTTTTCTTCCATCACCTGGTCAATTCTTTTTTTCAACTGGTAAAAATAAATTTCACATGCCTTGGTACTGCTGCTTTCCATAGCAAGATTTCTGGCAAGGGATATAAGAATCTCTTTCTCCTCCCGGGAAAACAAAAGCTCCCTTTTCCTTTCCTCAAATACCTTCTCCCAAAGAACGCCCACATCCGCCTCCCGGTTTGTTTCCATATCTTCCGCCACCTGTGTGGCAATTTCCCCGAACAAGCTGTTTTTTCCCATGGCGGCGTTTTTTAGCATCTGCCCATAGGGAAGCCTTAGTGCCTTCTTGTCAAGTTCCATACGGATAAATGCATCCTGCCATTCCAATAGCTGCTGCAAATGTGTTTTTAACAGTATTCTCATGTAATTTCCCAAGCCCGCCGTACCTGCGATGACAAAAAAAATCCCCGCCGCCTTTAACATATTTTTCTAAGCTCCTGGTCATACACTGCAAAACTTCTTTCTCCCCTGCCGTCTTTTTGTAAAAAAACATAGCGTTTAAATAATCTTTGCCTGTAACATTCCCCGATGGATGTTTTCTGTTTTACATCCTCCACATTTTTTGCATGCAGCGTCCCGAGAATCTGACAGCCTGACAAAGCAATTTCACAGACTGCCTGTACATCTTCCCTGCCGCCAAGCTCGTCTACCGCAATGATTTCCGGGGACATGCTTCGAAGAGCCAAAAGCATCCCCTCTCTTTTGGGACAACCATCCACAACATCTGTGCGATACCCCAAATCATTTTGGGGAATGCCTAAGTGGCAGGCTGCAATTTCTGACCGCTCATCTATCACGCAGATTTTTTTCCCAAGGGCATCTTTTCCTGATAACTGGCGGATACAGTCTCTCAGATAGGTTGTCTTACCCACTCCCGGGGGCGAAATTAACAGGGTATTATAAAACTCCCCGTCCTTATAAATCCACTTTATCAACTCTGCGGCGCACCCTTTTTTCTCCCTTGCCACCCGGATATTCATAAAACGAATGTTTACCATATGGCTGATTTTTCCATTGTCAAGACGAACCTGTCCCGCAAAGCCGATCCTGTGTCCTCCCTCTATGGTAAGAAACCCCTGGCGGATTTCCTCCTCATAGGCATACACAGAATATTTGCTGATAAAAGTCAGCATTTCTTCCATATCTT
This sequence comes from uncultured Lachnospiraceae bacterium, assembly GCA_947630855.1. Lineage (GTDB taxonomy): Bacteria > Bacillota > Clostridia > Lachnospirales > Lachnospiraceae > Roseburia_B. Next base: position 15,625 of record CANRJF010000022.1, read on the forward strand.
TCTGTTCCACAATTTCTTTCAGCCATATATTGGACTGGGTACATCTAAGTTCTATGGGTTGTCCGATACGGACTCTGATTTCTTCTATCTTTGGATTTTCCAGATAAACTTTCATCTGTTCCCGCATCTTTATAGGCATAATCTGTAATAACCCTTTGTCCATGTCCTCACCTCTTTGTCTATATATATGTGGGAACCGTAAAAATAGACCAAAAAAAGAAGAAGTTCAGATGAACTTCTTCTACATAATCGCGACCTAGTTATATTTACGTTTTCTTGCTGCTTCAGACTTTTTCTTACGTCTGACGCTTGGCTTTTCGTAATGCTCTCTTTTACGAATCTCCTGTTGGATTCCGGCTTTTGCACAGTTTCTCTTGAATCTGCGTAAAGCACTGTCTAACGTCTCATTTTCTTTTACGATTACATTTGACATAGTCTCACACCTAACCTCCCCTCCAGTTGCGTTTTGTGCATTCAACTGTTTGGGTATATTTTTGCACTAATAAAGATTATAACATAAAATTTCCATTCGTCAATATTTTTTTCAAAATATTAAAACAAAAATTCAAGGAATTTTTTTATGATATCTGGCTCTCCAAAACATCTTTTACCTTAGCAATGGCATCCCCGATTCCTGCGGGATTTTTTCCGCCTGCCTGCGCCATGTTTGGACGGCCGCCTCCTCCGCCTCCTACTTTGGAAGCAATTTCTTTAATCAGGTTGCCGGCATGGGCGCCTTTTTTCATAGCCCCTTCCGTTGCCATGGCAATCAGGTTTACCTTACCCTCATTATCCGAGGCAAGTACCACCACGCCTTCCCCTAACTTTTCCTTTAACTGGTCGCCAAGTTCCCTGAGGCCGTTCATATCCACGCCGTCAGCCCTGGCTGCCAAAACCTTTACTCCTTTTATCTCTGTAACCTGGTTCATTACATCTCCCAAAGCATCTTTTGCCGCCTTGCTCTTTAGGGATTCATTTTCACTCTGCAATGATTTCAATTCCAAAAGAAGATGATTGATTTTATCCGGCACATCTGCCGGGCTTGTCTTTAATAACTTAGCCGCCTGTTCCAGTTGTTCCTCAATTTTATCATAATATGTGAAAACCGCATGGGAAGTCAAAGCTTCCACACGCCGTACCCCTGCTGCCACACCGGATTCTGAAATAATCTTAAATGCCGCAATCTTTGAAGTATTCTCCACATGGGTACCGCCGCATAGTTCTATGGAGAAATCACCCATACGCACGACTCTCACCGTATCCCCGTATTTCTCTCCAAACAATGCCATGGCGCCTGTTTTCTTTGCCTCTTCCAAGGTCATAATATCCGTTACAACAGGAAGCGCTGCCGCAATTTTTTCATTTACAATATTCTCCACCCTGGCAAGTTCCTCCGCCGTCATAGGAGAAAAATGGGAAAAATCAAAACGCAGCCTCTGGGCATTTACGTCGGAACCTGCCTGTTCCACATGATTTCCCAAAACTTCCCTTAAAGCCTTTTGAAGCAGATGGGTTGCGCTGTGGTTTTTGCCAATGGCAGCACGCTTATCTGCATCTACCACAAGTTCCACCACATCTTTGGTTTTAACCATGCCTTTCGTGACTTTCCCGATATGGCCTACCTTGCCTCCTAACATTTTTACCGTATCTTCCACCACAAACTCAAAATCTTCTGTGCGGATAATTCCAGTATCTGCATTCTGGCCGCCCATGGTGGCGTAAAACGGTGTCTTTTCCACAAATATGGTACCGATTTCACCGTCGGACAATGCTTCTGTGATTTCTGTCTCCGTGGTCATAACCGTAACTTTTGACTTATAAGTTAAATTATCATATCCCACAAATTCCGTGGTAATGGCAGGGTCAATGGACTCATATACCGTCACGTCAGCTCCCATGTAATTGGTAACTTTCCTTGCCTTCCTTGCCTTGGTTCTCTGCTCTTCCATTGCCGCTTTAAATCCGGCTTCATCAATAGAAAAGCCTTTTTCCTCCAAAATCTCTGACGTAAGGTCAATGGGAAATCCATAGGTGTCATAAAGTTTAAATGCATCATTCCCGGAAAGTTCTTTCTCCCCTTTTGCTTCCAGCTCCTTTTGCATATCGGCAAGAATGGTAAGCCCCTGGTCGATAGTCTTGTTAAATTTCTCTTCCTCCTGGGTAAGGACACGGAAAATAAAATCTTTTTTCTCATCTAACTCAGGATAGCCGTCTTTGCTCTCGTTAATCACTGTCTCGCTTAACTTTGCAAGGAATGTCCCGTCAATGCCAAGCATTCTCCCATGCCTTGCAGCGCGGCGGATTAATCTTCTAAGCACATAGCCTCTACCCTCATTGGAAGGCATAATCCCATCCGATACCATAAATGTGGATGAGCGGATATGGTCTGTAATTAATCGAATGGACACATCATCCAAGGCATCTTTTTTGTATGTCTTATGGGACAGTTCACAAATCTTATCCCGAATGGCTTTCATAGTATCAATATCAAACACGGAATCTACGTCCTGCATCACTACGGCAAGACGCTCTAATCCCATACCGGTATCAATATTTTTCTGTTTCAGTTCCTCATAACCGCCTTTGCCGTCACCGTTAAACTGGGTAAATACATTATTCCAAACTTCCATAAAACGGTCACAATCACAACCTACTTTACAGTCAGGTCTGCCGCATCCGTATTTCTCTCCCCTGTCATAGTAAATCTCAGAACAGGGACCGCAGGGACCTGCCCCATGCTCCCAGAAATTGTCACATTCTCCCGTCTCTGGATCTCTGTAAAAACGTGTAATCTTTTCTGCCGGAATGCCAATATCTTTATTCCAGATTTCAAATGCTTCCTCGTCTTCCCCGTAAACAGAAGGATAAAGACGATCCGGCTCTAATCCTAAAACTTCCGTTAAAAACTCCCAGCTCCATGCAATGGCTTCTTTTTTAAAATAATCTCCAAAGGAAAAATTACCCAGCATTTCAAAAAATGTCAGATGTCTTGCGGTCTTTCCCACATTTTCAATATCTCCGGTACGGATACACTTCTGACAGGTAGTCACCCTTTTCCTTGGCGGAATCTCCTGACCGGTAAAATAAGGCTTCAACGGTGCCATTCCCGCATTAATTAACAGCAAACTGTTATCATTGTGAGGCACCAAAGAAAAACTTTTCATGGAAAGGTGTTCCTTACTCTCAAAAAATTCCAGGTACTTCCTGCGCAGTTCATTGACTCCAAACTTCTGTTTCACAACCGATTCCTCCAAAATCTACTATTCTTGTCCACTGACGCCTGCTTCATCTTTGGCTGTCGATGCCGTCTTTGCGTCCTTGCTGTCACGAAGCTTCTTTCCTGCAAACATTCCAAGTGCCGCTACAATCACCATAAGCGCCAATGTCAATAAATACTGTACTAAACTTCCTAAAAATGCCATGTTTTCATCCTCCTTATTATTGCCCACGCATGTGTGGCAAAAGTGTGCCCTGCGGGTGCCTCCTTAATTTTGCCCACGCATGTGTGGCACGTGTGCCCTGTGGGTATAGGTGTGCCCTGTGGGTGCCTCCTTACATTAGACAACAGTATACCATATATCTGTCTTTTTTACAACTCCACATCTTCCATAAGCCGGTCCCCGTCCGCCGCCGAAGTAGCCAGTTCATCGCACCGCTCATTCTGGGGATGGCCGTCATGGCCCTTTACCCAGTGGAATGTCACACTATGAGGCTCCTTTGCCGCTAAAAGCCGTTTCCACAAATCTACATTTTTTACCGGCTGTTTGTCCGCCTTTTTCCATCCTCTTTTTTGCCATCCCTCTATCCAGCGCTGGTTAAAGGCGTCAGTCACATATTTGGAGTCGGAATACAAATCCACCATGCAGGGCCTGTTTAACGCCTCTAACGCCACGATTACCCCCATTAATTCCATGCGGTTGTTGGTGGTTTTTTTATATCCGGCAGAATATTCCCTTGTATGAAGCTGTCCTTTTCCATCCACAAATTCCAGCACCGCGCCGTAGCCTCCCGGCCCGTGGGGATTGCCCCTTGCCGCCCCGTCGGTATAAATTGTCACTTTTGTCATAGTTCAAACACCTCATTCTCCCCGGTAATCTGTCCAATCCTGCCGGAAAACATGGGATTGCTGATATGTGATAAATATTCCTCCAAAACAGAATAATCCTGCCACATATGCATAGGAAACACATACCTGGCATTGATATTTTTCATAAAATAATCAATCCCCAACCGGGCATGCTGCCCTAACCTGGGGTCTAAAGGCACAAATGCCACATCAATATTGTAAGATGCCAGCTTATTTATTTCATGTTTGTATGCCCTTGTCTCTTTTCCGTTGATTAAATCCCCGGCTCCTTCCCATTTCCACAAATTTAAATCCCCGGCATGGTAAATATACCGTCCTTCTATGGAAACAAGAAACGCCACTCCCGCATCTGTGGAACGCAGCGTGTGAATTTCCATATTTCCCACTTGATATTTTTCACAGGGCTGCACAAAAGTTATTTTCTCCTTAATATTTACGTCAATACCGTTTTTTGCCAGATAATTTTTTCCAAGACGGATATCTTTTGACAAAATATAGCGGATACCCGAAAACCTGTCTGCCCACTTTAAAATTTCAAGGGAAAAGTGGTCTTTGTGGGAGTGGCTGGCAAAAACATAAATGTCCTTCCCCTCCGGAAATTCCGGCAGTTCTCCCGTAAAGTTAAATCCGTTCATATCACCTTTTGGAAAATAGTCAAATATCAGCATACTGTTATCCAGCTCCACCGCAAAACAACTGTGATGGACAAAAGTTACCTGTAACATGTCACTTCATCCTCCCGATAATCTCATTTGCCCTGGCATAAATCTCTTCAGGTTTTGTGCCAATAAAAAACTTCCCTTTTTCATACAAAATCCTGCCGTTTACCATGGTAAGGGCCACATTGCTTTTACTGCCTGAATACACAATATTTTTCACAAAATCATTTTCCGGCTGCATATTCGGCTGGTTTAAATCAATCATAATCAAATCTGCCAGTTTTCCTTTTGCCAGGCAGTCACATTCCGGCAGGTTCATGGCATGGGCGCCTGCTGCCGTTGCCATATAAAGCACTTCTTCTGCGGGAACCACCGCCGCATCCCCTTCCGTCACTTTGGCAAGGCCGCTTACAAGAAACATTTCCCGAAACATATCAAGACAGTTATTGCTTGCCGGCCCGTCCGTACCGATTGCCACAGAAATCCCCTCTTTAAGGAAACGGTTAATAGGGGCAATGCCGCTGGCAAGTTTTAAATTGGAAGAAGGATTTGTCACTGCGAAAAGATTTCTCTTTTTAAAAATTTCAAAATCCCTGTCTTCAAAATAGATGCAGTGATAACCTCCCCCGCCGTACTCATACATTCCCATTGATTCCGTAAGCTGGGTGGGGGTCATTCCGTAACGCTTTTTACATTCCTCCACTTCCCCCTTTGTCTCGGAAGTATGTAGCCACACCGGGGATTTTAACTTATGGGAAAGTTCTGCCACCCCCTCCATAATTTTTCTGTCTGTTGTATACTCTGCATGAAATCCCAAGAGGAAGCCGGTTAGTTCGCTTATTTCATTTACCCTGTAATAATCTTCCTCCATCAATTCCAATGAACTGGTAAAATTATTAAGCCCGCTGGTCTGTACCGTGCGAAACCCGCAGTCTGCGGAAGCTTCGGCAATCTCCACGGGACGCAAATACATATCAAAATTGGCGGTAATCCCGCTGGTTAAATATTCTAAAATTGCCAGTTTACAAAGATGGTAAATATCCTGGGGCATAAGTTTTGCCTCCCTGGGAAAAACCTGTTTGTGAAGCCATTCCTGCAATGGCAGGTCATCTGCATAGGAACGCAGGAATGTCATGGCAGAATGCGTATGGGCATTTTTAAACCCGGGCATTAATACATTGCCGCCTGCATCAATTTCCCGCTCCCACACAATCGGCTGCTTTTCATCAAAAAACGGAGCCTCATATACATGGTCTAAATCCCTGCCGTCCCCTATATAGACAATCCTATTGCCTTTTACCCAGAGTTCCCCCTGTATAATCTCAAAGGCATGCCCTTTGTCTGTATTTTTCGTCAATAAAATCTTTGCATTGTAAAACCGGATATTCATAAAGTCTCTCCTATGCGAAGAATAGATTCGTATACAAGTTTCTTAAAATAGGGAGCCGCCTTGTCTGCAGTCTGGGAAACTTCTTCGTGGGTAAGGGGTGTGGGGGAGATTCCTGCTGCCATGTTGGAGACACAGGAGATTCCCACGATTTTCATGCCCATATGATTTGCGGCAACTGCCTCACAGGCGGTACTCATACCCACAGCATCTGCCCCTAATATGCGGCACATGGATATTTCTTCAGGGGATTCATACTGAGGGCCGCTCATCTGTAAATAAACTCCCTGCTTTAAATCAATGCCGTTATCCAAAGCCGTTTTTTTCACAATAGTCTGCAAATCTTCATCGTAAATATGGCTCATATCCGGGAAACGAGTTCCCAGCTCCTCTATATTAGCCCCCGCTAAAGGCGACGGAACGAAACTTGCAATCTGCCCTGTAATAAGCATAAAATCTCCGGCTTTCATTCCCTGCTTAATTCCCCCTGAAGCATTGGTTAAAAACAGTACTTCTGCCCCCATCAGCTTCATAAGCCGGATGGGAAGCACTACATCCTGCATGGAATATCCCTCATAATAGTGCACTCTTCCCTGCATACAGACAACAGGAACATCCCCCACACAGCCGAAAATAAACCTGCCTGCATGTCCGGCTACCGTAGATATGGGAAATCCTTCTATATCATGATAATCCAGAATGCCCTCCACTTTAATCTGGTTTGCAAAATCTCCCAGCCCGGAGCCTAACACTAACGCTATCTTTGGGGTAAAATCAATTTTCTGTTTTACGCAGTCATAACACTTTAACAATTTTTCATATACTTTATTCATAGTAATCCTCCGGCAGACATTTCAGTTTGCAGCTCCATTATATCAATATACAGAGGATTTTTCAATGATGAACAGCAAGATGGAATACAATAATAAACAGACAACTAAAGCGGCCGATACCGACCGCTTTTTTTAATTAAATAATAATACACACCAGTCCGCCGCTGCTGTCATTTACAATTTTCTGCATGGTATCCTGCAGTTTCATCTGGCACTCGTCATCCATCATGGCAATCTTGCTTCTGATGCCGTCCTCCATTAACTCCCCTACGGATTTGCCGAAAATGTTGGTATCCCACACGCCGTTTGGCGTATTCTGCCCCTGCTTAATATAATCAATCAAATCCCGTGCCTGCTCCTCACTGCCTACAATGGGAGCAATTTCCGTCTCAATATTGGCACGGATTAAATGGATGGAGGGAGATGTGGCTTTCAGTTTCACCCCGTATTTATTCCCATGGCGGATTAACTCCGGCTCATCTAAAGCGATATCCGTAAGCTGAGGATGAATCACCCCGTATCCCTTCATCTGCACCGCATTCACCGCGTCCGCCACTTTTTCATAAGCATTTTTCCGCTCCGCCAAATCTTTTACCAGGGAAATAAGCTGATATTCTCCCTGAATGGGCACTCCGGTAAGCTCACTGATATTTTCATAATAATATTTATCTTCTATTTCCATTTTTATCTTTAACAAACCTTTTGCCAAATCAATTTTATCTAAATGGATATCCGATATGTATGCCGCATCCTCCGGTTTTCTAATAAGATTGATATCTTTTGCCTGTGTCACCGAATTTATAATATTCCTGGCATTCTCCACCATGCTTATTTTCATTTTGTTATCCATGGGAAGCATCTCCGCCCATTTTGGAATATAAAATTCCATTTTCACAATGGGAAATTCATAGAGAATGCTTTCCAGTATTTTTTCGATATCATCTCTTCTAAGCTGCTGGCAGTTTACCGGAATTACCGGGGTAGCATATTTTTCCTCCATCTGCCGCACAAGCCTTGTTGTCTCCTCACTAAAGGGTTTTTCGGAATTTAACACAATCACAAAAGGCTTGCCGATAGTTTTTAACTCCTCAACGGTCTGTTCCTCCGCCGGAAGATAATTTTCCCTTGTCAGTTCCCCAAAGGAGCCGTCTGTTGTCACCACAATTCCAATGGTAGAATGTTCCTTAATCACCTTCTGGGTTCCAATGGAAGCGGCATCCACAAAGGGAATTTCATAATCAAACCAGGGGGTCTTTACCATACGCTTATTATTTCCCTCCATATGGCCTGATGCCCCGTCTACCATGTAACCCACACAGTCAATGAGGCGTACTTTTACCTCCGTATCTCCCTCTAAACGGATTTTTGCCGCATCCTTGGGAATAAATTTGGGCTCCGTTGTCATAATGGTTTTCCCCTGGGCAGACTGGGGCAGTTCATCTACTGTCCTGGTTCTGGCATTTTCGTCCTCCATAAAAGGAATCACCATAATATCCATAAAACGCTTGATAAAAGTAGATTTTCCCGTGCGCACCGGCCCCACCACGCCAATATAAATTTCCCCGTTTGTTCTTTCCTGTATATCACGGTAAAGATGAAAATCTTTATCCTTATTCACAGCCGACATTTCCATAAAAATAACCCCTTTCCTGCAATGTAGATGTAATACCTTTCTACATTGTATGAAAAGGGTTTTATTTTATGACTTTATTTATAGCTATTCCCTCTATAAATAACGGTCTAACTTTCCTGCCGCCTCTAAAAGCCTGTTCATTAAATCCGCCGCCTGCTTTGCCTCTTTGTTGCTGGAATTGCCGATGTCGTTTGCCTCTAATGTGCTTGCGGCAACTTCTTCACTTACGGCGGAAATATGGCCGATACTGTCCACAATCTGATTATTTGCTTTCAATATCTCATCAATCTGCTCACCGATAGTCCCTACATTTCTTCCCAAATCCGTCATCCTGTCATGAATGTCGCTAAACTGGTTATTTACATTGGTAATGTTCTCTTTCTCTTTATCGGATGCCTGCAAAACCTCCGACACGCTCTCCATAGTCTCCTCCGTATTATTCTGCAGCTCTTCCACAATGGCACGGATACTCTCTGTAAGCCCCCTGGTCTGCTCCGCTAAAATACGAATCTGTTCCGCCACCACTGCAAAACCTCTCCCTGCCTCCCCGGCACGGGCGCTTTCAATGGAAGCATTTAACGCTAACATATTGGTCTGGCTGGATATATTTACAATCTGTTCCGTAATATTCCCCACTTCCTTTGCATTGCCGGAAAGGGTCTGCATCAACTGTCTCACCTGTTCATTGGATTTTTCAATTACCTGTGCCTGGGTCAAAAGGTCTTCCATGGACTGCTGGCCTTCCTTCACCGCATTTAAACTTTCATCTGCATATTCCACCATCTGGTCAGACAACACTTTTGTGTTGGTAATCATCTCCTGGATATTTCCTGTCATAAGGGTCTGCTCCTCAATGCTCTTTGCATTGGAGGCATTGCCGTCTGAAATATCCACCAAAGCCGTGGCAGTCTGCTCCGTTGCTGCCTGCAATGATGTAATGCTCTCCCCGGCAGCAGCAGAATTTTCCTTCACAAGGGCCGCAATCTCCAAAACATCCGAAAGCAAAGCCTCGCTTTGCATTTTCTCTTCGTGAATCTGCTGCAGTTTATTGGCATTGGTCTTGTTGGATATCTTTGTGACCTCGCACATAACAAGCAGGTACAATCCCATGCCTGCTAACTGCAAAAGAATGGTTGACAAAACAATGGGCAGACCGGAAGGCATGGATCCTGCATACATGGCTTTTCCCATATACACCAGGTTTATAAGGAATACACCCGCTGCGGTATTGCGCATAAATTTGTAATCATAGTACAGCATAATAATGCTCACCAACGGCACAGCCATAATAAAGACCAGGTCGTTTTTAGCCCCCCACATAACAACGGAATACAGTATGGCATAAGATACCACAATGGTATGGCGGAGCATAACGCTGTCTTTTCTGATTACAAAGAAAATAATATTTCCGACCCCCACGGCAAAGGACAGCGATGCCACTAAAATAGCAAAACTCCATGGGATATTTCCGTCAATGGCATCCTTTGGATAGCCAAAACAAAAAAAGAAAGCAATAATCGTAACAGCAATAATCGCCAGCCGGTTTACCGAAATTAACCGCAGCCTCTCCTCTTCCTGATTCACAGGCAAAACTTCAGATGATACATTGTCTTTTGCCATTTCAATTCTCCTTATGTAAATAAATTTCCTATTTATATTATACTCCAAAAATTATACATATCAACAAAAAATTTTTATGTGCATCCCCACATTTTTTTTATAAAGATATTATAAATGATACAATAAACGCCGTAAAACTGGCAAAAACTGCCACAGGAAACAGGCCCTTCCCCCGGTATGCCAAAATCAGCGCCACAACTACCCCTGCCACTGCGCCGGGAACGGAGCCTGTGGCATAAAAAACCGCCGGAAAGGTCATGGCTCCCAGTACCGTATAGGGTATATATGCCAGAAAAGAACGGACATACCTGTTTTTAATTTTTTCCCGGAAAATCACAAAGGGAACTACCCGCACCAGATAGGTGACGGCAAACATAACAGCCAGATAAATCCAAAAATTTTTCATCCGTTCACATCCCCTTCCTGAGCCTCTTCTTCCACCGGAAAAAGCCATGCCCCCACTGCTGACGCTGCCACACTGCACAGGATAATGGCAAAACCGCTGGATATCTTTTTTAAACCAGGCAGATAATAAAGGCAGAAACTTAAAAGCAGGGCAAGCAGTACCACAAGACGCATATGCTTATCCTCTTTTACCACAGGCACCACAATGGCAATAAACATTCCGTAAATGGCAAGCCCTAAGGCGGAAACAATATTCCCCGGCAGGATATCCCCCAGCACGGCTCCGGCTAAAGTACCCAGATTCCAGCCCAGTAAGGGCAGCACCGTAAGTCCGGCAAAATATGCGCTTCCCACTTCCCCCTGTCTGCTCATGGCAACTGCAAAAATCTCATCTGTCACCGCAAAACCTAAAACCAACTTTTTGGGAAATGTAAATTGCCTGTCCACTTTCTGGGACAAAGAAATGCTCATCAATGCATAACGAAGATTAATAATAAACTGGGAGGCTGCCATTTCAAAATATGTACCAACTGATGCCATAATCGTAATTCCCGCAAATTGCCCTGCGGAGGTAAGATTCATAAAAGAAACCATAAATGCCTGCCACCAGTCAAGGCCGCATGACACTGCGGCTATCCCAAAAGTAAAGGACACAGAAAGATAGCCTATGCCTATGGCACTGCCATCTCTTATGCCCTGTAAAAATTCTTTCATAACATTCCTTTCATTGCAGACTAAGAAATCACAGCAGTCCACGTTTTTTTAATACCCGGTTTTCAATGGTGGTAAAGATACACTTATCAATCACCACTCCCACAAGTATAATTACAATCATAACCAGCATAACCTGGTTAATATCCGCCATATCCCTTCCCACAATAAGGGTCTGCCCCAATCCTATGGTGGAGGACATTACTTCCCCGGACATCAGCGCACGCCATGCAAAAGACCAGCCCTGGCGCAGCCCTGCAATAAAGGAAGGCACACATGCCGGAAGTATGACTTTTGCATACAATTCCTTCTGCCCGGCGCCCATGGTTTTTGCCGCCTTAATATACAAAGGGGGCACATTTTGAATGGCATCATCCACCGCCAATGACATACTGAAAGCGGAACCCATAACCACCACAAAAAGAATGGCGCTGTTATTTAAGCCAAACCACAAAATGGAAAAAGGAACCCAGCAGATACTGGGCAGCGTCTGCATTCCTAAAATAACAGGTTTTAAATTTCTGTTTAAATAAGGGAAATGGTGTATCAATATACCCAGGATAACCCCCAAAATAATTGCCATGGCAAATCCCACAATTCCCCTTCCCAGACTTTTTAAAATGGCAGAAAACAAAACGCCGCTTTGCAGCAGATTCATACAGCTTATTGCCACTCCTCCGGGAGACGGTACGGAATAGGATTTCCACAAGCCAAGTAAATCCACTCCTAAAAAGTAAAAGAACTGCCATAACACAATAAGGATTACCAGAAATAACAAAAGTTCCAGTACCTTTTTAATCCTGGTCGTATTCTTCTTTTGCAAATTTCATAACCTCCTTTCGCACCAGTTCCAAAAGCTGATGCCGGATATGGATAAATTCCTCGTCATCAATTTTCCGGGGACGTTTTAAATCACAGGAAATAATTTCTTTTATCTGCCCGGGATTCTCTGAAAGCACAACTATACGGTCTGCAAAATAAACTGCCTCCTCCGCGCTGTGGGTAACAAACAAGATGGTCTTATGGTTTTTTAACCAGATTTGCTCTAACTCCGCCCGAAGCATATTGGTGGTCTGTTTATCCAGTGCGGAAAAAGGCTCGTCCATCAAAAGAAGTTTGCTGTCCATGGCAAGCGCCCTTGCAAGTGCCACCCTCTGGCGCATACCCCCGGAAAGCTGGTGAATGGGATACTCGGCAAATTCGTATAGATGCACCATTTTCAAATAACGCATTGCCCTCCTCTGCCGCTCCTCCTTTGGCACTTTAAGAAATTCCATGCCCAGCATTACATTTTCCAAAACATTCAGCCATGGATACAGCGCCGCCTCCTGAAACATCACCACCCGGTCCGCCCCGGGGCCAGTGATGGGGGCATTATCCAGTAAAAGTTCTCCTGTTGTAGGCTCCTCTAATCCAGCAACAAGGTTTAACAATGTGGTTTTTCCGCATCCTGACGGCCCTACAATACAGATAAATTCCCCGTCCTCTATGGTTAAGCTAATGTCCTTTAATGTTCTTTTCACGGTGTTGGGGTAGGTCTTGCCCACCTTTTTTAACTCCAGCATTACTCCACCTCTTTAATAATATCATCCCCGGGAAGTTCCGTTATAAATCCCTGCTCCAGACCAATTCTGGCAAATCCGTCAATAGACTCTTTGTTAATGGAAGAATCAGTTTTTATTCTGGTAAATGCCTCCTCCAAAATAGCGTCATCCAGTTTCTTCTGGGTTGCCTTATTGATTTCTTCATTCACCATTGCCTGTGCCTCTTTTGGGTTTTCGTTTACAAAAACCGTAGCATTTTCATGCTGCTCCAAAAAAGTTTTTACAATATCAGGATGTTCCTTTTGAAATTCATCCCTTACCACAACAACTGCCACGTTGTAATTGCCATCCAGATAAATTTCGTTTTCATCCAATACAAGTTGGGCCCCCTTGCCAAGAAGGGTTGCTCCCCAGGGTTCCGGCACTAAAGCCGCGTCAATATTCCCCTGGTCCATCATATTTGCCACATCGGCATTTGCCACTGCCACCACATCTACCGTGCCTCCTTCTGCGACAGGTTTTAACCCGTTTTCAGACAGAAGTTCTAAGAGGCAGAGATGCTGCGTATTGCCAAACTGGGGAACTGCCACCTTCTTCCCCTCCAAATCTTTTACGGAAGATATCTCTGCTCCCTGACGCTTCACCAAAACAGCCCCTGCCTGGGTAGCTCCGGCAATAATATGCACATCCCCCTTTGACTTTACATTGGCATTGATAGCCGGCACCGGCCCGATATATCCAATATCAATATCCCCGGCAAATAAGGCTTCCACCTCCGCCGGGCCTGCGTTAAAAGATGTCCACGTAACAGTGGCCTCACCGGAAAGCTCCTTCTCTAAGCTGCTCTCCGATTTCATCACCAGCGCCTGGGGATGGGTTACATTGGGAAAGTAACCTATATGCACTTCCGTGCCTCCCTTACTTCCACCGCATCCTATAAGGAATACGCCAAAAAGGACAGTTGCTGATGCCGCCACAATTCTTTTCCCCAGAGTTTTCAGGGGATTTTCTTTGTTTCTAATAAATTTTCTCATATTTTTCTCCTGATTTTGACAAAGTAACTTTATCTTACGTTTATCAGTTTAAATAATTTAAAATCTGCTGATACAATGAATCCACACATTCCTCCAATGTATGCTCCTCCGTATTTATCACAATCTCCGGCTGCCTGGGCAATTCATAGGGACTGGAAATTCCGGTAAAGTTGGAGATTTCTCCTCTTCTTGCCTTCTCATATAAGCCTTTTACATCCCGTCTCTCACACTCTTCCAATGAAGTTGAAACGTAAACTTCCACAAATTCATCCCCTATAATATCCCTTGCCTTACGCCTGTCGGAAGCATAAGGGGAAATGGAAGCCGTCAGTACAATTAATCCCGCATCCGTCATTAATTTTGCCACTTCGGATATTCTGCGGATATTTTCGATTCTGTCCTGCTCCTTAAATCCAAGGTTGCTGTTTAACCCAAGACGGACATTATCCCCGTCTAAGAGCATGGTATGCTTTCCTGCCGCAACAAGGCGTTTCTCCAATTCATTTGCCAGAGTGGATTTCCCGGCGCCGGAAAGCCCGGTAAACCAGATTACGGCACTTTTCTGTCCTAACTGCTGGCAGCGGATTTCCTTTGTAATTTCCATCTGATGATAAATGACATTGCCGCTGCGCTGCAATGCTTCCTCCACTACCCCGCAGGCCGCCGTCATATGAGTGATACGGTCAATGAGTATAAGGGAACCCAATGCCTGATTCTTCTCAAACCGGTCAAACACCAGCTTGTCCGCCACGGATATTTCACATTCCGCAATTTCATTTTTATAGATTTCATCCGCGGGAATCTCTTCCCCTGTGTTTACGTCTATTTTGTGGCGGATACGCATTACCACCGCCGGAATGGTTCTTGTGCCCAATTTCAATAAATAGTTTTTCCCGGCTACCAGATGGGAATCTTCCATCCAGAGAATTTTTACCTGAAACATATTTCCCATTTTGGGAAGTTTTCCCTGGCAAAGGACACATCCTCTGGAAATATCAATTTCCCTGTCCACACAGATGGTAACCGCCTGCCCCATACTAGCTTCTTCTACATCCTTATCCCCGTTTAAAATCCTGCTTACTTTTGCCCGTCCTCCACTGGGCAGATTTACAATCTCCTGGCCAACCTGTATGCATCCTCCCTCAATCTGGCCCTGGAATCCACGAAAGGTATGATTTGGCCTGGAAACTCTCTGAACGGGCATAACAAAATCACCTGTGCCCGTATCCTGCCTGATATTTACCTCTTCTAAGTATTGCAGTAAAGTCTCGCCCTGGTACCATGCCATTATTTTGGAAGGCTTTGTAATATTATCTCCCTCCGTGGCAGATACGGGAATGATTTTTGCGGAATCATAGTCAAATTCTGCTAAGAGCACACGAATCTGCTTTTTAATTTTATCAAACCGCTCTTTGCTGTAATCCACCAAATCCATTTTATTCACGGCAATCACAAAATGCCTGATTCCCATTAAGGAACAGATTCTTGCGTGGCGCTTTGTCTGCAACATCACACCCTGGGAAGCATCCATTAAAATCACGGCTAAATCCGCAAATGCTGCCCCCACTGCCATATTCCTGGTATATTCTTCATGTCCCGGCGTATCCGCCACAATAAAACTGCGCTTTTCCGTGGTAAAGTAACGATATGCCACGTCAATGGTAATTCCCTGTTCTCTCTCTGCCATAAGCCCGTCCAGCAAAAGGGAATAATCCATTTTCCCTTCCCTGGAGCCTACTTTGGAATCTAACTCTAAGGCTTTTTTCTGATCTGTAAAAAGCAGCTTTGCATCATAGAGCATATGTCCGATTAACGTAGATTTTCCGTCGTCCACACTTCCGCAGGTGATAAATTTCAATAAATCACTCATATTAAAAATATCCCTCTCTCTTTCTTTTTTCCATACTTGCCCCGCCGCCGTCGGAATCAATGACCCGGCTGGTGCGCTCAGAGTCTACTGCTGAAAGTGTTTCCGCAATAATCTCATCTAATGTCTCCGCCTCCGATTCCATACCGCCTGTTAAAGGATAACAGCCCAATGTGCGGAATCTGACTTTCTTCATCACAGGTTTCTCCCCCGGATTTAAGCGCATCCTCTCATCATCTACCATAATCAGATTGCCGTTCCGCTCTACCACCGGGCGTTCCGCTGCGAAATACAGGGGAACAATGGGAATATTTTCCTGCTTAATGTACTGCCAGATATCTTTTTCCGTCCAGTTGGAGAGGGGGAAAACACGGATACTCTCTCCCTTATAAATTTCCGTGTTAAACAATTTCCACATTTCCGGCCGCTGGTTCTTTGGGTCCCAGGCATGTTCTTTGTTTCGGAAAGAAAAAATCCTCTCTTTTGCCCTGGACTTTTCTTCATCCCTGCGCCCGCCTCCAAAGGCTGCGGTAAATCCATACTTATTTAATGCCTGCTTTAACGCCTGGGTCTTCATAATATCCGTATAGGAAGAACCGTGGTCAAAGGGATTAATATTCTGCTTTACTCCCTCCTCATTGATATATTCTATCATTTCAATGCCCAGTTCTTTTGCCCTCTCATCCCGGAATTTAATCATTTCCTTAAATTTCCATGTAGTATTTACATGGAGAAAGGGAAATGGGGGCTTCTCAGGATAAAATGCTTTCATGGCAAGATGCAGCATAACGGAAGAGTCTTTTCCGATGGAATAAAGCATCACCGGTTTTTCGCACTCCGCGGCAACCTCACGCATAATATAGATGGACTCTGCTTCCAGTTCTTCTAAGTGATTCATTGTATGCACGTTACACCTCTTTCTTTAATCTTCCTAATAATTTTTTAAACATAACTTTTATATGATAAAAGGGATGATGTGTTTCCTTTTCCAGTTCTTCTATGCGTTTTTTCATCCTGTCTATCTGATGATTCATCTGGATATATTCTTCTGTTGCCGCCTGGGTAAATAGATAAATGATATCCCGGTACATGGTATGCTCATCCACTTCCCATTGCTTCAGTTCCCTAACCGGCTCAGAAAACAGTATTCCGTCTTTTTTCCCTAAAAATTCTTCTGCAAGTTTCCTGTTTGATTACTCATATTTTTGTAAGAATTTTACCTTATCTTCATGGGCAAAATAACTTACCTTATCCTGGCTTACCATGCTGCTGGCCTTAATAACCTGCCGCTTTAAGAAATCCGGCACTTCCCGGTATTCCGGCACTTCATTAATCAGACGCTTGATTTCAATAAAGTTCCCCCGCAGGCTGTCGTTTACATTTTCCGAAGGCATTACATAATCCGGCTGCACTTCTTCCCCCAGGGCATGTAAAAAGTCCTGATATAAGCCATATTGGGAAGCTAAAAATATTTCTTTTTCAAAGACTTTTACAATCACATTCTCCCTGCCGATACAGTCTGCTATCTCTTTTATTTTTTTGTAATAATCCAGATTATGGGAAAGAACAATATCGCTGTTTACATATTCCTCAAATGTCTTAACAGAACGGGGATAATATTTCACCGCCTGGTTCCACCACGCCTCAATATATAAATCCTGCCGCCTGACATATACAACAACCTTTACATCGCATCCCCTGGCTTTGGCATTGTCTTTTACTTCCTGCCAGAAATTTTCCTTATTGTTCTGGCGGTACCAGATGGATTCATCCGTTATAATAATCTTGGGATAGGTTTCCGCCGCCTTTTTTATAATGTCAAATCCCTGTGTGTAAATCCGCTCCTCTTTTTTTAGCTTTTCCTTTGGATTGTCCGACAATTCAAAGGCGTGATGCACAAGGAAATTTCCGTTTCTGTGAAGCTTAAACTTGGATTTTTCAAAATCCAAATCCATATAGGGAAGACATATCCCATACTTTTTTAATGTTTCCTGGTTTAATTCCAAAAACTTCTGGATGGATGTCGTACCTGTCTTTGGTGTACCAATGTGGACATATAATGTGGCCATATTTTCCTCCGCTTTATATTTAGTATTCCCTAATTTTTAAAACTATGTATGGGGGCGGGAATCCTGCCTTTCCGCCGGATAAAATCATCACAGGAAAATCTGTTTACCGGCATAATGGGGGCATATCCAAACAATCCTCCAAATTCAACTGTCTCCCCCACGCCTTTGCCTATGACAGGAATCAGCCTTGCGGCAGTGGTTTTCTGATTAACCATGCCAAGGGCCATCTCGTCTGCAATAATGCCGGAAATGGTGGAGGCTTTTGTATCTCCGGGAATGGCAATCATATCCAGCCCTACGGAGCACACGCATGTCATGGCTTCCAATTTCTCTAAGGTAATGGCCCCTGCCAGAACAGAATCTATCATTCCCTGGTCTTCGCTTACGGGGATAAATGCGCCGCTTAAGCCTCCTACATAGGAGGATGCCATAACTCCCCCTTTTTTTACCTGGTCATTAAGCAGGGCCAAAGCTGCCGTAGTTCCCGGCGCTCCCGCATATTCAAGCCCGATTTCTTTTAGGATGTCCGCCACACTGTCCCCCACTGCCGGGGTGGGAGCCAGAGATAAATCAATAATCCCAAAAGGAATATTTAACATTCTTGATGCTTCCTGTGCCACCAACTGCCCCACACGGGTAACTTTAAATGCCGTTTTTTTAATGGTTTCACACAGCACTTCAAAGTTCTCTCCCCTGACTTTTTCCAATGCCCTCTTTACAACCCCCGGGCCGCTGACGCCTACATTAATCACCGCGTCCGCCTCCGTAACGCCATGGAAAGCCCCTGCCATAAAGGGGTTGTCATCCGGCGCATTGCAAAACACCACCAGCTTCATACAGTCCACGGAATCCCTGTCTTTGGAACGTTCTGCCACCTTTAGCAGAATCTCACCCATAAGCCTTACGGCATCCATATTGATACCTGTTTTCGTGGAGGCAAGATTTACGGAACTGCATACCCGCTCCGTGCCGCAAAGCGCCATGGGAATGGAGCGGATTAAAAGCTCGTCCGCCTTTGTCATGCCTTTGGAAACTAATGCAGAGTAACCTCCGATTAAATTTACTCCCACTTCCTTTGCCGCCGCGTCCATCGTATGGGCTATGGTTGCAAAATCCTCCGGGCTCTTGCATGCCGCTCCTCCGATTAAAGCCACAGGTGTAAGGGAAATTCTTTTATTCACAATGGGAATGGCAAATTCCTGTTCAATTTCCTCTGCTGTCTTTGCCAAATCCTTTGCCACCGTAGTTATTTTATTATAAATTTTTTCATTTAATTTCTTTAAATCTGCGTCAATACAGTCCAATAAACTGATGCCTAAGGTGATGGTTCTTACATCTAAATTTTCCTGCTCCACCATCTCATTGGTTTCAATGACTTCTCCAATATTAATCATGGCACTCTCCTTAAATCCGATGCATTTTCTGAAAAATTTCTTCCTTCTGGCATTTGATGTTTACACCGATTTCTTCTCCCAACCGGTCTAACTCTTTCACACAATCCCCAAAGGATTTCGTTGCCCCTTTCATATCTGCAATCATCATCATATTAAAATAGCCCTGCACAATTGTCTGGGAAATATCTAAAATATTTATTTTATTGTCTGCCAAATATGTACAAACCCTGGCAATAATACCCACGGTATCTTTCCCAACAACGGTAATAATGGTTTTTTCTGTTTTTTCCATATTATTCTCCTCTTATACAACTTCTATCCGTTTGGAAACACTGCTTCGCTCTGCCACATACACAGGAAAATCCTCTCCTTTATAGGGGTTTTCTCCCACTGTAATCTCTAATTTTACCGTCTCATAGGCAAGTTTGGCATAATTGTTTTCTTTGCTTAAATGCCCAAGCATAACCCCCTGGAAACCATCATGGAGCACTCTGCCCAAAAGCTGTCCCGACAGTTCATTGGAAAGGTGCCCCTTATCCCCTAAAATCCTCTGTTTTAAAGGATAGGGGTAAGGCCCTAACTGCAGCATATTCACATCATGGTTTGCCTCTAAAAGCAGGACATTGACGCCCTGGATTTTCTCTATCATGTAATCATCATATTTTCCCAAATCCGTAATGACACCTACAGATTTTTTGTCACGCCTTAAAATATATGCCACAGGCTCTGCCGCATCATGGGAGATTTCCACAGGCTCGATTGTCATCTCCCCAATGGAAAAAGGCGTATTGGCCTTTACTGTATGAAACAGTTCCCTATCAATTTTCCCCACGGACTTCGTGTTTAAAATTGCCTGTATGGTGCCCTGTGTGGCATAAATGGGAAGCCCGTACCTTCTGGCAACCACCCCAAGGCCGCTGATATGGTCTATATGCTCATGGGTTACAAGAATCCCCTGCATATCTGATGTTTTTAATCCCAGGGAATTTAAACCCTGCTCAATTCTTTTTCCACTAATCCCGGCATCAATCAGCAGACGGCATCCGTCATATCCTGTCATAATACAGTTCCCGCTGCTGCCGCTGGCAATACTGCATAATTCCATTTTTCTACTTCTCTTCCCAATAAATTTCAATAACATCCCCGTTGTTTAACTTCTGCATATAACCTGCATCCTCACCGTTGACGGTTGTGACAATGGCACGTCCATTGGACGCAGAAAGGTCAAAAGTAATGGCATCAAATAAATCCACAAAAATATATTCCATTTTTCCGGTCAACTGGATTTTTTCGCCGTTTACCACAACTTCAATGGCTCCTTTTTGCATGGGGGATTCTTTTTTTACTTCCTGTATAGGGTGTTCTTCCTTTACTTCCTGTAAATGTGCTTCTTCTCTTACCGCCGGAGTTTTCTGATTAAAACTGCTTGCCCATTCAAAGGGGGATAACTGGCCATCCTCTGTCTTTTTTGCCTTTTCCACAGATTTCTCCGGCAGCAAAACATCTTCCCTTTCCGGTATTTCTTCCGGTTCTGCTATTTCTTCTGGTTCTGCAATCTCTTCCAATTCCGCTATTTCTTTCGGTTCTGTAATTTTTTCCTCTTCTTCTGGTTCCTGGAATTGGGGAAGTTCCTCTATGGCATGTATTTCCTCCGGCAGGACAGGCTCCTCATCATAAAAACCTTCCGTCCCTTTGGGGCTTGCTGTCCAGTCAATGGTAAAATTCTCATACAAAAGGGTATTCAAATCCGCCTCCCGGTTGTTGACACGGATAACATGGTCCTGACTTACTACCACGTCCATAAACTCCGCCAACTGCTCCACCGTATAGAAATTCCTTGTCTCAATGTCGTCCCCTTCCTTCACCTGGTAG
>CANRJF010000023.1 GCA_947630855.1 uncultured Lachnospiraceae bacterium
GGTAATTCAGAAGCTGCATGTGGGCGATACGCTTTCTGTCCGGCTGGTGGATGATGCAGGAAATATCAGTGAGTCAGCCACCACGGCTCCGGTGGAAAAAGTTGAAATAACGGAATGGGATTTCTAAATGATACAGAATATATAGACATTGAAAAAATGTGACTGTTTTCTTACTACGGATAACAGATTGTTAAAATATCATACAAGCAAGATACAATATTAAATCCCATAGATTTATCATTGTATCTTGCTTTAAAAATACAGTTGTATGCATTGTAATAGTGAAACAGGAGAAATTATGCAAGCGATTATGAGAAAGGCAATGAGTGGAGATGCAAAAACAGTTGCCGGATTAGCGATAAAAATGTGGAAATCACATACTGTTGAAGAACTAACAGAGGAATTTAGTGATTATATTAGTAAGGGTAATTGCGTGGTTGTCCTTGCTATGTTGGATAATTGTGCTATCGGTTTTGCACAATGTGGGTTGAGGCATGATTATGTGGAAGGAACAGATACCAGTCCGGTAGGATATCTGGAGGGTATTTTTGTTGAGGAAGATTATAGAAAAAACGGATTGGCAAAAGATATGCTGGATGTCTGCCAGAAATGGGCGAAGGAACAAGGGTGTACAGAATTTGCCAGTGACTGTGAACTGGTGAATGAAGATAGTCTAAAATTTCATTTAAAGATGGGATTTGAAGAAGCAAATAGAATCATTTGTTTTACGAAGAAGTTATAGGTGATGAAAATTCCCGCGAGCAACGAGCCAAGTGACTGCTTGCAGGCATTTGGTGACTGCCGCGAGGGGCGCTGTGTGCCGGTGGCACACGTTAAGCACTGACCATAGCGAAGCGTAGACCAAATACCCCGCTGCTCTGCAGCATTGCAAATTTGATACTCCGTTGCTTGCAGCGGGGTCTTTGATTGGGGTTCTCCTGTTGGAAAAGAAGTATGGTAGTAAGTAAGGCATTAATAATTTAGGTTAATGCCTTTTGTAATATATATAAATAGCAACTAAAAATAGTTGCATATTTTATGCGGAAGTAGTATACTATATGTAAAGGAGAATTACCATATGAGCAAGAAGGATAAAATAATAGATAGACTGTTAAAGAAACCAAAAGATTTTACTTTTGATGAAATGGTATCGTTGCTTTCGTATTTAGGATATGAATTGAAGCAGGGTGGTACTGGTTCAGGAGTGAAGTTCGTAAAAGATGGAAGTAATGAAGTAATAAATTTTCATAAGCCACATCCAAATGGAATATTAAAAAGATATGTGCTGGATCAGGTTATAGAAAAATTAAGAAAGGATGGTCTGTTATGAGTAATTTGTTATCATATAAGAACTATAATGGAACGGTGGAATATTCAAAAGAAGATAATTGCCTTTTTGGAAAGGTTATTGGAATAAAATCGTTGTTATCATATGAAGGAGATTCTGTCAAAGAATTGGAACAGGATTTTCAGAATGTAATTGATGAATATTTAGAGGACTGTAAAGAACGGAATGTGGAGCCTGAACAGCCGTACAAGGGAACTTTTAATGTGCGGATCAGCCCAGAGTTGCATAGAAATATTGCTGTATATGCTATTGAGCATGGGAAAAGTTTAAATGCAGCAGTTGAAGAAGCAATTGGAAATATGGTTGGATAAAATAATAGTTTTATGGAAGGGTTGATATGGAACAAAATCTTAAGTGTACGATTGAAGAAGTGATTAATTTGTTGAAAGAAAAATATAAATCAGAGGGAGAAAATGCTCTTTATGCAGATAATGATTGGCATATTTATGTGGCGGACGATGAATTGCTTTTAAATAGTATTTGTTGTATTACTGCGCCGCCTGATTTTGATGAGGAAACAGATGAAGAAATAATACCAGAGTTTGCTATTGAAAATGGGATGGATGGGTCTGTTTTGCCAGAAATTTTAACACTTTTAACGAGTTTGTAAGCACGCCCAATTTTCAGTTTGTCGCACTGACACTACATAGCACTTAGGAAAATCTTAGGTGCTATTTTTGTGCCAACATTCACACCGTTAAGAGGGGAAAGGAGAAAAATTAGATTGCAAAAAGAGTATTTTGAAGAAAAGAAAATGGATTCCGTGGAAACAGACATTGCAGAAATAATATTTAATTTTTACATGAACAATGACATAATGGTGCCATAGTTAGAATGATAGTATCTAAAAGAAAGGAAAATTTATGAAGATTGACCGTTTAATGGGTATTACATTACATTTGTTAAAATACGGAAAAACGTCAGCGTCACAACTTGCCAATAAATTTGAAGTAAATACGAGAACGATTATGCGCGATATAGATACTTTATGTCAGGCAGGCATCCCGATTACCTCTGTCTGCGGTGTTAATGGTGGATATGAGATATTGGAAACTTATGTACTGGACAGGCATTTAGTAAATGAACATGATTATAAAAATATCATTTGTGCTTTAAGGTCAATGGCAAGCGCTTATGAAAATAAGGCGATTTGGGAAACGATAGACAAGATAACCCTGCTGGCGGAACATGAGGAAGTAGCTATTGAACTCGATTTAGGGGCAGCGCATGAAAATGTGGATACAAATTACATGATAAATGTTTTGGAAAAGGCAATCAACGATAAACGAACAGTCCAGTTTCTATATACCAATAATGCAAATGAGATACATACTGTTTCAGCAGAGCCTGTTGGCGTCGTCTATAAATGGTACAACTGGTATCTTATCGGATACAACACAAAATACGGAGATTACAGGATGTACAAATTAGTCCGGATGGAAGCGCTGTCTGTTATGGAGCAGGGAATTACAATGGAGCATTCCCTGAATAAAGTTATGGATGAATGGCAGGATACACAAAAAAGTATAGAAATCAAGGCTGTGGGCTGCGCACAAATTAAGGCGAAATGCAGGGAATATCTGAATATAAAGATAACAAAGGAGTTTGAAAACGGAGATTTTGAATTTCGCATCCATGTTCCCGAAAATGAAACCTTCTGGTTTGGCGTACTGCTTTCCTTTGGAAATAAAGTAAAGGTTTTAGAACCGCAGGGCATTATAAACAAGATGAAACAGACCTGCGAAGAAGTATTAAAAATCTATAAGGAGCAGGAATGGACAGATACATAAAACAACAAATCAATATGAAAAATGGTAAATATCATTATGGAAGAAATGAAAAGATTTGCAGACTTTCATAATGTAGATTTCAAATAAAAACAAAAAATATTTGGAGGTATAGAAAGTGCAGGATGTATACAGGGAATGCCCGATAATTGAAAATGACAGTTTTTTATTGAGGCTGGTATCAGAAAATGATGTTAATGATTTGCTGAAGGTATATGGTGATAAAAAGGCTCTGCCGTATTTTAACAGCGATAATTGTCATGGGGATAACTTTTATTATCCGACGGGAAAAAAGATGCTGGAAGCAATACGGTTTTGGCTGCGGGAATATTCAGAAAGAAAATATGTGCGTTTTACTATTTTTGATAAAGCAGAAAATGTTGCGGTTGGCACAATAGAAATATTTAACCGTAAATCTGAGGATTATTTTAATGACTGTGGACTTTTAAGACTGGATTTGCATCCCGATTACGAAAACAACAGGGGGGGTATTGCTGATGTTTTGAGACTGATAACGGAGCCAATATATAATCTGTTCCATTGTGAAATGATTGCTACAAAAGTTCCTGCTTATGCAGTTGAGAGAATTGCAGCGTTAAAAAAATTAGGATTTGCATCATCAAATGAGTGTTTGATAGGTGAAGATGGGAAAGCATATGATGGATACTGGGTTAAAGCATCTGTTCCAGCTTACCGGACGGAATAAAAATCATTATAAAGCCGGATGAACAGACCTTGAGCCGATGAACTTGTTAGCATACAGTTTGTCGGTTTTTTGCGTATGGGTAATGTTACGAAACAGGCAACAGAACAAAACGAAACGGAGGGAGGAAGAAGTTTAATGTGAATTTTATTGTAAAGACAGTCTTTTTTTTGTATAATTAAATTGTGGCAGGAGTAGGATATATCATATTTTTTGCCACAGATTTTTAGAAATCGAGGCGATAAGGTGCGGGACGGTATAAAGCAGACACAAGAGGTTATGGCAAAGCGTAAGGCAAAAGACAGTGTATTTCTTGACCTTTTTCAAAATAAGAGTTATCTGCTAAAACTGTATAAAACACTCCACCCGGAGGATACCACAGCGACAGAGGATTCGCTGACTGATGTAACGATAGAAAATGTGTTGACAGACAATCTGTATAATGACTTAGGCTTTATTGTCAATAATAAGCTGATGATCCTCGTAGAAGCACAATCAACATGGACAATGAATATTTTAGTAAGAGTTTTGCTGTATCTGGCGCAAAGTTACCACGAATATTTTCAGCGCACCAGCCAAAACTATTACAAGAGCAAGAAAGTGAAAATGCCGAAGCCTGAACTTTATGTAATTTTTACAGGAAGTAAGGGGCGAAAACCCGATAAAATATCTTTGTCTAAAGAATTTTTTGAAGGCGCGGATATAGATATTGAGGTCAAAGCCAAGGTTATTTATGAAAGCGATACAGATGACATCATCAACCAGTACATTATTTTCTGCAAAGTTTTTAATGAACAGACAAAACAGCATGGAATGACACAAAAGGCAGTTACGGAAACAATCCGCATATGCAAAGATAGGAATGTTTTAAGGGAATATTTAGCACAGAGAGAAAAGGAGGTTGTGTCAATTATGATGAGTTTATTTGATGAAGAACAGATCATGAAGTCGTTTATCAGAAGTGAAAGGCATGACGCAGACAGGGAAACCGCAGAAAGGTTGATAAAAAAAGGGAAAATGACTCTTGAGGATATTGCGGAATGTGTTCCGTCATTGTCCTTCGATGAATTGAGAGAACTTGAAGCCGAGGTTATGCAGTTAGCATAATCGGTAAAACAATTTAATATCAAAATAACAGCGTAAAGGCGCATGGAACAGTAAATTGTAAACTATGCGTCTTTTTTGCGCTCAAAAGGAAGAACATGGGAGGCAACATTCAGACCACTACACAACAAAAAAAGGGCGGTTCACAACAAACCGCTTTATTCGTAAAAAGGGTTTTCCGATAATGCTTGTAGAGGATGGCAATAGGCTTTCCCGGATAAAACAGAAACGGATTGCAATATTTTTTCAAGGAGGAATGAATTATGTCAGAAATCAACAGTTTCAGCGATTATGCAAGCAGATATAACACCAATATGGACTATTGCACATTGTTTGGCGGCGGTGCTCCCTACATAGACAACAGCATGGGCGGGATCAACGTGTCGGACTATGCCATGATTAAAAACGGCAGCTACGGAAAGATGATGAAGGCTTATTTTGCGAAGCAGGATGCGGATAAGCTGTCGCAGTCGGGGGATTCTTCCAAAACACTGATGCTGATGCGCTCCAGTGCGGACTCGCTGAAAAAGTCTGCGGATGCGCTGGGCGATGCCTCCCTTTATGAAAAGAAGAAATTCAAGAAAAAGGACGAGAAAACCGGAGAGGAAATCGAGGTGGAGGACTATGACTGGGATGCCATTACAAAGGCGGTCAAATCCTTTGTTGACGATTATAATTCCGTAGTGGAGCAGGCAGGAAATTCCGAGACAAAGAATGTGCTGCGCAATGCAGTGTGGATGACCAATAGAACAGAGATAGCAGGCAATCTGCTCTCGAAAGTTGGCATCACTGTGGGCAAAGGCAACAAGCTGGAGTTTGATGAGGAAACCCTAAAAGAAAAGACAACTTTGGGAAAAACAGGCATTGAGCTTGACAATATTTCGATTTTAAAATCCCTGTTTACCGGCTACGGCTCTTTTGCGAGCCAAATTTCTCAAAAAGCGTCTGCGATTTCCAGTGCTGCGGCAAGGACAAAGGGAGTTGATAAGACTTACAATAAGAACGGAGCTTATTCCGACACACTTTCAAAAATGTTTGAGAGCACGATTGACAAAAAAGTGGGCAGTGAAACTAAGGATAAAGTAACGGATAAATCTTATTGGGAATCGAAACTGGAGAAAGAGAAGGAAAAGGATAATGATATTTTCCTGTAAAACGGGAGTGTAAAACAAAGGACTTGCCCTTCGGCAAGTCCTTCTATACGTAAGCGATATTCTACGCCATACAGTGCTCCGTCGTTTGCGGAAGCTAAACATACATCCTATATTCTTATTTCTCGCAGATAGCAGCAGCCAAAGCCTCCATCTGGGGAATATCATTATCGCTCATGCTGGAACGGATGGTGACAACCGGCTCCACAAAAGTAAGATTTTTCATGGTTTCCAGTTCTTCCTTCATCTTTTTCGCGGCCATAGGACCCCAGGAGCCGTTTTCCATAAAACCGATTTTCCGGTTCTGGAAAGCTTTTGCCTTTAAGTGGTTGATAAAATCTTCCATGGGGGAGAAGATGCCTCCGTCATAAGTAGCGGCAGCCAAAATCATCCTGTCATATTCAAAAGCGGATTCTATCAGTTCGGATACCATAGTCCGGCTTACATCGCAAAGTTCCACTTTTTCACCTTTTGCCTCTACCATTTCTGCTAATTTTTTTGCGGCAGCGGCAGTATTGCCATGGATGGAGGCGTAGGCAATCACCACACCGGATTTTTCGGCGCGGTAGCTGCTCCAGGTGTCATATAAGTCAATATAATATCCTAAGTTTTCTTTAAGTACGGGCCCGTGTAACGGACAAATCATGGAAATATCAAGGCCGGATGCTTTTTTCAATAATGCCTGTACCGATGTGCCGTATTTTCCCACAATGTTAAAATAATAACGTCTTGCCTCACATGCCCAGTCCTCCGGGTCATCATTGCAGAGAGCGCCGAATTTGCCGAATCCGTCTGCAGAGAACAGGATTTTAGCTGACTGTTCGTATGTTACCATAACTTCCGGCCAATGAACCATGGGAGCCATAAAAAACTGTAAGGTATGTTTGCCTAAAGATATGGTGTCTCCTTCTTTTACAACTATCTGTCTGTCTTTATAATCCTGATGGAAAAACTGGGGCAGCATGGAGAAAGTTTTGGCATTGCCGATAAGTTTCATATCAGGATACATCTGTGCAAGTCTGCCGATGTTGGCAGCGTGGTCCGGCTCTAAATGGGAGATGACGAGATAATCCACAGATTTACCATTTAAGCCTTCTTTTAAATTAGAGAGCCAGGTGTCGGTTCCTCTGGCATCTACTGTGTCCATAACGGTGACCTTATCATCCAAAATCAGGTAAGAATTGTAGGAAACACCTTCCGGTACCGGGTACTGGCTTTCAAACAAGTCAATAGTGGTGTCATCTGCACCAATGTAGAGAATATCATCTGTAATAACTGGTTTCATAATGCCTCCTTATCAATATTGTTTAAATTTTACTTTTTCTATTCTATCAAAAAGCCTAAAGAATGACAAGGCTTTTCCTATATTCATTTTTTACAGGCATCATTCCTTTCTGGCTCTGGACGCCATAGTAGAGATTAGAGGCAAAGACCTCTTTTTCATAGAAAGAATACACCTCTTTTGACAGTATTTCCTTTGCCCTGGCAGGCCGGGTGAGAAGAGGGGCATTTCCTCTTTTTTTGATTTCGCGAAGCAGGGGCCGGGCATGTTTTTTAAATCCTAACAGCCGGAAATAAGGAATGTAGTCTGACTGTCTGAAAACGGTTTCATCTTCTTTTGTAATGTTTAAAAGAATATGCAAAAGCAGGCGGCTAATGCGGGTATAGGTGGTATCCTTTGTTTTTACCAGCCCGCAGAAACTTTTGTAATCCGTATAGGAAGGAAGCATATTTTTTATGCGGTTAGAGAGAAACGGGGAACTGCCGCTGTATGCCTCATAGCCCAAAGAAACTTCCGAAAGAAGTTTATAATAAAGCATTCCGGAAAAATCATTTTCCCGTATCATACGTTTTTTTTCTGCGTCAAGGAGGCTGGCAGCAGAATCCGGCATGTAATTATGAAGGGAAATCTGTTTTTCTTCCAGAATGGCTTCCCGTATTCCTGTGGCGGAAGAAAAACCTGTTTCCAAATCAGAGTCATGATAGCTCTTTCCCTTTCGCATGATGGGGCAGGAAATAATGCCGGAATTGCGTTTGTACAGGGCTTTCTCATATTCCAATGCCAGAATATTATTGGGGGAAGAGAGGATTTCATGCAGCATTTCTTCCGTAACAGGGAGGGAAGGGGGAGTTGTTTTTAAATATGATAAAAAAGCAAGCTCTTTTGCCAGGGGGAAATTTTTCCCTTCCTTTAAATAAGAGGTCAGATACAGGGAAAATTCTTTCGGTTCCCTGGCTAAAATTTTTGCCAAGGGGGAAATCATGTCATAGTTTTTTGTCTCACATCCGTAGCTGATATGGGTAATAATCCCCAGCCTGTCCAAAAAGGCAGCCCCGGCGGCGGCAAAATCACAGGATGCGGCTGCCGCCCACAGTAAGGGCAGTTCAAACACCAGGTCTGCCCCGTTTTCTAAAGCCATCCTGGTACGGGTAAATTTATCCGTGATGGCAGGGCATCCCCGCTGTACATAATTGCCGCTCATAATGACGACCATAAAATCTGCATCTGTCTCTTTTTTTGCCTGGGCTAATTGGTAGGCATGGCCATTGTGGAAGGGGTTGTATTCCGCGATAATTCCGGTAACATTCATAAGAAATCCTCCAAGTTTTTTCCCCCGCGAGCCAAATGATTTGCCAACAGGTATTTTCTATTTCAATGAGAATAGCAATTTATTTGGCAAATGTATATGCTCTGGAGTATAATACAAGTATTCACAGTATACCAGATGACAGAAAATGTTTCAAAAAATATACACAAATTTTCCCATTTTCCGTTGTATGCAGGAAAAAAAAGGTTTATACTATAACACAAATGTAAGTATTTTCATTTTTAAAAAAGGAGAAATAAGTATGAATGTATTAGTGATTAACTGTGGAAGCTCTTCTTTAAAATATCAGGTGATTAACGCTGATTCAGAAGAAGTGCTGGCAAAAGGTTTATGTGAGCGTATTGGAATTGACGGCAGGCTGGTTTATCAGCCGGAAGGCGGGGAAAAAGAGACAACGGAGGCAGATATGCCTACCCACACGGAAGCTGTACGTATGGTTTTGGATGCCCTGGTGAATCCCAAGACAGGTGTTTTAAAAAGTCTGGAAGAGATTGATGCCGTAGGGCACAGACTGGTACACGGCGGCGAGGCGTTTGCTGCATCCACCCTTATTACAGACGAAGTGGTTGCGGCAGTGGATGAATGCTCCGATTTGGCTCCTTTGCACAATCCTGCCAACCTGATTGGTGTCCGTGCCTGTAAAGAAGTGCTTCCAAATGTTCCTATGGTGGGAGTGTTTGATACAGCATTTCATCAGACAATGCCAGAAGAAGCATTTCTTTATGGTATTCCTTATGAGTATTATGAGAAATATAAAGTCCGCAAATACGGTTTTCATGGTACAAGCCACAGCTATGTATCCAAAAGGGCGGCAGAGATTTTGGACAAACCTTATGACAGCTTAAAGACCATTGTGTGTCATTTAGGCAACGGTGCAAGCATCTGTGCAGTGGAAAACGGCAAATCCGTAGATACTTCCATGGGATTATCCCCCTTGGAGGGCCTGGTTATGGGAACACGTTCCGGTGATATTGACCCCTCCGCCATGGAGTTTATTGCCAAAAAAGAAAACTTAGACATGGCAGGAATTATGAATGTATTAAATAAAGAATCCGGTGTATACGGGGTTTCCGGTGTATCCAGTGATTTCCGTGATTTAGAGCAGGCGGCAAAAGAGGGAAACAAGAGGGCACAGATTGCCAGAAAAGTATTTGTTCACCGTGTATTAAAATATATCGGGGCATATGCGGCATCCATGAACGGTGTGGACGTTATTTGTTTTACAGCAGGGCTGGGAGAAAATGACGGCAGTATTCGTGAGATGATTTGCAATAATTTGGGATACTTGGGAATTAGCATTGATAAAGAGGCAAATCAGGTGCATGGAGAGGAAAAAGTTATCTCCACATCAGATTCCAAAGTGAAGGTTCTGGTAGTTCCCACCAATGAAGAACTTGCTATCTGCCGTGAAACAGTGGAGATTATAAAAAATAAATAAATTCTTGACAAATATACTTGCCATATGTATAATTGTTTAGGTGTGAATAGGAGACGCAGGTGAAAGTAGATATTACAGACTTATTATTAACAGAAGATAAGGTTGTGGAGCAGGAAGTTAAGACAGAACTTACTTCCTTTCAATCGAAATTGGGTGAGTTTCCCATTACCAAAAAAGCGCCATTTATATTACATCTGGAAAATCAGGAGAAGAAGTTTTTGGCAGTATCCGGTGAGACGGATGTGGTGATTGCAATTCCCTGTGACAGGTGTTTGGAGGAAGTATCAGTTCCTCTTCATCTTGTCATTGATAAAAGGTTTTCTTTGCAGGAGGAGACGGCGGAAGAGGAAGCAGATGCAGAGGATATGGATTACATGAAAGAATCTGCTCTGGATGTGGATAGGCTTATTTATGATGAGATTCTGGTAAACTGGCCTATGAAGGTATTGTGCAGGGATGATTGTAAGGGTATCTGCAGGAAATGTGGTACAAATTTAAATCATGGCACCTGTTCCTGTGACCAGACGGAACCTGATCCCAGAATGGCAGCTATCCGGGATGTATTTAATCAGTTTAAGGAGGTGTAACCTATGTCAATTTGTCCAAAGAACAAATCTTCCAAGGGAAGAAGAGATAAAAGAAGGGCAAACTGGAAAATGACTGCTCCAACTTTAGTAAAGTGCAGTAAGTGCGGCGAATTAATGATGCCCCACCGTGTTTGCAAAAATTGTGGTTCTTACAACAAAAAGGAAATCATTCCACAGGATTAATTTTATAAGAAAAAGACGGGTAAGAGGCAAAGTGCTTTTTGCCCGTCTTTTTTGCGCAGACAGAGTTTATTTTTTCCTTTGAATTATCTGATAAATGAAAATTATCGTCATGTTGATTTGTGGCTTAATTTGGGATATAATAAGGTGACATGAAAGGAGGCAGCTTTATGCAGATTATTCCTATGTGTGATTTGAAAAATACGGTTGAGGTGGAACGGCGTTGTGCCGAAGAAAACGGGCCGGTTTATGTAACAAAAAATGGTTATGGCCGCCTGGTTGTTATGGATATAGAATATTATGAACGCACTATGCGGAAAATGTACGAAGCAAAAACGATTATGGACAGCCTTAAAGATGTGGAAGCCGGACGGACTGTGGACGGGGAAAAAGCAGTCAGTGATATAAGGAGAAAGTATGGAATCTAAGTGGGAATATCAGTTGACGCAGAAAGCGGAGGCCGATTTAGATGACATCGTTGGATATATTGCTGTGGAATTATCGAATCCAAAAGCAGCGTCAGATTTTGTGGATAAATTGCAGGCAACTATTGAGGAAGTAAGGTCTTTCCCTGAGAGTGGCTCTCTGGTAGTCAATGAATTTGTACCAAATACGGAGGTTAGAAAAAAGTTGATAGGAAATTATATCATGTACTATCTGCCGGATTTCACTGAAAAAATGATTTTTGTTTTGAGAATTGTTTATGGTAGACGAAATTTGGATGAAATATTGAGACAGATAAACCAATAATACTTGATGTATGCTCGGAGAAATCCGGGCTTTTTTTGCTTATTTTGAAGAGGTAAGGACAGAATTTGAGTTACAACTTAAAATGGATTCGTGCCATAAATTTTTTGTAGATTGAGAATATAGGATGTTTACAGTATAATGAATCGGGAGGGTATCATTATGAAGCATAGAATACTTATTATCGAAGATGATGTTGTGATACAGACGCAGCTAAGAAACTTATTGACTGGAAATGGATATGAAGCAGAAGCAATAAATGACTTTCCGGTTTCCATGGAGCAGGTGAAAACTTTTTGCCCCCACTTAATCCTTTTGGACATAAAGCTGCCGGGAAATGACGGCTTCTCGGTATGTTCCCAAATCCGCACTTTTTCCGATGCGCCGATTATTTTTGTCACAAGCTGTAATACAGACATGGATGAACTGAACAGTATTATGCTGGGAGGGGATGCTTTCGTTACAAAACCATATAACACAGCGATTCTTCTGGCAAAAATAGCATCTTTACTGAAAAGAGCCTATCCGGTGGCAAACCAGGAATCGTTATCCTGTCACGGAGTCAGTCTGCACTTAGAAAGCGGCAAAATAGAGTATGCAGGCCGTCAGGCAGATTTAACCAAAAACGAACTGAAGATATTGTACTATCTTTTTAAACATGCAGGGACAATCTGTGCCCGTGCCGATATTGTGGAGTATCTGTGGGATAACCGGCTTTATGTGGATGATAACGCTTTAAGCGTGAATATCAACCGGATTCGTGATAAACTCTCAGTTATTGGGGTAAACGATTTTGTCAAAACAAAGCATAGGCAGGGGTATATAATATGAACGGGAAACTTTGGCTTAAACAAAAACTGCCAATGATATTTTTTAATTTCCTTTGTATGATCGGGCTGGCAATATTCCTGCATGTAACGGGGAACAGTCTGGACAGTATAATTTTCATTTCATTTATCTGGAGCGTAATTTTGACAGTTCATCTTGTAATCTCTTTTTACGGACGAAAGGTGCAGATGGACAAGCTTTTAAATCTTACAGAGCAGTTAGAAGAACGTTATCTGCTTCCCGAGGTTATGGAAAAACCGAAGCGCGCCGATGATTTGGTATACTACCGGCTTTTAAAACTGGCGGGAAAATCTATGCTGGAACAGGTTGCAAAAGTCAGGAGGGAACGAACAGAATACAAGGAGTATGTGGAGCAATGGGTGCATGAGATTAAGACGCCGATTACCGCCATGAAGCTTCTTTGTGAAAATCATCATTCCCAGGGGGCTAAGGAATTACTGGTGGAACTTGAAAAGATAAACTGTTTTACGGAACAGGCGCTTTATTATGCCCGGAGTGAACATACGGAAAAAGATTATTCTGTAAGGGAAATTCCCTTGTTTGATGTGGTTCATCAGGCAATCGGAGAAAACAAATATCTGCTTTTGCAAAATGGCATTGGAATAGATTTGCAGGAAACAGACGACACTGTTTATGCCGATGAAAAATGGTTATGCTTTATTCTTAACCAGCTTATTGTTAATTCCGTTAAATACCGGACAAAACATCCTGTGCTGAAATTTTATACGGAGCATCAGGGCAGTCAGGTTATTCTGTGTGTGCAGGATAATGGAATCGGAATACAGACCGGTGATTTGCCGCGGATTTTTGAAAAGGGTTTTACCGGAGAGAACGGCAGGAGGGCAGCACAAAACTCTACTGGCATTGGCCTGTATTTGTGTAAACGGTTGTGTGATAAATTAGGGATTGGGATTTGTGCTGATTCTGATGGAAGCGGTACGGTCATCCGGCTTATATTTCATATTAACGACTTTATACAGAGGAGTCTTTGATTGTTTCTTTGTTGATATTCTTATGATAAAATCCTCATGAGGTGAAAAAAATGCAATATAAAATTCTCATCATAGATGATGACAGGGAATTGTTGAAAATGTTAAAGGATTTTTTTGAAATAAGAAGATATGATGTAATAATAGCCGAGGACGGACACAAAGCCCTTAAAATGGCAGAATCAAATCCGGATATTATACTGCTGGATGTGAATATGCCCGGACTTGACGGAATAGAGGTCTGCCGCCGTATACGGGAGCAGGTTTTCTGCCCAATTCTGTTTTTGACTGCGAGAGTGGAGGAAGAGGACAGGGTAAACGGGTTTTTATCCGGCGGTGATGACTATATTTTAAAACCTTTTAGTTTAAAAGAACTGGAAGCAAGGATCGTGGCGCACTTGAAACGGGAGGAGCGTCATAAAACAAAACCAGAGTATCGTTTTTACGGAGAGTGTTCCATTGATTATGCAAAAAAGAACGTACAGATTGCGGGACATGATCTGGAACTTACGAAACTGGAATATGAGATTATTGAGTTTTTATCCATGAATCCGGGGCATGTTTTTGATAAAGAGAGAATTTATGAGAAAGTCTGCGGATACGACGGAGAAGGCGACAGCCGTGTGGTTACGGAACTTATACGCAGGATACGAAAGAAAATAAGGGAATACACAGAGGTGGAGTATATAGAAACTGTATGGGGGATGGGTTACCGATGGAAAAAATAAAAAATCTTTCAGTGAGAAAAACCATACTGCTGTATTTATCAATCAGCCTGTTTGCCAGCTTTCTGCTCTCTGCTTCGGTAGTGGGCGCTGCATCCCGTATACAGGAGCAGGTCTGGTGGAAGTATGTAAATCAGGATGAATTTTTTAAGGCAGCAAGTGGAGAATATGGGGCAGAAGGGAACATCCCCTATTATCTTACGGATGTCCCAAGACCCAATGCTTTGGATATGAGCGGGACGGATCATTTTGTGTCTGAATTTTGTGATTTTTTACAGACCTATACGGTTTTGATTTTATCCATTTTCGCGTCCTTTGTCTCTGTTTTCCTTTTTTATAAGCATAAATTAGAAAAGCCTATTGAGGAACTAAACCAGGCGTCAAAAAGAATTGCCGGAGATGATTTGGATTTTCATATCACCTATGATACCCAGGATGAAATGGGGCGTCTGTGCCGGGAATTTGAGCGGATGCGCAGCCAGCTTGCACAGAATAATCAAAAGCTGTGGCGGATGGTGGAAGAAGAGAGGGCGCTTAAGGCGGCAATCGCCCATGATATCCGTTCACCGCTGTCTGTTTTGAAGGGATATCAGGAGATGCTTACAGATTACCTTCCTGATGGAACCATTGATATGGAAAAGGCAATGGAAATGCTCATGGAGAGCAGAAAACAAATTGACCGTATGGATACTTTTGTGGAGGACATGCGGAAAATGAGCAGCCTAAAGCAGCGGGCTGTAAAGAGCAGACCTATTACGGCAGAAGAACTGGAAAAGGATATTAGGGCGGAACTTGTCATCCTGCAGGAAAAAGAAAACAGACAGGTTCGGTTAGACGTGGAAGGCATGATGCAGGCTTTTTACGGAGACAAAGAAATTATTCTGGAAGTGGCGGAAAACCTGCTGTCCAACGCCCTGCGGCATGCACAGAAACAGGTAGAGGTAAAGGTTTGTGTGACATGGCAGGAACTGCGGATACTTGTGCAGGATGACGGGGCAGGTTTTTTAGAGGATGCGGAAACCGTCACAAAAGCCTTTCATCAGCAGAATGTAAAGGACAGTCTGAAACATGCGGGAATGGGAATGTATATCAGCAGGCTCTACTGTGAGAAACATGGGGGAAAACTGCTGCTTGAAAATAAGGAAACGGGCGGAGCCGTGGTGACTGCGGTATTTTGTCGGATTGCGTAAGCAATCCTTTTTTTGCATTTTTGTTTGATTGTCTTTTTGTTGTGATTTCGGATTTACAATCAGGATATCAAATCAAGAGAGGTGAAAACAATGAAAGCAATTATGAAAAGAGAAATCAGAAATTATCTGAAAAGGCCGCTGTTCTGGGCAGGTGTTTTGATTGTAATATTTGGGGTCTATCAAAACGTAAAGCCTTACCTTATGATTCATTATGTAAATTCCCAGGAAGAACTTGACATCCTTACAAAGGATAATCCGGCAACTGTCATGGATGCAGATGTTTCAGACGGTTATGTACCCACCAGTGAAAAAGACAGAAGAAAGATATGGGAGGAAGCCATAGGGGAAATTCTGACTGCCGAGTTTGAAATGACAGAGGAAGAGGCCAAAACCGTGATAGAAAACATGGAAAACATGGAGATACATGAGGCCTGCCGTTATCTGGAACAGGAATATGATTTTTACGGCGCAGTTTATTACTGGGAGGATGCCATGTACCATAAGGGAACCGTGGAGGAAATCAATTCCTACATTGAGAGCAGGCTGGAGGATAAAAGCTTTTCCTATTATTTCTCCAGAAAATTTGCGGATTTTGCAGGGCTTTTTATGGCTTTTTTTGCCACAATTATGCTTGCCCTCCTGTTTTGGCAGGATACCAGAAAAGACACATACCAGCTTCTACATACAAAACCTGTGGGGGCAGGAGAGTATGTCCTTGGAAAAGCGGCGGGAGGCTTTTTTGTCTGCCTGCTTGTCCTTGCAGTCTTAAATCTGATATTTTGGGCAGCCTGCTGTATCTGTACAAAAGGCAATGGTTTTGAAGTACATCTTACAGATTTTCTCATAGCAACCCTGCTTTATATTCTGCCAAATATGCTGATGATTGTATGCGTGTACAGCCTGATATCCCTGCTGTTTTTAAATCCTCTGCCTGCGGTACCCCTTTTAATCCTCCACATGATATATTCCAATACGGGTAAAAGGAATGCAGAGGGCGTGTTTGGATATTACGGGCGTCCCCTGGCGATTATGGTACGGTTCCCGGGGCCTTTGTTTGACACCACACCGCCGCCTATGGCAGTGATGAACCAGAGTTTTCTGGTGCTGGCATCCGCAGCAATTCTTTTTATTTGTGTAGGATTGTGGAAAAGGAGGAGGATGTAATGAAGAAAGAAATAAAAATCTGCCTGCCCTTTTATAAACTGTCGTATTCCCTGTTTTTCGTCTGTGTTTTAAGCGTGATCCGGGGGGTGGCGTTTACGGATGAAATCGGCCTTGCGCTGGAGCCTATGATGGCGTTATTAGCGGCAGTGTTCTGTGCGGATACTTATGTACAGGAAATCGCCAGTAAAAGGTCAGAAGTGGAACGGCTCTATCCCCTGAAGAACAGAATTTTTTCCATATACCAAAGGATTGGGTTACAGGAGATTTATCTGCTCCTTCTTGCTGCCGCAGGCTATGGGCTGTTTTTTATGATACAGAGGCCGGTTCCGCTTTTTCAGGAGGAGCCTTATGGATGGGGCCTGTTTGGAAGTTACATGGCGGCTGTTGTAGTCACGCTGGTTTTCTGGGGAATGCTGTCCCATACTATATCCTGCCTGTTTCAAACCATGTGGGCGGGAATCGGAGGCTGCCTTGTTTTGTGGGTATTTACAAATTCTAAGGCGGGGGATGAGATTTTGGGCAAATGGAATGTGTTTTCCTATGCGTTTCGGGATATTGAAGACAGAGGAGATTTTGGCTGGCTGTGGGGGAAACTTGTGTGCGCCGCACTGTGTCTGGTGATGGCGGGAATGCTTCCCAAAATAATAAGAAAGAGAGGATAGACTTATGAGTATAAAAATAAATGACCTGACTGTGACTTTTAAAAACGGAGTGACTGCGATTAAACATGCAAATCTGGAAATCCCCCAAGGGATTTTCGGCCTGCTGGGAGAAAACGGCGCCGGAAAGACCACCCTTATGCGGGTATTGACAACGCTTTTGCCTCCCACCGAGGGGACAGTGGATTTGGACGGCATAATGTATTACGAAGGAAACTATGAAAAAATTCAGAAAAAAATCGGCTATCTTCCACAGGAGATTGAACTCTATCCGGGGCTTACCATAGAGGAGTGCCTGGAATATATGGGGGCTCTGGCAGGCGTGCCAAAGGATCTCTGCAAAAAACGCATTGCAGAGTATCTGGAAATGACCAGCTTGAGTGAGCACCGGAAAAAGAAAATGCGGCAGCTTTCCGGCGGTATGAAAAGGAGGGTGGGGCTTGTGCAGGCGCTTTTAAATGAACCGGAATTTCTGATTGTAGACGAACCTACCACAGGGCTGGACCCGGAGGAGCGCATTCGTATCCGCAATCTGCTGGCAGATTTTTCCGAAAAACGTACCGTGCTTTTTTCTACTCATGTGGTGGAAGATTTGACAGCCACCTGTAACCGACTGGCTGTGATGAAAAAGGGAGAATTTTTGTATGCAGGAGGAATGAGAGAACTTCTGGATGAAGCAAGAGGGCATGTATGGGTGTGTGAAGCAGGGGATGATGAGCAGGCCAGAGAGCTGGAAAGAAAGTATCATGTGTCGTCGAAGCAGTATACGAAAGATGGGATACGGCTGAGGATTATTTGTGAAAATAAACCGGATATCCCCTGCGCATCATGTGAGGTCTCTTTGGAGGATGCTTATATTTATCTGATGAACAGGAAAAATTATAGTAAACGCATTAAATAAATGCGTTTACTATAATGCAGAAGATAAAAATAGTATGTGCAATGAAAAGCGGGCAGCCCCCTGGGATTAAGGGACCGCCGATAAAAAACTTACACATTTTACTTGACAAACCCGGATTTGCCCGCTTTATACAGTTATTCCTCACTTTGTTCCTGCGCCGATTCCACATAGACAATGGAAGAATCTCCCTTTATGGATTGTTCCACAACTGCCTGGGAAAGTTTTTTGAAGTTTTTTCCGGAATTGCTGGCACCTGATAAGCAGTCTATTTCCGGCAGCGTACTTTGGCCCGTAAGCTGGGCTGCATAATATCTGGTGTATTCATTGGGGTATGTGCCGGTAGCAGGCCTCATATTCTTCATGTAGGCGTTATCCCAGCTTTTAATAAAACCACTGGCATTTTCTGCATTAAATTCTGTGGAAATAATGCATCCGTTTTTTACGGTGATGGTAACATATTCCTTCCAGCCAAAAGAGTAATCCGACATCTGCGCCGTGTATGTACCATCCTGCATTTTAGTCTGGGTATCGCCGCATCCTCCCATAATCAAAATGAATATAAGGCATACGCCCGTTAAAATATATTTTTTCATGTGATGTCCTCCAAATTGTATTAATGATTAATGAAATTCAAATCTTTCTAACAGTTCTTTCAATTTCTTTGATTCCGAATCCAGTTCCACACTTACATCCGCAGTATTTTCCGCGCAGGTAAGGTTCTGCTGGGTAATGGAGGAAAGTTCTTCAATTCTGCCGGACATGCCTTCTAAGGATGTTTCCTGTATGTTTACCGTCTCTGAAAGCCGCACAGCAATATCTGTCACCGCATTGGAACTTTTTTGGATTTCTTCAAGTGCCTGGGAAGTTTCTGCCGTCAGCTTCACCCCTTTGCGGATAAGGTGGGTGGCAGTGGACAGCATATCCACCGTATTTTTTGCCGCCTGGGAACTTTGTCCTGCAAGCTGTCTCACCTCGCCTGCCACAACGGCAAATCCTTTTCCTGCCGGGCCCACTCTCTGGGCTTCCACAGAAGCATTGATGGCAAGAATATTGGTCTGCTGGGCAATATCTTCAATAAGGTTGCTGATTTTTGTGATATCCGCTGCATTTTGTGAAATATTTTCCATGGCAGTGGTAAGTTCATCCATCTTCCTGTTGCCTTCAGAAATTTGTTCCGCAATTTCCGCTGCCCGCTGCATAGTTTCTTTTGTATTTTTCGTTACGTCACTTAAATTGTCCTTGATGTTTGCCACTTCCGAATTTAAATCCGCCATGGCATTTGTCTGGCTTTGCGCTGACTGCTGTAACTCCTGTGACTGGCTTCCCATATTTAATGCCGTGTCAGTCAGCCTTAAAGCTGTCTGGTTAATCTGCATCATCATTTGATTCATAGATTCAATAATATGGGTCAAAGATTCTTTTAGTACTCCAAAATCTCCATGGTAGTCACCGTCAGCGGAAACATTTAAATTGCCTTTGGAAATATTATTCAGTACCCTTTGTATTTCCGTAATATATCGGTTCATATTGCAGACCGTACTTTCCAAAGACGTGGACAAAATCTCAACTTCATCGCCGCTTTTTTTCACTTCTACCTGTGACGTTAAATCCCCTTCTGCCAGTCCGTTTACCCGCAGGATTGCTTTTTTCAATTGCCTGGAAATCATAGTCGTGGTTATCCAGATAAAAATTAATGCCACGATTAAGGCGCCGCATGTGCCCACCAACGTATTCAGCAGTGCCATATTTGTGGAATGCATATAATCGGTTTTGGGAACTTCCACTGCAAAGCTCCATCGTGTACCCCGTATCGGGCAGAATGCCACATAGGAGTCCTGTCCGTTTACAATTCCCTGGGCAGTGCCGGTTTCCCTGCTTAGCATCCTGTCAAAGATACTGTGGGCGGAAGGTTCTGTGTCCATGTCATAGATGTTGACTTCTTCCTTTACAACATCAACCAGCGGGTGTCCAACTACTTTGCCCTCTTCATTGAGAATCAGCGCCATGCCGTTTTGTCCGATGCGTATGGAGCCTAAAACTTCGCTTAACATATCATAATTATAAATGCCTACCAGATAGCCCCATGTTTCGTCCTCTGCTTTTACCGGTATACCTACGGGAATGCCCACATAGGTGTCTGTTATAATGGGGTCTGCAATTACCAGGTTGTCCGTTTCTTCTAAGAGAGATAAAAGTTCCGTATCTTTTATACTGCCAAAAGCCTGCCCGTCAGCAGCCATGACATTGCCGTATTTTGTGTAAAAACCAATGCCGTAAAGTTCATAATTATTTCTGGCTTCCACCATGACGGCTGCTTCGTCTGCCTGTGTTGCATTAGAGTTTGTAAGCCGGTTGTCCAAAGCCAGTTCGCTGATTCTATCAGCCATCAGGTGGATGTTGGATTCCACTGCCGACGCGGACTGGGAGGCCATTGGCTGCAGCACGTCCAGCAAAATGGATTCCGTCAAATCCTGCATGGAAAACCGCAGGATGCCGGAACATACAAGCATAACGCCCACTACAATAATGGTAGTGATAGTCATGATTTTA
Organism: uncultured Lachnospiraceae bacterium; assembly: GCA_947630855.1. Lineage (GTDB taxonomy): Bacteria > Bacillota > Clostridia > Lachnospirales > Lachnospiraceae > Roseburia_B. Next base: position 20,682 of record CANRJF010000023.1, read on the forward strand.
AAGCGGATGCTTCTTTTGGTTTTCATCTTGTTCTTTTGTTTTTTGAAAGGTTTCATGTGTCATTTCCCCATATTCGTATATTTCTGCCAAAAGGGGCAGATTCAGGTATTCGGACTGTAACAGTATCTGTGGGGATACCCAACAGTTGCCCGTAACATTCTTTTCTATTATACTGTCTTTTTCATTTTTTGTACACAGGAAATCTGGAATTTTTAAGATAGAATAGACTTTACAAAATAAATATGATATGCTATTTATGCCCGTGAGCCAAATGATTTGATTTGCCAACAGGTATTCTCTGTTTCAAAAAAACGGCAAAGCATTTGGCAAATGTGTATGCTCTGGAGTATAAATATTTAAAAACATGCATTTACGAGGAGGAATTTTATGAATGAAATTACAAAGTCCATCATAGAAAAAGTAAACTGTCCCCATCAGGTCTTTTCGGAACAGACAGATGTTGATGATGTGGAAAAAGCCTACGAGGAAGCGTTGAAGAAAGGACAAAAACAGGGGTTTGTCCCTGTATTGGTAGTATCTGATGATACCTTAGAAGAATGGCTTGAAATATTGGAGGATGAGGAGTATCAAAAAGAAGAAATAATTAAAGAAGCAGCAGGCAGGGGAAAAGAGATTTTAGCAGAACGTTATCAGGAATATATGGAAGATTATGAAGGGGAAGAAAAAGAGTGGAAGGGAAAAATGAGAGACGGGGACAGCCTGACAGGTTTTACTTCCCTTATGAAGCTGGATGGAGAGGGAATAAAAGAAACCATCCTCTTTGAGATACCTGTAAAAAACCCATGGGAAGTCATTGCTTATATTCCCATTGGGGGATGGAATGAATGCCCGGAGGCATTGGAGATGATGGAAGTCTGCCGTTACTGGTATGAAACTTATCATGCATTTCCGGCTGTGTTCTCCCATGATGAACTGGAATTTTATGTGGGAAAAACAAGTCTTTCGAAACAGGAAGCATGGGATCTGGCAAAAGAACACTACGCATTTTCCCCGGACAGAGTGGACCAATGCACTGCTGAAGGAACATTGGGTGAACTGGCAGATTGTATAAGAAAATCCACTGTCTGGTATTTTTGGTGGGATTAATCGCAGCAGGAGAAAGAAGGATAAATATGAATAATTTATTTAATTACGAAAACAAATTTTTTCAGGTGATAAACAAAATAGCAGACTGTTTTTTATTAAGTGTTCTCTTTGTGGTGTTTAGTATTCCGATTTTTACCATCGGGGCTTCCTGCACCGCTACATATTACACGGTTCACAAGGCTCTGCGGGGAAACAGGGGATATGTGTGGAAAAGTTTTTGGAGTTCCTTTCGCTCCAATTTTAAACAGTCCACCATTATGTGGCTGATTTGCCTTGTCCTGGGAATGATTCTTGGGATGGATGCATACATTACATTTCAGATGCTGCAGAATGGGGAAAAACTGGGATTCTTTTATTATGTATTCTTAGTGTTGATTGGGCTGTTGATTTTGTGGATGGTTTATCTGTTTTCCTACGTGGCAAGATTTGAAAACGATACAAAGCAGACCATGAAAAACGCCGCCATTATAGCCATTGCCAATCTGCCCAAATCCTTATTGATTCTAGTGGAACTGGCAGTCTGCTGTGTGCTTTTGTATCTTGTGCCCTCCCTCCTTTTCTTCCTGCCTGCGTTATCAGGCTGGTGTTTAAATGTTATACTGGAAAAAATTTACTTAAAGTACATGTCGCCGGAAGATATTGAAAAGGAAAAAGAAATGGATATGGAAGCGAAAATATAGAAAAAACCCTTGCGTACACAGTTTTTTTATGTTATAGTTTGATAGTTGTGTAAAGTATGCGATGGTCCTCTGTTACTGTTTGGGAAGTATTAAGAACATCGGACAAATAGGAGGAAATAAAATGAACGCAAATGAAATTATTAAGAACATTGAATCAGAGCAGTTAAAAGCGGAAGTTCCACAGTTCCATGTGGGGGATACCGTTAAGGTTTACGGTAAAATCAAAGAGGGTAACCGTGAGAGAATCCAGGTTTTCGAGGGCGTTGTTTTAAAGAAACAGGGCGGAAGCAATCGTGCAACTTTTACTGTCCGCAAGATTTCAGGGGGTATAGGCGTTGAGAAGACATGGCCGTTACACTCTCCAAATGTGGAAAAAGTAGAAATTGTACGCCGCGGTAAAGTAAGAAGGGCGAAATTATTCTATTTGAGAGGGCGTTCCGGAAAAGCTGCAAAGGTAAAAGAACTGATGAAATAATTCTTGCAGGAGCAGGAGGCGGTATTCAGAAATTTTTGAATACCGTTTTTTCTTATAAAATTAACAGAGGAAAATATGAGAAGAAGAAGCGGATTGCATTTTGGACGTGAAAAAAAGAAAATAAATGTACCCATTATAAGAGAGGTATTTATCTGGATTGTGGAATGCATAATTGTTTTGGTAATTGCATTTGTGCTCGTGTACTTTGTGGGGCTTAGGACAAGTGTGGTAGGGCAGTCCATGGCGCCTACCCTGGAAAACAAACAGGAAATTCTAATCAACAGGTTCCTTTATCTGGTAACAGACCCAAAACCCAATGATATAGTAGTATTTCTGCCAAACGGCAATGAGAAATCCCACTATTATGTAAAGCGGGTCATTGCAGTGCCGGGGGATACCATACAGATTATTGACGGAGAAATATATGTCAACGATGAACTTTTTGAAGAGGAGGGGGAGTTCCCTCCGGTTTTGGATGCGGAGCTGGCGGCGGAGCCTATTACCTTAGGGCAGGACGAGTACTTTGTTTTAGGGGATAACAGGAACAACAGCGAGGACAGCCGTTATGCCAATATCGGAAATGTAAAAAAAGATTACATGATAGGGAAAGCATGGTTTATTGTATCCCCCTATGAAAATTTAGGATTTATCAAGTAGAAAGCAAAGAGGAATATTTATGCAGTTTCAATGGTATCCGGGGCATATGACAAAAGCAAAACGTCAGATGCAGGAGGACATAAAATTAATTGATTTAATTATAGAGCTGATAGACGCAAGAATCCCGTATTCCAGCCGTAATCCCGATATTGACGAACTGGGGAAAAATAAGGCACGGCTTATATTAATGAATAAAGCGGATTTGGCAGACGAGAAAACCACAAAGGAATGGAGCGCATTTTTTAAGGAAAAAGGGTACTATACGGCATCCATAGACGCCAGAAACAGGGGCGGTATGAAGGCAATACAAAATGTGGTTTTAGAGGCATGTAAAGAAAAAACGGAACGGGACAGGAAAAGAGGCATAAAAAACAGGCCGGTACGTGCCATGGTGGTGGGAATCCCCAACGTGGGAAAATCCACATTTATCAACAGTTTCTCGGGAAAGGCATGTACCAAAACAGGGAACAAGCCCGGAGTAACCAAGGGAAAACAGTGGATTCGCCTGAATAAAAACGTAGAATTATTAGACACCCCGGGAATCCTCTGGCCCAAATTTGAAGACCAGAAGGTGGGGCTTTATCTGGCATTGATTGGCTCCATAAAGGATGAAATATTAAATATAGATGAACTTGCAACGGAACTGATAAAATTTTTACTGGAAAATTATCCGGGCTGTATTAAAGAGCGGTATCATATCTTAGAAGGGGAGAATGCCGTGGGTGTACTCACGGAAATAGCGGACAAAAGAAACTGCCGCATAAGGGGAAATGAACTGGATTACACCAAGGCGGCAAATCTTGTTATCGATGAATTTCGGGGAGGAAAACTGGGGAGGATTACTTTGGAATCTCCGGCAGCAGGGCAGTAAGGGATGTATGGGTGAGGATAAAAAATGGATGGACAAAAGAAAATCGGGGAGATAAAAGAAGAATTTCAGGCGGCAGAAAAAAATAAGCTGCCTTCTTTTATAGAAAAATACAAAGATGATGACAGAACAGGCGTTAAAAATCTTGTGGAAAAGGCAGTAAAACAGCTTTTGAAACTGGAAGAAGAAAAGAAGCGGATTGAACGCCTGAAGGTTTATGAGAAAAAATATGAGGACAGGAACTATATATGCGGTATTGACGAGGCAGGAAGAGGGCCATTGGCAGGCCCGGTGGTGGCAGGAGCGGTGATTCTGCCCAAAGACTGTGGGATACTTTATATTAATGACTCCAAGAAGCTTACCCCGGCGAAAAGGGAGGAATTATATGATGTGATTATGGAACAGGCTGTGGCAGTGGGAGTGGGCATGGCATCCCCCGCAAGAATCGATGAGATTAATATTTTACAGGCAACATACGAAGCCATGCAAAAAGCTATTCAAAATCTTTCCGTAATACCCGATATATTATTAAATGATGCAGTGACCATTCCAAGGATAGAAATAGAGCAGGTTCCTATTATCAAAGGGGATGAAAAAAGCATCAGCATCGGCGCGGCCAGCATTATTGCCAAAGTTACAAGAGACAGGCTTATGGCAGATTATGATAAAGTGATGCCGGAATATCATTTTGCCTCCAATAAAGGGTATGGTTCCAGAGAACATATTGAAGCTTTAAAAAAGTACGGGCCGTCCCCAATCCACAGAAAAACATTTATCGGACATTTTGTGGCCGTATAGTTATTTAAAAGGGGAATATATATGCAGATAACGGATATGTTAAACCAATACAACAGGAATATTGCCGGGGGCATGGAAATTGCCCAGGGAACCCAGGGGATTAAGCAGGTAGTTTCTTCCTTACAGCAGATGTCTGTGGGCAATGTGTTTGAGGGAAATATCAACAGCATGGAAAACGGTGTGGTGGAGTTAGGACTGCCTGACGGAAAAACCATACAGGCAAGATTGGATACGGGAGTGACTGTAAATGTAGGCCAGTCCATGTTTTTTCAGGTAAAATCCAATAACGGGGCACAGATTGCCATACGTCCCTTTTCCAACGGCATAGCCGGCAACCCTACGCTTCTCGCCGCGTTAGATGCCGCAAGCCTGCCGTCAAACGCCAAAATGCTTACCATGGTAAATGCCATGATGGAGCAGTCCATGCCCATTGATAAGCAGAGCCTTCTTGCCATGGCAAGGGTGGTGTCAGGAAATGACAGAATGGATATTAATACCATTGTGCAGATGGCAAAACTGGGGATTCCCATTACGGACGAGATGGCGGCAATGTTTGAAAATTACAAGGCAGACCAGTATGCAGTGCTGGACCAGTTGGAAACTGTGATGAAGGGGCTGCCCCAGCAGTTGACAAACGGTAAATTAAGCGTTGGAGAGATGCTGCAGCTAAACCAGGAGATAGTAAAAGTTTTAGTGGGGGAAGAGGGAACCGCAAATCCTGCCTCCGGGGTCAATAACCCTTCCGGGGAGGCGGGGGCACAGGCAGCAGTGGAAGACATTAAAGTTTTCGGGGAAGCAGAAAAGACGGAAACCCTGTTAAATATGGCGGCGGATAAAAGCGGGGGGGAGATAAAAGATTCTTCCCAGGTGCTTACGGAGCAGAATATAAAAAACCCCGGGGATGTGCCAGAGAAAATTGTAATCAATGAGGAAACCATAGAAAAAGGGGGGGCAGGCCAGGAAAAATCCCAGGCATCCCTTCCCTTAAATGAGGGTACTGCCATAACAGAGTTGTTTAGCGGCAGACAGCTTTCAAACCTGGCAAGGCAGCTTAGCGCCATTCCCGAATTTGCCCAAAATCCGGCAGTATTTGAAGATGGGAAATTAAATGAAAATTTAACCTCCAGGCAGCTTCTTTCCATGCTGGAACAGGCTTTTTCCGGCAAAGACGCTTTTTCCAGGGCTGCCCTTGGCGAACTTGTCTCCGGCAGGGAATACAGGATGCTTCTTCGGAATGTTATGGAGCAGCAATGGCTGTTAAAGCCGGAAGATTTAAAGACGGAGAATAAAGTAAACGAGTTATACCAGCGGTTAAACCGCCAGATGGAGCAGGTGGAGCAGGTTTTAAAAAATTTCGGGCAGAATGCCCAGAATCTTACGGACACCACATCGGCGGTGCGGAACAATATTCAGTTTATGAACCAGTTGAACCAGACATATGCCTACGTGCAGATTCCCTTAAAACTTTCCGGCCAGAATGCCCACAGCGATTTGTATGTGTACACCGGCAGAAAGAGAAAGGGAGAGGAAGACGGGGATTTAACGGCATTTTTGCATTTGGATTTGGAACATCTTGGTTCTACGGATGTTTCCATCCGAATGCATCAGAGAAAAGTCACCACCAATTTTTACCTGCCGGATGACATATCCTACAATCTGATTTTAGAGCATTTAGATGAACTGGAAGAACGTTTGGAGAAAAAAGGCTATCAGGTAAAGGTTCAGGTGAATACCCAGGAGAAAACGCCGAATTTTATAGAGCAGATTTTGGCAGGCCAGCCTGCGGCAGGCGGAATGGTTCACAGATATTCTTTTGATGTCAGGGCGTGAGAAAAGTGGAAAATAAAAAAAATGATATTCGTAAAAAGAAAACGGCAGTTGCCTTAGCATACAATCCCGGTGATGTGGCGCCAACCATTCTTGCCACAGGAAAAGGGGAGCTGGCGGAGAAAATTATTGAGAAAGCCAAAGAGAGCGACGTTCCCCTGTACAAAGACAATAAGCTGGCGGATACCTTATCAAAACTGGAAATAGGGGATGCCATACCCCCGGAATTATATGAAGTTGTGGCGGAAATTTTAGTTTTTGTGGATGATATGGATAAACTGCGGTCAAAATTACAGTAGAATCTAAAAAAGGCAGGGCGGCTTGGAAAATAAAAGAAGCATTGGAAACGAAAAAGAAAATCTGGCGGCATTATATTTTTCTCAGACAGGGTATGATATTGTAGAAAAGAATTTTTACAGCCGTTTTGGTGAGATAGATTTAATTGTGAAAAAAGAGGATACCCTGGTATTTGCGGAAGTAAAATACCGGAAAAACGAAAGCCGGGGGAATCCCTTAGAGGCAGTGAATGTAAGGAAGCAGAAAAGAATCTGCCGCGCCGCCCTTTATTACCTTTCCAGACACCATCTGTCCGTGGATACGCCATGCAGGTTTGATGTGGTTGCCATTACGGGGGATGAAATTACCCATATAGAAAATGCATTTGAGTTTAGTATTTAAAAATCAGAGACAGGAGATGGAGAAAAATCCTTTTGTGGGAATCTCCGAAAGAAAATGAATCAGTTGAATTTTATAAAAAAATCGGAAGAAGACGTGTTAAAAGTGGCAGAGTATCCTCTGGAAAACGGGGAAATTCTGCCATTGTTAAAGTATCCCCTGCTTGAGGAAACAGGAATTGTTGTCCACGGTTTTACCACAAGGCTTGGGGGCGTCAGCGAAGGGATTTTTTCTTCCCTGAACCTAAGTTTTACAAGAGGGGATAAAAGGGAGGCTGTTAAGGAAAATTACCGGAGGCTTGCAGAAGCCTTAAAACTTAAAGAGGACAGTTTCTGTTTTTCCCATCAGACCCATACCACCAACGTACTGCGTGTGGGAAAGAAAGATGCAGGCACAGGAATGGGGAAAGACAGGTGTTTTACGGATATTGACGGGCTGATTACCAATGAAAAAGGCGTAACCCTCACCACATTTTATGCGGACTGCGTGCCTTTGTTTTTTGTGGACAAAACCCATCATGCCATTGGATTAAGCCATTCCGGCTGGAGGGGAACCGTGGGGCGCATGGGAAAAGTAACCTTAGAGGCTATGAACAGGGAGTTTGGCACAAATCCAAAGGATGTGCTCTGTGCCATCGGGCCTTCCATCTGCCGGGATTGTTACGAAATCGGCAGTGATGTGGCGGAAGAGTTTTTACGGGAGTTTGGAGAGAAAAAAGAGGAGATTCTTACAAAAAAAGCAGGGGGAAAGTATCTCCTTGATTTGTGGAGGGCCAATGAGATTGTGCTTCTTGAGGCAGGCGTGTTAAAGGAGCATTTGGCAGTTACCAATATCTGTACCTGCTGCAACGAAAAATTACTGTTTTCCCACCGTGCCACCCAGGGAAAACGTGGGAATTTAGCGGCAGTGCTGGCTTTAAAATAAGCAAAAATCAGTATATCTTAAGGAAATCTTAATCTTTTCCTTCGTTTATCTTTATTGTTATTCTTTTTATTTCGTGGTATCCTAACTGTATTAAATGAATTAGTACACATAAAACACTAATAGTTAGGAGGTTATGTGAATTGCTGCAGTTAAATTACAGGGATGCGAAACCCATTTATGAGCAGATTAAGGACGGCATACGCAAACTGCTTTTGTCAAAAGCCATAGAGCCGGATGAAAAACTGCCTTCAGTCAGGGAATTGGCGTCGAATCTTGCAATTAATCCCAATACCATATCAAGGGCCTACCGGGAATTGGAATCGGAGGGCTATATTTACAGCAAACAGGGCAAAGGAACCTTTGCCTCCTCTTCTGTGCTGATAAAACAAACCAGGGAGCAGGAACTGTTGACGGAATTTGACGACGTGGTATCAGAACTTTTTGTTTTATCCGTAAAAAAAGACATTTTATTCGGGCGGATAGAGCAGATATATCAGGGAGGAATAAAAAATGATTGAAATCAGTAATCTTGTAAAAGAATTTGACGGATTCCGTGCCTTAGACGGTGCCAATATGCATGTGACAAAAGGTGCAATATACGGTTTGGTAGGGCCCAACGGCGCAGGAAAATCCACTTTAATCCGGCATCTTACCGGCGTGTACCGCCAGGATGCAGGGGAAGTAAAAATTGCCGGGGAGGCAGTGTATGAAAATCCCGGGGTAAAAGAGAAATTTGCCTATATCCCCGATGATTTATTTTACTTTATGTCCGCCAATACATTTGAGATGAAGCGGTATTACCAGGGTTTATACAGGAATTTTGACGAGAAAATGTTTTATAAGCTTATGGAATTTTTTCCGGAGGTAGACCCAAAGAAAAATATCCGCAGTTTAAGCAAAGGCATGCAGAAGCAGGTGGCATTCTGGATTGCCATATGTACCAGGCCCCAGGTGCTTATACTGGATGAGCCGGTGGACGGGTTAGACCCGGTTATGCGCCGCCAGATTTGGAGCATTATTATGGCGGATGTGGCGGAGGCAGATACCACCGTGTTAGTATCCTCCCATAATTTAAGGGAATTGGAGGATGTGTGCGACCATGTGGGGATTATGCACAAAGGAAAGATTATCATTGAGCGTTCCCTAAGCGAACTTCAGGGAAGCGTGTGCAAAATTCAGGTGGCATTTGAGGCGGAGATGCCCAAACTGCCGGAGGATTTTGATGTGCTTCATATGTCCAACACAGGAAGGGTGTACACCCTGATTGTAAGAGGGGACCCTAAGGCTGCTAAGAGTCAGTTAGAGAAGATGAATCCTATGTTGATTGACCTTCTGCCGCTGACCCTGGAAGAAATTTTCATCTATGAATTAGGAGGGGTAGATTATGAAGTCAAAGACATCCTGTTTTAACAAAGCCATATTTAAAAAGAATGTGACCCATTTCTGGCCCATATGGGCAGTGCTGCTGTTGTTTTACCTGTTTTTGTATCCTTTTATGATATATAATGTTTTTAAGCAGTTGTCAAACAGTAATGCAACAAATTATTCATTAACTTTTGAGGAAATTGTGGAACAGTCCATACTGCTGCCGGAGCTGACCCAGGTATTTGTCAATCCCGTATTTTTGTTTTTCATAACATTAATTGCGGCGGGGGCAGTGTTTTCCTACCTTTACACTTCCCGGGCGGCATATACCATTCATGCCCTGCCGGTAACGAGAAAATCGCTGTTTATTACCAATTATCTTTCCGGTCTGGCGTTTTTGTGGGTGCCCCAGATTATCGGAGCCCTTCTTGGGATTTTAGTTGGGGCAGGATGCGGTTTTAACTATATTGACATTGTGTTTAAGGGACTTATTGTTGCCATGGGCATCAGCTTTTTCTTCTTTAGCTTTCATGTGTTCGTGGGCATGTTTGTGGGGCAGTTAATTGCAATGCCTGTGTTTTCACTGATTATAAATTTGCTTTTTGTGGGATGTAAACTGATGTTTATTTTGCTGTTTTCCATAATAGCTTACGGGATAACCCCTGATTTCTGGGAGAGCAGGCTGGATGTTTTATCCCCCCTGTACTATATGACCAGTAAAATTTATGTGAATATAACGTATAGCAACGAAGTTCGTTTATGCAGCGGTATTGACGGCGGAGCCCTTGTGGCAGGCTATGTGGCTGCGGCAGTTGTTATCGTGGCGGCAGCTTATATGGTATACCAGAAACGGCAGATTGAGACGGCGGGAAGCCTTATATCCGTTAAATGGGTGACACCGGTATTCCGCTGGGGCGTAGGTATCTGCGGCGCGTTTTTGTGCGCACTCCTTGCCGATGCCGTGGTGTACTATCAATCCTTAACTGGCCAGTTTGTGGTTATGGCCATTGCAGCATTGATATTTGGGGCAGTCTTTTTCTTTGTGGCACAAATGTTTGTGGAGAAAAGTTTTCGGGTATTTAAGAAGAAGCGTTTTATGGAATGCGGGATATTTGCGGCGGTATTGGCGGTTCTGCTGCTCTGCATCCGGGGGGATGTGTTTGGCGTGGAGAAGAAAGTGCCAAAAGCAGACAGTGTAAAAGAAGCATATATTGCCTGCGGCGGAAATTTTGCCGGAGGGGAAGAAGGGGAGGATATAGAAGACATTATAAAACTGCATGAAAATATTTTATCCCACAAGAAAGAATACAGGAAGCTGGGGTTATATGATGAGGAAGAATCCACATATTATGTGAACGTAAAATATTTTTTAAAAAACGATACCGTATTATACCGCTCCTATATAATTCCCGTAAGAGAGGAGGATTTGTCTGACGCATCTTCCCCGGCAGGAGAGGTTGTAAGCCTTTTGGCAGAACCGGAAAATTATATAAAATCCGTGTTCGGAATAAATTACAAAGAAAATCAATATACAGGCGGTCATATAGAAACCCGGGTAACTGTGGAGGCTGAGGGAGCAGATACCAGTTATTCTTCCGTGCCCGTGGAGATATCGGCACAGCAGGCACAGGCAGTATATGAGGCGTTTTTAAAAGACGTGGAGGAAGGGAATTTTGCGGAACAGATAGGGAGAGGAATGAGCTACACCGAGGAATACAAAAAGAGCGCATACTGGAACGGCATCCAGCTTGAGTATATCAATAAAGAGGGCACCCGTTCCTATAATGACAGCTTCTATTATACAGACAAAAGATGGAGCAATTTCAATTCTAAAAGTGATACGGCATATATTACCTTTACGGCAGACTGTGAAAATATCATTGGAGTGTTATTGGAGGAAGGCATAATTGAGAGCCGGGAGGAACTTTGCACAATATGGGAGGTAGAACAGGAAGAGCAGGCTGTCGATTAAGCATTATGACCAAAAGGAAGAATAGCAGGTTGTTATTCTTCCTTTTTTAGTGTAAACTGTTTTTAGTATGGAAAGCGGTAAGATGAGGGAGCAGCCTATGAACAGGGAACATATAATCTGGCGTGTGCAGCCTGAAAGCATTGCAGAGGAGATGGAGATTGAGCCGGGGGATGTGCTTTTAGCCATCAACGATAAAGAAATACAGGATATTTTTGATTATCATTTTCTTATCAATGACGAATATATTGTAGTGCTGATACGAAAAAAAGACGGGGAAGAATGGGAACTGGAAATAGAAAAGGACTACAATGAAGATTTGGGCATTGAATTTGAAAACGGACTTATGGACGATTACAAATCCTGCCGGAATCACTGTATATTCTGTTTTATTGACCAGATGCCGGGGGGTATGCGGGACACATTGTATTTTAAAGATGACGATTCCAGGCTTTCTTTTCTCCAGGGGAATTATATTACTTTAACCAATATGGAGCAGAAAGATTTAGACAGGATTGTACAATATCATCTGGAGCCTGTGAATGTGTCGGTGCATACCATGAACGGGGAACTGCGCTGTAAAATGTTAAACAACCGCTTTGCGGGGGATGCCTTAAAGAAACTTGAATATCTCCATGACAAAGGGGTGGAGATGAACGGCCAGATTGTGTTGTGTAAAGACATAAATGACGGGGAAGAATTAGAATACAGCATCGGGAAACTTACGGAGTACATTCCCCACATGAAAAGCCTTTCCATTGTCCCTGTGGGGCTTACAAAATACAGGGAGGGGCTGTATCCCCTAAAACCTTTTACAAAGGAGGACGCCACAGAGGTAATATCTGTTATCCATAAATGGCAGCAGTACTGTATGGAACGTTTCGGCATACATTTTGTCCATGGGGGGGACGAGTGGTATCTTTTAGCCGGAATGGATATGCCTCCTGAGGAAAATTATGACGGCTATCTTCAGTTGGAGAACGGGGTGGGAATGATGCGGCTTCTGGAAAATGAATTTTTAGAAGCATTAAAAAACTGCCCGGGAGGAAATACAAGGCGGAAGGTTACCATTGCCACGGGAAAGTTGTCAGCCCCTTTAATCAGCCGTTTATCCCGAAAACTGCAAAAAAAATACCCCAATGCAGAAGTTTGTGTTGAGGGCATCCGCAATGATTTTTTCGGGGAGATGATTACGGTGTCCGGGCTTTTAACAGGAGGGGACATTTTAGCCCAGTTAAAAGGGAAAGATTTAGGGGAGGAGCTTCTTTTGTCCTGCTCCATGCTAAAAAGCGGCGAGGAGGTATTTTTAGACGATATGACAGTGGAAGAATTGAAAAATGCTTTACATGTTCCGGTGTATATTGTAAAATCAAGCGGTCAGGATTTAATAAATGCCATTTTAGATTACAGATAAGGAGTTATTGATATTATGAGTAAACCGGTTGTTGCAGTGGTAGGCCGTCCCAATGTGGGAAAATCTACCCTATTTAATGCTCTTGCAGGAGAGAGGATTTCCATTGTGGAAGATACCCCGGGAGTTACCAGGGACCGTATCTATGCACAGGCCTCCTGGCTTGATAAAAATTTTACGTTAATTGATACCGGAGGAATCGAGCCGGAATCCAAAGATATTATACTTTCCCAGATGCGCCAGCAGGCCCAGATTGCCATTGACACGGCGGATGTCATACTTTTCCTTACGGATGTAAGGCAGGGGCTTATGGATGCGGACGCCAAGGTTGCGGATATGCTGCGGCGTTCCCAAAAGCCGGTGCTTCTTGTAGTGAACAAAGTGGACAGCTTCGAGAAATTTATGCCGGATGTGTACGAATTTTACAATCTTGGCATCGGAGAGCCCATACCCATATCCGCGGCTTCCAAACTGGGGCTGGGAGATATGTTAGACGAGATGGTAAAACATTTCCCAAAGGAGGATGCTTTGGGGGAAGAGGATGAGCGGCCGAGAGTGGCGGTGGTAGGAAAGCCCAATGTGGGAAAATCTTCATTGGTGAACCATCTGCTGGGGGAGAACCGGGTGATTGTTTCCGATATTGCGGGAACTACCAGGGACGCCATTGACACGGCGGTAGAGTATAACGGCAGAGAGTACGTGTTTATTGACACGGCGGGCCTTCGGAGAAAGAATAAGATAAAAGAAGAATTAGAGCGTTACAGCATTATCCGTGCCGTCACGGCGGTGGAGCGGGCGGACGTGGTTCTTGTGATGATAGACGCCACGGAAGGGGTGACGGAGCAGGATGCCAAAATCGCCGGCATTGCCCACGAGAGGGGCAAAGGCATTATTATTGTGGTGAACAAGTGGGATGCCATTGAAAAAGATGATAAGACAATCTACAAACATACGGAGAGAATCCGCCAGGTTTTAAGTTTTATGCCCTATGCGGAAATCATGTTTATCTCCGCAAAAACAGGGCTTAGGACAGGGAAAATTTTTGAGATGATAGATACCGTAATCGAGAATAATTCCATGCGCATTGCCACCGGAGTTTTAAACGAGATTGTCTCGGAGGCGGTAGCCATGCAGCAGCCTCCTTCCGATAAGGGAAAACGGCTTAAAATATATTATACCACCCAGGTGTCGGTAAAGCCTCCCACGTTTGTTGTTTTTGTAAACAGCAAGGAGCTGATGCATTTTTCCTACATCAGGTATCTGGAAAACCGCATTCGTGACACATTTGGGTTTAAGGGAACTTCGTTAAAATTTTTTGTCAGGGAGAGAAAGGAAGGGTAGTTATGGAAAATATGATTATAAACCGTATTATCGCGCTGGCCATCGGATATGTATGCGGCATTTTTTTGTCCGGTTATGTTTACAGCAAGTCAAAGCACCAGGACATTACAAAAATGGGAAGCGGCAATGCGGGAACCACCAATACATTCCGTATTTTCGGGTGGAAGGCGGGACTTATCACTTTAATCGGTGATATTTCAAAACCCATTATTGCCATATTCATTACATGGCTGATTTTTCACAAAAGCCAGCCGGAGGCAATGGCGCTTTTGAAATTTTATGCAGGTTTCGGCTGTATTTTAGGCCATGACTTTCCCTTTTACATGAAAAATTTTAAGGGAGGCAAGGGGATTGCCTGTACAGGCGGGCTTATCATTGCCTGCTGCCCCATTGAAGTGCCTGTAAGTTTAGGGGTGTTTGTACTGACGGTGGCAGTCACAAGGTATGTGTCTTTAGGCTCCATTTTGGCAGTGATTAGCTTTTTCTTACAGACAGTGGTTTATGGAGAGACAGGGATTCTTAATCTGCCGGGAAAATATAAACCGGAGATTTACATAGTGGCAGGGATTATTATGGTAATTGCAATTGTCCGCCACAGAGAAAATATTAAGCGGCTGTTAAACGGCAATGAAAACAAATTTAGTTTTAAAAGCCAAAAAGACGGCCAGAAAGAAGGAAAATAAATGGCAAGAGCAGGAATTATCGGGGCAGGGAGCTGGGGAACTGCCCTTTCGGCAGTTTTAAGCGATAACGGGCATGAGGTTACGGTGTGGTCTGTTATAGAAGACGAGATAGCAATGTTAAAAGAGAAACATGAACATGCAGATAAGCTTCCGGGAGTAAAACTTTCGGAGGACATTGTATTTACCACGGACTTGCAGCAGGCGGTTTTCGGCATGGATATCCTTGTTTTGGCAGTGCCTTCCCCCTACACAAGAAGCACTGCTAAATCCCTGGCTCCCTTTGTAAGGCAGAACCAGATTATTGTCAGCGTTGCAAAGGGAATCGAAGAAGGCACTTTAATGACTTTAACGGATATTATCGAGGAGGAAATTCCGGCAGCGGATGTGGCGGTTATGTGCGGGCCCAGCCATGCGGAGGAAGTGGGGCTTAGGATGCCTACAACTTTAGTGGCGGGGGCAAGGACGAGAAAGACTGCGGAATATGTGCAGGGTGTATTTATGAATGATGTGTTCCGCGTTTATACCAGCCCGGACATGCTGGGCATGGAGTTGGGGGGAGCCTTGAAAAATGTAATTGCCTTAGCGGCAGGCATGGCGGACGGCCTTGGTTTGGGGGACAACACAAAGGC
>CANRJF010000024.1 GCA_947630855.1 uncultured Lachnospiraceae bacterium
GAATGGGAGGAATATATCAGGGAGGATGCCGCCAGGGAGGCAGCAAAAATGGTAGAAGAGAGGACAAAAACAGTAGTAGAAGAGGCAGCAAAAGCAGTCGAAGAAAAAGAGAAAGCAGTCGAAGAAAAAGCAAAAGCAGTAGAAGAGGCAGCAAAAGCGGTTGAAGAAAAGGAAAAAGCAGTCGAAGAGGCAAAAAAAACAACAGAAAGGGAACGGGAAAAAACCAGAGAACTGGAACGGCGGGCAGAACAGGCGGAAGCAGAAATAAAGCATCTGCGGGAAGAGTTGAAACGGGTAACTGCCCACAAAATTGGGTGATTTTTGAGGGTACTAAACAGATACGAAATAAATTATACCCGTGAGCCAAATGATTTGCCAACAGGTATTCTCTATTTAAATTAGAATAGCAAATCATTTGGCAAATGTGTATGCTCTGGAGTATAAATAGCAACAGCCATGACTAAAAGGTGCAAAGTCTTTTATCCAATTATTAAGGATAGGCTTTACACCTTTTTTTATGCACACGGGCGTCCAAAGGAAAAGTGTCAGCCAAGGCTGACGGACGCCCGGCGCTTGTGAGAACCAAATGTCATGACAAAAGCAGTCATTTGTGCCTTGCAATTTACATTATTTATTGCTAAAATTATTAGTAAATACTAAATATTGTGGCCCAATCTGCCGATATAGAAATTAGGCATAAGTAACATAACTGCAAATGGAGTATTGCAGTTGTTTCATTACCTTTGGCTGATAAAACATACATTCAAGGAGGAATCGCATATGCAGGCAATCGCACACAACCTGCTTTCTCAGTTTACGGAAAGGCAGTTAAATATCACTGGTCAGAACAAATCAAAATCTTCGGAAAAATTATCTTCCGGTTTCCGTATCAACCGGGCGGGAGATGACGCGACGGGGCTTGCCATTTCAGAAAAAATGCGGTGGCAGGTGCGCGGCTTAAAGAGGGGACAGCAGAATATCCAGGACGGCATTTCCTGGATACAGATAGCGGACGGGGCAATGGAAGAATTGTCTAAAATGATTGGAAGAATCCGGGAACTGTCGGTACAGGCTTCCAACGATACCAACACACCCTCCGACAGGGCTGCCTTCGACAATGAAATTTCCGAGCTGAAAAAAGAAATCAATAATATTTGTAAAAACGCCCAGTTCAACACCCAGGATATATTTGACAACAGCTATGTGTCTATGGACGTGTTTGGAATGCCCCATGATTTGCAGGTTTTTGACGCTTCCTATGACAGTGCTACGGGAGATTATACATACGGCGGTTTTATATTTCACGGGGAACGCTACACCTGGGATACGGTGGGGGTAGGCGTTGGCATAGATGCTTCCACGGGAAAACAGATTTTTACAGGCGGAGACTACAACTTTACGGATGCAAACGGAAATTATTTTAATATCAGTTGCGAACCGGGAGATACAGTGCCTAAAATCACCAGAAAGCTTGATTTTTCCGCGAGTACATCAGGAATTACCATTGACGGGAAAACATTGGGCTGGGAAAATCTCATTGATGAGGATGGAGCGGCGTTTTCGGCTTCCAATGCACATCCCGGAGCCTGGTCTGTTAATTATGAAGGAGCCACACTGGCTTTTTTTGTGGATATGGTGGATAACGTTTCTGATATGGTGGACGCAATTAATTCCTGCAATAACGGAAAAGTGACTTACAGTTGGGAAACAAAACTTAAGGAGGAGCAGGAGGTCAAAGGGGTAGATGCCAATATTGTAAAAAATCTTCAGATTTCCAATGCCTTTGCCCAGAATCTTACATCCGGGGATAAAGTTTCCTATACGGTGCGGGCAGGAGATGGAAAGGGAGGAGCATTAAACGGAATCTGGCTGGAAAACAGTAACGGAAACACAGTCAACGGTTCTTTCCGGTCATGGGCGGATTTGGAAATTAACTCATGGGATTCCGGGAAAGATATCTCTTCCAAAAAAACATATACTTACTCAGATGACGACGGAGTGAATGATACCTTATTATCCTTTGATTTTGATTTGTCGGACATTACCAGCATAGATTCCGTGATTGACGGTCTGGACGGCATGGTTATCAAGGGTGAAAATATTCTTACGGATTACACCACAAATGTGCATGCGGATTTGGTGGGAAATGTGCAGAAGGTAACGGCGAAGGTGCATAATCCCATTTCTTTTGAGGAAGAAAAGGCATTAGGAAGGGATTTTGAGCAGCAGACCATAGATGCATTTCAAAAGGAAAATATAGCCTATGATGATGCCGCCCACAGTGCGTCGGTAAGCTTTGGCAGTTCCGTCATTGATTATACGGGAAGCACAGTTTCCGGTGAAAACCGTATGGATGTGGATTTAAAAACATATGCGGCTTATGTATTACAGCAGAAACAGAAGCTGGCGCTCTCAGGGGCAGACCCGCAGGATAAAAATATTCAACTGGGTTCAGGCAGCCTTACGGATTTGGTGGGGGCAGGAAATATTACCACCAGCGGCCATTTCAGCGAAGTGGTTACAATCACAGGAGGAATGGACTTATCCGACGGGGAGAAAAATTTTAAGCCTGGGGAGGCGGGAAAAACGTATCCGGCGGCCTCCATTGATTTTTCCGGCCTGGGGAGCGGGTATACCCTGGATTCCCTGCTGGGGCTGGGATTTAATTCTACCTGTAAGACATGCAATAATCATTACAGCATACTTTTTACGGACGGCGCTACGGATTCCGTTTCCGGCAGCGGGTATCAGTACAGCTATCGTCCCCAGGGAAGCAGGGATTATCTTTTACAGATAGATATTAATTCCTTAAAAGCAAATGGTGTTGCTACGGGGGCCGACCTGGCAAAAGCAATTGTGGATATCACATCGGCCTGCTTTGACTTTCATTACACACAATATGCCGCTGACGGAAATAAATTATGGGTTTATGACGACAGAACCCAGAACAGCGGTACGACGGCGGCTACTTTTGACACGGCTCCCCATTATTCCGTTGATACGGATGTCTTTGATTTTTCCCTTAAAACAGGGGACGGACGGTATATAGATGTAAGTTATACTTATAACTACGGGGATATTGCAGACAGTATTGTGGTAGAAATGCAGCAGGCAGCCCTGGGAAGTTATATAAAGGAAAACGGGGGATATGTATTGTATGATAATACCAATCCTGCCCATATAGGGGCAGACCGTTATGACATGAATATTTCTTATAAAAATGCGGACGGAACCCAGACGCTAAATGATTTGGGAGAAACGATTGAGGATTACAAGAAGTTTGCCTTAAAAGATATGTTGGAAAATACTTCGGTTCAACTGGATGTGAATGATTACACTTATATGGATATGAAGGGGGACGAAAACCATAACGTGGCAATTCAGGCAGTTTTCGATTCGGAACTGGTAGAAACGCCTTATGAAAACGGCATTTATATTCAAAACAGCAGTTTGGTGGACGATAAAATCAAGATTCCCCGGTTTCCGATGAACACGGTAGTATTAAGGCTTTACCGGGCGGGAACAAAAACTTTTGAACAGTCACAGTCTTCCATAGATTATTGTGATTATGCCCTGGAAAAGGTTTTGGGTAAGAGAAGCCTGTATGGGGCGTACCAAAACCGTTTAGAGCATACATACCAGGTGAAATCCATTGAGGAGGAAAATTCCCAGGCCGCCGAATCCCGCATCAGGGATACCGATATGGCAGATGAAATGGTAAACTTATCCAAGCATAAGATTTTAGAGCAGGCAGGCCAGTCTATGCTTACCCAGGCAAATCAACTGCCAAATGGCATTCTGGAATTGCTGCAGTAACTACCCGCTGGTAAATGGATTTTGTATTTTCATCAAACAGTACCCATTCCACCAGGTCAAATTTATCTTCATTTGCATTTAAAAATTTTACTACTGCATTTACGGCAGTTTTTGCTGCCAGTTCCAATGGAAAATGATAAACTCCCGTTGATATGGACGGAAAAGCAATGGAGCGGATGCCATAATCTGCCGCAATTTTCATGGAATTATAATAACAGCTTGCCAGCAGGTCTTCTTCATGGCTTTTTCCGCCGTTCCAAATGGGCCCTGGGGTATGAATCACATAATTGCAGGGCAGATTGTAGGCTTTCGTTATCTTTGCCCCGCCTGTCTTGCAGCCGTGCAATGTCCTGCATTCTGCTAACAGCTTTGGCCCTGCTGCCCTGTGGATGGCTCCGTCAACGCCCCCGCCTCCCAGCAGGGAGACATTTGCGGCATTTACGATTGCCTGTACATCTGAAATCTTGGTAATATCGCCTTTTATTGTTTTTATTATATACATTTTCACCACTTCCTTTGTTTATAATCCAGAGCATACACATTTGTCAAATGATTTGCTGTTCCCGTTGAAATAGAGAATGCCTGTTGGCAAATTATTTGCCTCACGGGTATAAAAAAATTCTGTAATTGTTCATGACAGCTTCAAACACTTGCGTTATCTTAAAAACCCTGCCAGCAACGGCGCCAGTTTTGCGCTGTGCACCACATAACTGGAATGGTTTTCTCCCGGCAGAATCCGCAGTGTGGCGTTGGGAAGATATTTCGCAATTTTTTTAGTCTCTTTTTTCTTTATAATATCTTTAGAGCCTGCCACAACCAGAGTGGGTGTGGAAATAATGGAAAGCTCATATTTATTAATATGGGGTTCTTTCAGCATAAGGGCAAGCAGTTTGTCCTTATGTTTTATGTATTGTAAGCGGAAAGAAAATCTTTCGGAGAATTTCAGCCCTTTTGGGGAAAGATTGGCGCCACATATTACCATGCGGGAAAACAGGCTGGGATGCATACTGGCAGCAATAAGCCCGGTAATGCCCCCGTCGCTGAAGCCGAGAAAAGCAGGTTTTTCCAATTCTAAGGCATAGACAAAAGCGGCAATATCCGCTGCCATATCGTTGTAGTGATATTCCTCTGCCGTGGCGCTTTCTCCGTGTCCTCTGGTGTCTAAGGCATATACAGTGTGTTTTTTTGATAATTCAGGAATTAAATTGTCAAAGATTTTGTGGGTGTCACCATTTCCGTGTGCCAAAATGATGGGGGAGCCTTCCCCGGTTCTCTCATAGTAGATAACTTGTCCATTTAACTGAATATACATATCTACTCCTTCCTTTTCGTCTACTGCGTTTAGTATAACATATGCCGGACTTTGACCGCAACCTAATAAAAAAACAAAACGTTGACTATGATGTCATAATGATTGTAGAAATATGCTTTTGATTCTGTTATACTATGTATACAAAAATGAAAGCAGGTGTTAGAGGGTAAAATCCCATTAAAACAATATAGAATGATTTCTGGATGGATGGCTTTACATGAAGACGAATTATATGCAGCATGGAATAATGCAGTCAGACAGAAACCATTTGATAAAATCGACCCTTTAAAATAGGAGGATATGCATATGTATATAATTAACGGGATTGTTTATGGCAGTGAATCATCAGAACAAATGAAAATTGTATCAGTAAAACCTTTAAATGACATGATAATATTACTTACATTTTCAAATGGTGAAACAAGGTTATTTGATGCTGCTATTTTAACCGGAGAAGTATTTGAACCATTAAAAAATGAGAATATATTTAAAAATCCCATTATAGACCATGGTGTTGTAACGTGGTTTGACGGACAAATTGACTGTTCACCGGAATTTATGTATGAAAATAGTTATGTATATGATAATATGATGGTTTAGCTGATGTAACAGTTCAGTTATCAGTAACTTTGGCTGCATGGTTAATATGGTTAATAGCTGGTAGTTTTCGTTTTATCAGGGTTTACACTTATTATCTAATTTGTTATAATAATACGGTGATAACCCATTGTTTGGCTAAGTAACAGTTCTGTAAAGAGTGTAAATCCTATTGAATTTTTGAATTGTTCAGGATAGCCTCAAACACTTGCTGTTTGAGGCGTAAGAACATGATTCAAGCATGCAAAAAGATTTACGCTCTTTTTGAAACACTTGGGAGGTAAGGCATGCAAAAAGACGAAATGGGAATCGGTGATATTATAGTAGAATCACTTACTATTTTTGGCATGATTATGTATCTGGGGTTACAGATGTTTTACCGCAGCCGGTATCAAATCAGCATACAAACCATGATATACCATATTGTTCCGGTTATTCTGCTGTATCTGTTTCTTTTGCTGCTGCAATACCATCCGGAATTTTTAAACGGAAAAAGCAGTGAGCCGGTAAAAGGGAAAGTACGGATTTACGCGGTACGCATGGTGCGTATCTGTAAATTACTTATTGTGTACGGAATCTTAATCCCCACGGTGGCAGACATACTGGAAACAGGCATCCATGGGGCATACAGCCTTGTGGTCATGATATGTATTTTGGTAGTAATTGCCTATTACATTTTCCGCATTTATCAGTATAATAGAGAAGAAGATAAAAAGAACAAAAAGAAGAAAAAGTAGGAGAGTGAAACATGAAAGCAAACAGAAGAGTAACAATGGTTATGATGACAGCCTTTCTTATGGTATTTAGCATGATTATTCTGGGAAGCCGGCCGGCAGCGGCAAACGAGGCAGAACCCTGTATCAATTATACCATCTTGGGAAGCAGTAATCTGAAAACACCTCAGTCCCAGACCGTGGTGGTAAGTATTGGTGATATTGGCAAAAGCAGGTTGAATTCTGCGGTTTTGACTTACACAAACCGTTCTACCAAAGAACGGTATGAGGTAAGTGCCGAGGAGATTTATAAGGATACAGCCCTTTTTACCATGGATTTTTTTGATGATGAATGGAAGGGAAATTATGAGCTGACAAAGATTTCCTGTATTTATCAGGGGGAAAGCCGGGAAATTTTATATAAAGACACAGGAAAAAGCGTAAAATTTGCCGTCAACGGTAATCTGAAAGCAGCACCGGATGCCGTGATAGAGGGCATGGTGCAAAAGGAAGAGGAGCAGGTGGTAAGCGTTGAAGTGACAGACTTAAAAGCCGGTGTAAAAGGCGCTCTTTCCTCCGCTTCCCAGGAAATTCCGGCGGTTTCGGCAGCAAATCCCAAGGGAAAAAGCAAGTCTTCCGATAAAAAAGTGATTGTGTTAGACCCGGGACATGGTGGTTCTGACCCGGGGGCAGTAGGCAACGGGCTGCAGGAGAAAAACCTGACGTTAAAAATTGCTTCCTATTGCAAAGAGGAATTAGAGACATACAATGATGTGAAAATTTATATGACAAGAAGCAGTGATGTTTATGTGGGCCTTACGGAAAGGGTAAATTATGCGGCTTCCGTGGGAGCGGATGCGTTTGTGAGCATACATATTAATGCTTCCACCAACAGCAGCGCTCACGGGGCGGAAGTGTATTATCCCAACGGCAATTACAATCCCTCCGCGGCTGCCACAGGAAGAAATCTGGCTTCCGCCATTGAGAAAAACCTGGTGGCTTTAGGTCTGGCAAACCGGGGTATTCAAATTCGCAATTCCGAGACGGGGAATACTTATGCGGACGGCTCTGCCGCTGATTATTACGCTGTAATCCGCGGGGCAAAGCAGGCGGGAATACCGGGCATTATTGTGGAACATGCTTTTATTTCCAACGCCGGTGACGCCGGGAATTATTTAAGTTCCGATGCCGCATTAAAGAAGCTGGGAGTTGCGGACGCCCAGGGAATTGCAGATACCTTTGGACTGACAAAAGGCGACGTGGCAAAAACAACGATTACAAAACTTGTGAGTAAACAGTCCTCTGTCGTAAATATTAAATGGAAAAAGATTAAGGGTGCAAGCGGATATGAGATTTACCGCAGCAAATCGGAGAATAAAGGTTTTAAAAAGATTGCAACCATTACGAAGAGAAGCACGTTATCTTACCGGGATGAAAGTGTAAAACCCGGAAAGACCTACTATTACAAAATACGGGGATACAAAAATAAAGATGACGGAGAAATAGAAAAAGGAGAATTTTGCAACGCTTCGGGTGTTAGCGTATTGAAAAAACCGGGTTCTCTTTCAGGTTCTTCCTCCAATTCCCAGGTGAAGCTGAAATGGAAAAAAGTAAAGGGAGCCGGTCAGTATGAGATTTACCGCAGCACATCACCGGAGGGAACATATAAAAAAATTAATACCGTAAAGAATGGCAGCAATACTTATGTGGACAAGTCTGCCAAAAAGGGAAAAATTTATTATTACAAAATCAGGGCCGCAGCCAAAGGCACAGGCGGAACTTCTTACAGCGATTATGGTAAGGTGAAAAAAGTAAAGGTTAAAAAATAGGATACTTGAAATGCCTGGAAAAGTACGGTAAAATAAAGGTAATATGTAAATGAACAGATACAATATTTTTTAGACGGGGAGGTATTTTTCCATGAGATTAGTAACACGTTCTGATTTTGACGGACTTGCCTGCGGCGCACTCTTGCTGGAAGCAGGGGTTGTGGATTCCTGGACATTTGCCCATCCAAAGGATTTGCAGGATGGTCTTGTTCCCATTACGGAGAATGACTGTCTTGCCAATGTTCCCTATGTGGAGGGCTGCGGGCTTTGGTTTGACCATCATTCCAGCGAGCATGAGAGGCAGCAGTTAGAGGGCAGGTACAAAGGGGAAAGCCGTATTACCCCTTCCTGTGCCAGGATTATATATGATTATTACGGCGGGAAAGAGCGTTTCGGACATTTTGACGATATGATGGAAGCAGTTGATAAAGTAGATTCCGGGAATCTTACCATCGACGAGGTACAAAATCCGTCCGGCTGGATTCTTGTAGGCTTTTTGATGGACCCAAGGACAGGACTTGGAAGGTGGCGGAATTTTACCATCCCCAATTACAGACTTATGGAAGAATTGATGCAGGCGTGCCGCACCATGAGCACGGAAGAAATTTTAAATCTTCCTGATGTAAAAGAGCGTATTGAAGTTTATTTTGAGCAGGTCGAGAAGTTTAAGGAAATGGTAAAGGCTCACACCCGTGTGGAAAAGGATGTAATTATTTCCGATTTAAGGGGTGTTGACCCTATTTATTCAGGGAACCGGTTTATGATTTACAGCATGTACCCGGAGCAGAATATCTCTGCATGGATTGTAAACGGCAAGGGGGGCAAGGGATGTTCCGCAGCCGTGGGATATAGTATTTTAAACCGTACTTCCAATGTGGATGTGGGAAGCCTTATGCTTAAATATGGGGGAGGCGGCCACAAAGCCGTGGGCACCTGTCAGTTTAGTGATGAGGAAATGGATACAAAGCTGCCACAAATGTTAGATGAACTGATTAACGGGGTGAAATATGAGAGAAAATGAAGGCAGATTTATAGACTATGATGTTGCCATGGAGTATTGTGCTTATGACGAGGAAATTTTTCTGGAAGTTTTGGAGATGTACTGTGATTCCTGGGAAGAGAAAAAAGCCAATTTGAAAAAAGCCATGGAGGAAGATGACTGGAACACTTACAGGGTAGAGATGCATTCGTTAAAGTCCACATCCCTTAATATCGGATGTACAAAACTTTATGATGAGGCTTTGGCACTGGAGCAGGCGTCAAAGTCCGGGGATTTGGATTACATAAAGGAAAAACATGAAAGCTGTATGCAGCTTTATGATAAGGTGGTAGAGGAAGGAAAAAACTGGGCTTAGAAAGGTTTTTACCATGGAAAAAGATTATAATAAAACCCTTTATGCCTGTTTTGTGGGTTATATTGTACAGGCCATTGTAAATAATTTTGTTCCTTTGCTGTTTCTCACCTTTCACGGCAGTTACGGAATCCCCATGACACAGATTACCCTGCTTATCACGTTTAATTTCGGGCTGCAGCTTCTGGTGGATTTGTTGTCCGTTGCTTTTGTGGACAGGATAGGGTATCGATTGTCTATGATTATCGCCCATATCTGTGCCACAGCCGGTTTTTTGCTTTTAATTATCCTGCCGGAAGCCTGGGGCAGCCCGTTTCCCGGGCTTTTGGCTGCTGTTGCCGTCTATGCGGTGGGAGGCGGCCTTTTGGAGGTATTAGTAAGCCCTGTGGTGGAAGCATGTCCTACGAAAAATAAGGAGAAAGCCATGAGCCTTCTCCATTCTTTTTATTGCTGGGGACATGTGCTGGTGGTATTGGTTTCCACCCTTTTTTTTCGGTTGTTTGGAATTGAAAACTGGAAGATTATGACCTGCATCTGGGCTGTTGTTCCCTTCGCCAATATGATTGCCTTTACAAAAGTGCCCATTGCATCCTTAATTCAGGAGGGAGAGCAGGGATGTACCATGAAAGAGCTTTTCCGTGAAAAAATCTTTTGGGTGCTTATGGTTATGATGGTATGTGCCGGGGCAAGCGAGCAGGCAGTGAGCCAGTGGGCGTCTACGTTAGCAGAATCAGGGCTTGGGGTAAGCAAAACGACAGGGGATTTGGCTGGCCCTATGCTCTTTGCCATTCTTATGGGAAGTTCCAGGGCTTTTTACGGAAAATGGGGTGACCATATAGATTTGGACAAATTTATGGCAGGCAGCAGTATTTTGTGTATTATTTCTTACCTTTGCATTTCCCTTGTGCCCGGGCCTGCCGCGGGTTTTATAGGATGCGCGGTCTGCGGATTGTCTGTGGGCATTATGTGGCCGGGGACGTTCAGCAAGGCGACGGCTTCCATTGCCAGGGGAGGCACGGCAATGTTTGCCCTGCTGGCATTGGCAGGGGATGTGGGCTGCTCCGGAGGGCCTACGGTTGTGGGCATGGTTTCGGGGGCCATGGAGGATAATCTGAAAAAAGGGATTTTGGCAGGAATTGTATTTCCTGTGCTCCTGCTGGCGGGAATCTGGTTGTGCAGGAGCCGGAAAGATACGGGATGATTCTGACAAAATCCCGTTTTTGTTCATTGAAAACAAAAGATGCATAGGATAGAATGATATTGAGGTCAAAACTTGATACCAGGTTATTATAAAAGCAGTCAGGCTATCATAAAAAAAGACAGGGGGTTTTTATTATGGCAACAAAAGTGTACCAATGCTTACAGAAAATCGGGGAGGCAATCATTGAAAACAAGGATTTCCTCACCGACCTTGACAGGGAAATCGGGGACGGGGACCACGGGGTAAATATGGCAAGAGGATTTACGGAAGTGTTAAATGCTGTACCTCAAGAGGAGGAAGATATAGGAGTTGTTTTAAAAAAGACAGGCATGACGCTGCTCTCAAAGGTGGGAGGCGCTTCCGGTCCTCTTTACGGAACGGCATATATGAAAGCGGCATCCGCCGTCCAGGGAAAGACCACCCTGGAAATCCAGGATGCCAGGACAATCTGCGAGGCGGTTATCGGCGGAATTAAAATGCGGGGAAAAGCGGAGCCGGGGGAGAAAACCATGCTGGATGCCATTGTTCCCGCATATGATGCTTTGGTGAAATCATTGGAGGAAGGAAAAGATGCGGCAGGCTGCTTAGATGCCATGTGCCAGGCGGCAGAGAAAGGTGTGGAATATACAAAAACCATTAAGGCGACAAAGGGCCGTGCCAGCTATTTGGGAGAGAGAAGCATCGGACACCAGGACCCGGGGGCAACTTCTTCTCTTATTACCTTACAGGCAATCCGTGATTTTGCGGCAGAAAATGCATAGGGAGGGTATTAGGCATGGTAGGTATTGTAATTGTATCCCACAGCAAAAAAGCGGCGGAAGGAATTTATGAGCTTGCCGTTCAGATGGCAGGGGAAGACCACAAAATTGTGGCTGTGGGCGGCATGGAAGACGGCAGCATAGGCACGGACGCTTTTCGTATCAGAGACGGCATTGTAAAGGCAGATGACGGGGACGGCGTTGTTTTGCTGGCGGATTTGGGAAGTGGAATTATGAGTTCCCAGACAGCCATTGACTTGTTGGAAGAAGACATAGAAGTTGTGATTGCAGATGCTCCCATATTGGAAGGCGCTATCAGTGCGGCAGTTCAGGCGTCAATGGGGGCAGCGTTAAAAGAAGTGGTAAAAGAGGCGGAACTTGCCAACAAGATATCAAAATTAGGATAGGAGGAATCATCTATGAAGAAAATGATTAACAGCCCGGACAATGTAGTGGAGGAAATGTTACAGGGAATGATAAGTGCCCACCCGGATTACGTGAAAAGAGTGGACGGATGCGATGTGCTGGTAAGGGCACAGGGTTCACAGGGCAAAGTCGTTCTTGTAAGCGGCGGCGGAAGCGGACATGAGCCGGCACATGGAGGCTATGTGGGAAAAGGCATGTTAGATGCAGCGGTGGCAGGAGCAATGTTTACCTCCCCCACGCCGGACCAGGTGTATGAGGCAATTAAGGCGGCAGACGGAGGGAAAGGAGCCCTTCTTGTTATTAAAAACTATACCGGGGATGTTATGAATTTTGAGATGGCGGCAGAGATGGCGGCAGACGAAGGCATTCGGGTGGAAAAAGTAGTGGTTAATGATGATGTGGCAGTGGAGGACAGCACATGGACTACCGGAAGAAGAGGCATTGCAGGAACCATTTTTGTCCATAAATGCGCCGGGGCCTGCGCAGAGGCAGGCGGTGATTTGGATGCAGTAAAAGCGGTGGCGGAGAAAGTTATTGCAAATGTGCGTTCCATGGGTATGGCGTTAGCTCCCTGTACCGTTCCCACAGCAGGGAAGCCCAGTTTTGAACTGGCGGAGGACGAAGTGGAGATCGGCATGGGAATCCACGGTGAGCCGGGAACCCACAGGGAAAAAATCCGCTCGGTTGACGAGACAACCGCTCATCTGCTGGATAAAATTTTGGCAGAAGGCATTTACAATGAGGGGGATGAAGTGGCAGTTATGGTAAACGGACTTGGAGCAACGCCTCTTCAGGAACTTTATATTGCAAACTTAAAAGTTTCCCAGGTATTGGCAGAGAAAAATATTAAAATTGCAAAAACTTTAGTGGGCAATTACATGACTTCCATTGATATGGCAGGTTATTCCGTATCGCTGCTGAAATTGGACGCAGAATTAAAGGAACTGTTGAATGCTCCGGCAGATACCCCGGCTTACAAACAGTTTTAAAAATAATTCAATTAAAAAAAGTACTTTCCTTATGAGAAATCATATGTTATAATGGCAAAGATATGTTGGGCAGATGTGAATGAATCCTGCCAAAAGCTAAGAGAAAAGGAGAGTATACCATGAAACACGTAAAAACATTAAATACAAAAAGATTGCAGAACACCGTGAAAAAAGGGGGCTGCGGAGAGTGTCAGACATCCTGCCAGTCAGCATGTAAAACTTCCTGTACCGTAGGCAACCAGACTTGCGAACAATCAAAATAACATATGGAACGGCCGCCCGCAAAGCGTGCGGTCATTTCCACGTTTACGGATAATAGAAAGTGAGTAATACAGTGGTTCATCAATATAAAAATAATGGTTATAATATTATTCTGGATGTAAACAGCGGTGCCATCCATGTGGTGGATGATGTAGTTTATGATGTGGTTGCCCTGTGGGAAAAATCAGACAAATCCTGTATTTTTGAAAAACTTTCGGATAAGTATGACAAAAAAGAACTGGAGGAGGCCATAGAGGAAGTTGCTGCATTAGAGGCACGGGAAGAGCTTTTTACAAAAGATGAGTACCAGGATTATGTTATGGAATTTAAAAACCGCCCCACGGTGGTAAAGGCATTGTGTCTGCACATTGCCCATGACTGTAATCTTGCCTGCCGGTACTGTTTTGCAGAGGAAGGGGAATACCATGGAAAGCGGGCCCTCATGTCCTTTGAAGTGGGAAAGGCGGCTTTGGATTTTCTCATTGCCAATTCCGGCAGCAGGCGCAACCTGGAAGTAGATTTCTTCGGGGGAGAGCCTACCTTGAATTTCCAGGTGGTAAAGGATTTAGTTGCCTACGGAAGAGAGCAGGAGAAGATTCATAACAAGAATTTCCGTTTTACCCTCACTACAAACGGCGTACTTTTAAATGAGGAGATTATGGAATTTGCCAATAGAGAGATGGCAAATGTGGTGTTAAGCATTGACGGCAGAAAGGAAGTCAATGATAAGATGCGCCCGTTCCGAAACGGCACAGGCAGCTATGATTTGATTGTACCTAAGTTTCAAAAATTTGCGGACAGCAGAAATCAGACAAATTATTATGTGAGAGGTACATTTACCCATCACAACCTGGATTTTTCCAAAGACGTGCTGCATTTGGCGGATTTAGGCTTTAAACAGGTGTCGGTGGAGCCGGTGGTGGCACAGGAGACGGATGATTATGCCATTCGAAAAGAAGATGTTCCGGTGATTTTGGAGGAATACGATAAACTTGCGGCAGAAATGGCAGACAGGCATCAGCGTGGAGAAGATTTTACTTTTTTCCACTTTATGATAGATTTAGAAGGCGGGCCCTGTGTGGCAAAGCGGCTTTCGGGCTGCGGCAGCGGCACGGAGTACTTAGCGGTGACACCCTGGGGGGATCTTTATCCCTGCCATCAGTTTGTGGGCAAAGAAGAATTTTGCATGGGCAATGTGACGGACGG
Source organism: uncultured Lachnospiraceae bacterium (assembly GCA_947630855.1). GTDB lineage: Bacteria > Bacillota > Clostridia > Lachnospirales > Lachnospiraceae > Roseburia_B. The sequence continues at coordinate 14,461 of CANRJF010000024.1, forward strand.
AGTGACAAGGACAGATATCAGAGAGCAGTTTAAAAGCTGCAACGTCTATGCAAAAGAAAAATGCAGGGAATGTTTCGCCAGATTTTATTGCAGCGGAGGCTGTGCCGCCAATTCCTACAATTTTCATGGGGATATTCACAGTGCTTATGAAATCGGATGTGAATTACAGAAAAAACGGGTGGAATGTGCCATTATGTTAAAGGCGGCGGAAGCAGAGAGAAGTAAAGAGAGGTAGTAAAAAATGAAGAACAAATTCAACAAAGGCAGAGGAATTGCTGTCTTTATTGCAACCTTGTTAATAATTGCCGGACTTGGTTATTATGCATATGTGATTCTTTCTTCCACAGGAGTGGGAGAGGATAAGAGCATTAAACTGGGGCTTGATTTGGCAGGAGGCGTGAGCATTACCTACCAGATAGAGGAGGAAAACCCTTCTGCGGAGGATATCAGCGATACCATCTACAAGCTGCAGAAGCGTGTGGAAGGTTACAGTACCGAGGCGGTTGTATACCAGGAGGGGGAAGACAGGATTACCGTGGAAATCCCCGGCGTTACAGATGCCAATGAGATTTTGGAGGAACTGGGAAAACCGGGTTCTCTGGAATTTAAGACTTCCGACGGGGAAGTGTTTATGACAGGTGATATGGTGGCAGATGCCCAGGCGGCTACCATCACCAATAATATGGGAAATAAAGAGCATGTTGTGGAGCTGACACTGACGCCGGAAGGTGCGGAAGTATTTGCAGATATGACAACGGAAAACGTGGGGAAAACCCTTCCCATTGTTTATGATGAACAGGTAATCAGCAATCCAGTGGTAAACGAGCCGATTACCGGAGGAACGGCACAGATTTCCGGTATGGATTCCTTTGAGGAAGCTTCCACACTGGCAACTTATATCCGTACAGGTTCCCTTTCCCTTGTATTAAGCGAGATGCGTTCCCAGGTAGTGGGGGCACAGCTTGGAAGTGAAGCCATGTCCACCAGTTTGAAGGCTGCAGCCATCGGGCTTATCCTGGTTATGGTATTTATGATAATTTTATATTATGTCCCGGGTGTAGTGGCAGCCCTTGCCCTGCTGATTTATACGGAACTGATTATTGCAACATTATATCTCTTTGAAGTGACCCTTACCCTGCCCGGTATTGCAGGTATTGTGCTTTCCATCGGTATGGCGGTGGATGCCAACGTGGTTATTTTCAGCCGTATCCGGGAGGAAATTGCATCGGGAAAAACAGTTTCAACATCCATCGACATCGGATTTAAAAAGGCCATGTCCGCTATTGTGGACGGAAATATTACCACGCTGCTTGCGGCATTAGTCCTTGGCCTTCTTGGTTCCGGTACGGTAAAAGGATTTGCCATTACCTTAGCTATCGGTATTATTTTATCCATGTTTACTGCCCTTGTGGTAACCAGGATGATTTTAAATGCGCTGTTTGCCATGGGCCTGCGCAGTGAAAAACTTTACGGTAAGGCAAAAGAGAGAAAGGTAATTACCTTTGTGGAAAAACGCGTGGTGTTTTTTGCCGTTTCCATTGTGATTATTGCAGCAGGATTTATTACTATGGGCGTGTATGCTTCTAAGGGAAGCGCCTTAAACTACGGCCTTGACTTTAAGGGCGGAACTTCCACCACCGTGCCTTTTGCCGAAAGTTACACCATTGAACAGATTGAATCCGATATGGTGCCCCTTATTTCCGAAATCACAGGGGACAGCGATATCCAGACTACCCAGGTGCAGGGCGGCAATCAGGTGATTTTTAAAACGAGGACATTAAGCCTTGATGAACGTGAAGCCGTAAATAAAGTTTTTGTGGATAATTACAAGGTAAATGAAGACGAAATCCAGTCGGAGAGCATTAGTTCCGCCATTAGTTCCGAGATGCGGACAGATGCGGTAAAAGCGGTGATTATTGCCGTAATCTGCATGTTGATTTACATCTGGTTCCGTTTCAGTGACGGAAGGTTTGCCTTAAGCGCAATTATTGCCCTGGTTCATGACGTGCTGATGGTGCTTACCTGTTATGCCATTGTTAGGATTTCCGTGGGAGGTACATTTATTGCATGTATGCTTACCATTATCGGTTATTCCATTAACGATACCATCGTTATTTTTGACCGTATAAGGGAAAATCTCAAGGGCAAAAATATTAAAGATGCCAATGGCCTGGCGGAAGTGGCGGATAAGAGCTTAACCCAGACATTAAGCCGAAGCATTAACACCAGTATTACCACATTAATTATGGTTTTCATGCTGTGGCTTCTTGGCGTGGCAACTATCAGGGACTTTGCACTGCCCATTATGGTAGGGCTTATCAGCGGTACTTACTCTTCCGTATGTATTGCCACAGAGTTGTGGTATGTGTTTAAGAGAAAAGTGGGAAAAAACAGAATTTCAGATGCAGCGGTAAAAACAGGAAAGAAGGCAAGAGCATAAATCATATATTGACCGCAGAAGGGCGGATATTAAATTGGAGGTAGAACATGTATACATTAGAAGATATTCAAAAAGTTGACATGGAAGTGGCAGATGCCATTACCGCAGAATTTGACAGGCAAAACAGCCATATAGAGCTGATTGCCTCCGAGAACTGGGTAAGCCCGGCAGTTATGTCGGCAATGGGAAGCGTAATGACCAACAAGTACGCGGAAGGTTATCCCGGAAAAAGATATTACGGCGGGTGTGAATGTGTAGACATAGTGGAAGATTTGGCAAGGGAGCGGGCAAAAGAACTTTTCGGCTGCGAGTATGCCAATGTGCAGCCCCACTCCGGCGCCCAGGCAAATATGGCGGTGCAGTTTGCCGTGTTACAGCCGGGAGATACGGTAATGGGCATGAACTTAGACCATGGCGGACATTTAACCCATGGAAGCCCTGTCAACTTTTCCGGTTCCTATTTTCACATTGTGCCCTACGGCGTCAATGACCAGGGATTTATCGATTATGATAAGGTAAGAGAGATTGCCATGGACTGCAGGCCGAAGATGATTATTGCCGGAGCCAGCGCTTATGCAAGGGCTATTGATTTTAAAAAATTCCGGGAGATTGCAGACGCATGCGGCGCCATGCTTATGGTGGATATGGCCCATATTGCCGGGCTGGTAGCTGCCGGGCTTCATGAAAGCCCCATCCCCTATGCCCATGTGGTAACCACCACAACCCATAAAACCCTTAGAGGGCCAAGGGGCGGCATGATTTTAAGCAGCCAGGAAATGGCGGACAAATACAACTTTAACAAGGCCGTTTTCCCGGGTATCCAGGGAGGCCCCTTAATGCATGTGATTGCGGCAAAGGCAGTTTGCTTAAAAGAGGCATTGCAGCCGGAATTTAAAGAATATGCAAAAAATGTGGTAGACAATGCCCAGGCACTTTGCAGGGGATTGCAGAACAGGGGAATTAAGATTGTATCCGACGGAACGGACAATCATTTGATGTTAGTGGATTTAACGCCTTTCGGGCTTACAGGCAAGGAGACGGAAAAACTTTTAGACAGGGTAAACATTACCTGCAACAAAAATACCATCCCCAACGACCCCAAATCACCTTTTGTAACCAGCGGCATCCGTATCGGAACACCGGCAGTTACCTCCCGGGGACTTAACACACAGGATATGGATAAGATAGCGGAAGCCATTGCCATGATGATAAAAGAGGGGGATGCAAAGGCAGAGGAAGCAAGGGCGATTGTAAAGGAACTCACCGGAAAATATCCCTTAAAATAGGAAAAACACAAAAGAAACACATAATCTTCATAAAATTTTAAGATAAAAAAATTGTAATTATAGGAAGATAGTGATAAGATGGTTACGGATTAGATTCATCCGCAGCCATCTTTTTTGCAGGGAAAAGTAATCCCCGGGGGATTGTATGGACGCGAAACAGGAGGAACATTTATGAGTAAAAAGAAAGTAGGGATTATTGTTGGAACCGTGGTAGTTGTGGCAGCAGCGGCGGCGGCAGCATGGTGGAAGTTTGGCGGAAATATTGTACACGACAGCGACGACCGGGTTTATGTACAAAGAGTCTCTGCAATTATGGGAACAAATGCAGGTATGCAGAACCGATATGCGGGGATTGTGCAGCCTCAGAAGACAGTGGATATCAATGCGGATTCCGAACGTACCATTAAGGAATTTTATGTAAAAGTGGGGGATACCGTGGAGGAAGGGACGCCCTTGTTTGTCTACGATACGGAGGAGCTGGAGCTGGAACTTCAGCAGGCAAAACTGGAGGACGAGAATTCAAATCTGGAAATCAGCGGCCTTAAAAATCAGATTGCGGAGCTGGAGAAAGAAAGGGATGCGGCTCCTGAGGAAGGAAAATTCGAGTATACCACCCAGATACAGACGATTCAGACACAGATTCGCCAGGCGGAATTTGATAAATCCAGCAAAAAGCTGGATGTGGAGAAATTACAGGAAAAGATTACCAACTGTGAAGTGGCCAGCACGACGGCAGGGGTGATAAAAACATTAAACGACCCCAAGGTTCAGAGCAACACCAATGAAACCAGTGATGCCACCATTTCCATTATGGCCACAGGAAATTACCGTGTCAAGGGGACATTGGACGAGCAGACCGTCAATGCCGTTTTTCCCGGCAGTAATGTGATTATCCGCTCCCGGGTAGATGAAAACCAGACCTGGAGGGGAACGGTGGACAATGTGGACACCGGTGAAACAGCCAAAGAGGATAATGAAGACGTAATGTACAGCGGTGAGGACACTTCCAATTCCGCCAGCAAGTATCCTTTTTATATATCATTGGAGGACACGGAAGGGCTTATTTTAGGACAGCATGTGTTTATTGAACTGGATGAAGGCCAGACCGAGGTAAAAGAGGGGTTATGGCTTTACGGCAGTTATATTGTTATGGGTGACGGGGAACCCCTAGAAGAGTTAAGTACGGAAGCGGATACCGGCGCAGACATTTCGGGCGCATATGTATGGGCGGATGACGGAAACGGGAAACTGATAAAGAAACCGGTGGTGTTGGGAGAGTATGACAGTATGCTGGATGAATACCAGATTGTTTCCGGCATTACGGAAAGTGACATGATTGCCTGGCCTATGGAGGGATTGTACGAGGGAATTACCGTAGTCACCAATATGGACGACGTGGATTATTCTTCCGATTTATACAATACGGATAACGAAATGCTGGATGAAAATTATGATACGGAAGGGCTGATGGAAGACTGGTACGATACGGAATCGATGATGGAAGACTGGGATGATACAGAGGCAATGTTTGACATGGATATGCTTGAGGAAGGCGGACTGGATGCAGACATTATGGAAGAAGAGGCGGAGGTGTCCCAATGATTCTGGATTTGCAGCATATTTTCAAGGATTATAATCAGGATAAACTTTTGGTGCCTGTATTAAAAGATGTAAATTTACAGGTGGAGGAGGGAGAGTATGTGGCTATTATGGGTCCTTCCGGTTCGGGAAAGACAACCCTGATGAATATTATCGGATGTTTGGACCGGCCTACCTCCGGGGAATTTAAGCTGGCAGGAACCGACATTCTTGCACTAAAGGATAAAGAATTGTCCAATGTGCGGCTTAACAGCATCGGATTTGTATTCCAGAGTTTCCATCTTATGCCCAGGGAATCGGCGCTGGAAAACGTATCCCTTCCCTTAAGCTATGCCGGAGTTAAGAAGAAAGAGAGGAAAGAGCGGGCGTTAAAGGCATTGACCAGGGTAGGCCTTGAGGAGCGGGCAACGTTTATGCCGACCCAGCTTTCAGGAGGGCAGAAGCAGAGGGTTGCCATTGCCAGGGCGATGGTAAATAATCCCAAAATTCTTTTGGCGGATGAGCCCACCGGTGCCCTGGATTCAAAATCAGGGGCGCAGATTATGGAATTATTCCAGAAATTAAATGACGAAGGTGTAACCATTGTCATGATTACCCATGACAGCAAAATCGCTTCCCATGCAAAAAGGGTATACAATATAATTGACGGCGAAATCTCCCAGGCAGATGAGAAGGAGGAGAAGAATGAAGAAAAAGATTAAGAAAGTGATTATCATTCTTATTGTTTTAGCCATTTTGGCTGGCGCCTGCGTAGGGGGAGTTTTTGCATACAAAAAATACAGAGATGAGAACCTGACCGCAAAAGTGGAATATGTTTCCAACTTAAACTGGGGATATTACGGGGATGAAGGCACTACTGTGGAAGGCTATATCACCAATGATTACTCCCAGGATATTTATATTCAGGATAAGAAAGTGAAAGAGATTCTTGTAAAAGAGGGGGATTCCGTGGATGTGGGGACTCCGCTTTTAGTGTATGATACTACCCAGGAAGAACTTCAGGTGGACATGAAACAGTTGGATTTGCAGAAAATCGACAACGATATCCTTCTGGCAAACAGGGAGTTGGAGCGTTTGAAAAAAGTTACTCCGGTGCCGGACGATTATTTCGAGACGCAGGGAGACGGAACGGGAGAGGAGGGTTCCGAAGCCCCGCTGCCCCAGGTGTTTGTTATGGAGAGCCAGAAGCAGCTTGGTGATGCCTACAATTATATTGACGGTTCCTCTAACCCTTATGCAGGCAGCGGAACGCCACAGGACCCTTACCGTTTCCTTTGTACGCCGGAATGTTATGTGACAGGTTCCTATCTGAATATGCTGGTGCAAAAAGAGCAGGCGGCTGCCTTTGAAATCTGGTCAGGGAACAATAAGGACTTTGGGAGCCTTTTAAGCTGCTGGATTGTGGACGGTTCCGATATGGCATCCGTTGCGGAGGATTCCAGGTGGCAGGTATCTACCCAGGAAATGGTGCAGGAAGAATCCTTTGTGGAGGAGGAAGCCCCCATAGAAGATGAGGCGGAAGAGGACGAAAATGATACCGTGGAGACGGTTTATACCGTATCAGAATTAAAGGACGCCATCACTGAAAAAGAAAACGATTTAAAATCCCTTGATATTGAAAAGAGAAAAGAAGAGTTATCCTTACAAAAGCTGAAAAAAGAAGTGGAAAAAGGCACGGTAACCTCCACAGTCAAAGGGGTGGTGAAATCCATAGGCGATGCGGAAAATCCGGCTTTGGACGGCTCGCCTTTTTTGCAGGTTATGGGTTCATCAGGCATATATATCCAGGGAAATATCGGGGAATTAATGTTAGACCAGGTACAGGTAGGGCAGACGGTGTCTGTCAGCTCATGGAACAACGGAGGGATTTATGACGCTTCCATTACGGAAATCAAAGATTATCCTTCTGAAAACGGATGGTATGGCGGGGACGGCAATTCCAACGTATCTTATTACCAGTTTACCGCCTACATTGAAAACCCGGAAGGTTTAACCAGCGGGGACTATGTGAATGTGTCCCTTACCGGGGAAACCACTGAAATGCAGTCGGATGCCCTGTGTATAGAAAAGGCTTATGTGCGGGAAGAAAACGGCAGGTCTTATGTTTTAAAGGCGGGGGAGGATAACCGTCTGGTAAAGCAGTATGTACAGACAGGAAAGACAGTATATGGTTCTGCCATTGAGATAAAAGGCGGGTTAAGCGATAGTGACAGAATTGCATTTCCCTACGGGAAAACCGCAAAAGAAGGAATCCGGGCAGTGGAGTCCGATGAAATAGAGTAAGGGGGCAGTCATGTTAGAAAATATACGATTATCATTTAAAGGCATCTGGTCCCACAAAATGCGTTCATTTTTGACCATGCTGGGTATTATTATCGGTATTGCAGCCATTATCGCCATTGTTTCAACCATTAAAGGGACAAACGAACAGATAAAAGAGAACTTAATCGGCGCCGGGGATAATACAGTGGAAATTTCTTTATATCAGGGAGACTGGACATACGAGATGGGGTATGAGGGCATTCCCACCGGAGTGCCTGTGATTAACAGCCAGGTATTGGATGAAATAAAGGACATAGAAAATGTGGTGGGGGCATCCCTGTATTTATCCAGACAGGAATTTGAAGTATACCACTTAAATACTTCCATTTCCGGGGGATATGTTTTAGGTGTGGACAACAGTTATTTTGACACCTGCAATTACATTATCAAACGGGGAAGGGGATTTTGCGAAAAAGACTTTTCGGAGTATCGAAAAGTGGCATTGCTGGATAAGGATTCTGCGGAGGCTTTGTTTCAGGGGGAAGACCCTCTGGGCAAGACCATTGAAATTAAAAGGCAGCCCTACGTCGTGGTGGGGATTGTGGCTAAGGCAAAAGAATTTGAGCCTACCATTAACAGTATCGACGATTATTATACCTATTCCCAGGATGCTTCCGGGAAAATATATGTGCCGGATTGTACCTGGCCTGTTATTTACCAGTACGACGAGCCCCAGAACGTGGTGATTGAGGTGGAGAGCACAGATGACATGACCAATGCGGGTAAAAAAACGGCGGATATTTTAAATGGCTATTTAAGCACTACGGATGAAACATTAAAGTACAAGGCGGAAGATTTATTAAAACAGGCCCAGGATATTCAGGAGCTGAGCAAATCCACCAACAGCATGTTAATCTGGATTGCTGGAATATCCTTAATTGTAGGCGGAATCGGCGTTATGAATATTATGCTGGTGTCCGTTACGGAAAGAACCCAGGAAATCGGGTTAAAAAAGGCAATCGGCGCCAAAAAGTCCAATATTTTAGGGCAGTTTTTAACAGAGGCGGCAGTGCTTACCAGCATGGGAGGCATTATGGGGGTTATTGTGGGAATTATCTTAGCGGAAGTAATCTCAAGGCTCAGTGAAATGCCGGTGGCAATCAGTATTCCCGCAGCCATAGCCGCAGTCGTGTTCTCCATGGCAATAGGAATTATTTTTGGTGTATTCCCTTCCTACAAGGCAGCAGCATTAGACCCCATTGAGGCGTTGCGCCATGAGTAGAAAATAGTGTATACTATTATTGTAAACGCGTGGTATAAAAGGAGGAGGCCATGAACAAGGTAGAAGAATTAATCGGATATGGCAGGGAGAACGGATGCTCAGACATTCATCTTACTTTTGGGTTAGAGCCTATGATGCGGAGAGGGGGAAAACTTGGGGCATTAAAAGGCTATGGCATGATGAATGATGAAACTTTAAGTGAATGTGCAGACCTGTTTTTAAAAAAAGCAGGAAACAGACCCGGCATCATGGACAATATAGAGGATATGGACCTTTGTTATGAAACGGAGTCAGGCAGCAGGAACAGAGTCAGCATTTATAAACAGCAGGGCCATACGGCAATCGCCATACGCCTCTTAAGTGACCATATTCCCACATTAAAGGAACTGAATGTGCCGAAGGAATTAGAAGAGCTTACCCGGTTAAGGGAGGGCCTTGTGTTAGTCAGCGGGCCTGCCGGAAGCGGGAAATCCACCGTATTGGCGGCGTGTATCCACGAGATTAATACAAATGCGTACAAGCATATTATCACCGTGGAGGACCCGGTGGAATACCATCATAAAAATATTAACTGTATGGTAAACCAGCGGGAGGTGGGCAGGGATGTGGACAGCTTTGCCCGGGCCATCAGAAGCGCCCAGCGGGAGGATGCGGATGTAATTCTTGTGGGTGAATTAAGGGAGCCGGAGACTGTTTTGGCGGCAATTACCGCGGCGGAGACGGGACGCCTTGTTTTTTCCACACTGCATATTTCAGAGGCAAGAAATGCCGTTTCCTATATGGTGGATTTATTTCCTGCCTACCAGCAGCAGCAGATTCGCACCCGGTTAAAGTCCGTGTTACAGGCTGTGGTTTCCCAGCGGCTTGTGGTGGAGGAAGACCACAGTGAGAGGACGGCTGTGCGGGAAGTTTTAAAACTGGATGATTTGGTTTTATGATAAACTAAAAAAGAGAGAGGAAAGGAACATGATTGATTTAAAATTTTTAAGAGAAAATCCGGAGATTGTAAAACAGAACATTAAAAATAAATTTCAGGACCACAAGCTGCCCTTAGTTGATGAAGTCATTGAATTAGACCAGCAGTCCAGAAAGGCAAAGCAGGAGGCGGACGCCCTTCGTGCCAACAGGAACGTGGTATCCAAACAGATTGGCGCATTGATGGGCCAGGGCAAAAAAGATGAAGCTATGGCCCTAAAGGAGCAGGTACAAAAAGACGCTAAGCGTTTAGAGGAGTTAGAGGCCAAGGAGAGGGAACTTTCGGAAAAGGTTCCAAAGATTATGATGACCATTCCCAATATCATTGACCCTTCCGTGCCTATCGGAAAAGACGATAGCTGCAATGTGGAAATTGAAAAATTCGGGGAGCCTAAAGTACCGGATTTTGAGATTCCCTACCATACGGAGATTATGGAGCGTTTTGGGGGCATTGATTTAGATGCCGCGGGAAAAGTGGCGGGCAATGGTTTTTATTATCTTATGGGAGATATTGCAAGACTTCATTCCGCAGTGATTTCCTATGCCAGAGATTTTATGATTGACAGGGGATTTACCTACTGTGTGCCTCCTTTTATGATTCGCAGCAATGTGGTAACCGGCGTTATGAGTTTTGAGGAAATGGATGCCATGATGTACAAAATTGAGGGGGAGGATTTGTATTTGATTGGAACCAGCGAACATTCCATGATTGGCAAATTTATCGACACCATCAACGAGGAGGATGCCCTTCCCTATACCCTTACCAGCTATTCTCCCTGTTTTCGGAAGGAAAAAGGAGCCCACGGCATTGAGGAGCGGGGGGTATACCGCATCCATCAGTTTGAAAAGCAGGAGATGATTGTGGTATGTAAGCCGGAGGAATCTCCCATGTGGTATGAAAAGCTGTGGCAGAACACGGTGGATTTATTCCGCAGTTTAGATATTCCTGTGCGTACCTTAGAGTGCTGTTCCGGCGACCTTGCGGATTTAAAGGTAAAATCCTGTGATGTGGAGGCATGGTCCCCCAGGCAGAAAAAATATTTTGAGGTGGGAAGCTGTTCTAATTTAGGAGATGCACAGGCAAGAAGGCTTAAAATCAGGGTAAAAGGCAAGGATGGCAAGTATTTTGCCCACACGTTAAATAACACCGTTGTGGCGCCTCCCCGTATGCTGATTGCCTTTCTGGAAAATAATTTAAACGGGGACGGAAGCGTAAATATCCCTAAGGCATTGCAGCCTTATATGGGAGGAAAAACAAAATTGGAAGTTGTAAAATGAGAATTATTATGGGCAGGAGAAAAGTTCTGTCCATTTTTTTCGGAAACAGTTGAAAAAACAGTTTCGGTGTGATAAAATTTTTACAATTTGCGGACAGCATAAAGGGCTGCTGTCTGCATCCGGCAGACAGAAAGGACAGGGTGGCAATGAAAGCATTTTTAATACTGGAAGACGGCACTGTTTTTAAAGGGCAGAGCATTGGCGCTAAGAAAGAAATCATTAGTGAAATCGTGTTTAACACATCTATGACAGGATATTTAGAAGTTTTGACAGACCCGTCTTACGCGGGACAGGCGGTGGTGATGACCTATCCTCTGATTGGCAATTATGGCATCACCCCGGATATGGAATCCAAAAGACCCTGGCCGGACGGCTACATAGTCAGGGAATTATCCAGGATTCCCAGCAATTTCAGGAGCCAGGGAAGCATTCAGGATTTTCTGCAAAAACATGATATACCGGGGATTGCAGGCATTGATACCCGTGCCCTCACAAAAATCTTAAGGGAAAAAGGAACCATGAACGGCATGATTACCACCAACGAAAATTACCGGATGGAGGAAATCCTGCCAAAGCTGAAAGAATATGTAACGGGAAATGTGGTGGATAAGGCTACCTGCAAGGAAATCAGCGTACTGCCGGGTAAAGGCAGAAAAGTGGCTCTTTTGGACTTGGGAGCAAAAAACAACATTGCCAAATCCCTAAACAAAAGAGGCTGTGAAGTTACTATCTACCCTGCCCACACGCCGGCAAGAGAGATATTGGAGTCCAAACCGGAGGGCATTATGTTAAGCAACGGCCCCGGAGACCCAAAGGAGTGCCAGGACATTATCAATGAGATAAAAATACTATATGAAAGTGATGTGCCGATTTTTGCCATCTGCCTTGGCCACCAGCTTATGGCTTTAGCCAACGGGGCGGACACCCATAAAATGAAATACGGCCACAGGGGAGGCAATCATCCGGTAAAAGATTTGGCTACCGGGCGGGTGTACATTTCTTCCCAGAACCACGGGTATGTGGTGGATACGGAACATATGGATAAAAATGTGGCGGTGCCTGCATTTGTCAATGTAAACGACAAGACAAACGAGGGACTTTCCTATGTGGGCAAAAAGATTTTTACCGTCCAGTTTCACCCGGAAGCCTGTCCGGGGCCGCAAGACAGCAGCTATTTGTTTGACAGATTTATGGAGATGATGGGAGGAGCAAAATAATGCCAAGAGATAAAAAGATAAAAAAAGTTTTAGTTATTGGTTCCGGCCCTATCGTTATCGGACAGGCGGCAGAATTTGACTATGCGGGAACCCAGGCATGCCGCTCCTTAAAAGAGGAGGGGGTGGAGGTAGTTTTGGTAAATTCCAACCCTGCCACCATAATGACAGACAAAGAAATTGCAGACCAGGTATATATAGAGCCGTTGACCGTTCCTGTGTTAGAGCAGATTATTTTAAAAGAAAAGCCGGACAGTGTTCTTCCTACCTTAGGGGGCCAGGCAGGGTTAAACCTTGGCATGGAATTAGCGGAATCCGGCTTTTTAAAGGAACATGGGGTAAGACTCATTGGAACCACCGCGGAAACCATATTTCGGGCAGAAGACAGACAGGCATTTAAAGATACCATGGAAAAAATCGGGGAGCCCTGTGCCGCTTCCCAGGTGGTACACAATGTTCCTGACGGCATTAAATTCACTAACACCATAGGCTATCCCGTGGTGCTGCGTCCCGCCTACACCTTAGGGGGAAGCGGCGGGGGAATCGCCCACAATGAGCAGGAATTAATTGATATTTTAACAAACGGCCTCCGTTTAAGCCGCGTTGGGGAAGTACTGGTGGAGCGGTGCATTGCAGGCTGGAAAGAGATTGAGTATGAGGTAATGCGGGACGGGGCAGGCAACTGTATTACCGTCTGCAACATGGAAAATATTGACCCGGTGGGCGTCCATACCGGGGACAGCATTGTAGTGGCTCCTTCCCAGACATTGGGAGATAAGGAATACCAGATGCTGCGCACATCTGCCTTAAATATTATATCAGAATTAAATATTACCGGAGGATGCAATGTCCAGTATGCCTTAAACCCGGATAGCTTTGAGTACTGCGTCATTGAGGTAAATCCAAGGGTGTCCCGTTCTTCCGCCTTAGCTTCCAAGGCCACCGGCTACCCCATTGCAAAAGTGGCGGCAAAAATTGCCTTAGGATACACATTGGATGAGATAAAAAATGCCATTACGGGAAAGACCTACGCCAGCTTTGAGCCTATGCTTGATTACTGTGTGGTAAAAATTCCCAGGCTTCCCTTCGACAAATTTATCACCGCAAAGAGGACTCTTACCACCCAGATGAAAGCCACCGGGGAAGTAATGAGCATCTGCAATAACTTTGAGGGGGCGCTGATGAAGGCCATCCGTTCCTTAGAGCAGCATGTGGACAGCCTTATGGCATATGATTTTGACAAATTTTCGGATAAGGAACTGGAAAAAGAATTACAGATTGTGGATGACAGAAGGATTTTCTGTATTGCCGAGGCACTGCGCCGGGGGGTAAGCTATGAGCATATTCATGACGTTACCCGCATTGATATGTGGTTTATTGACAAGCTGGCAATTCTTGTGGAGATGGAACATGCCTTAAAGACAGAGGAATTAACCGTGGATTTGCTGGCAGAGGCAAAACGTATGGAGTTTCCCGACAATGTCATTGCACACCTTACAGGAAAAGGGGAAGAGGAAATTAAAAAGATGCGTTATGACAACGGCATCATTCCGGTTTATAAGATGGTGGACACCTGCGCCGCGGAATTTAAGGCAGAGACCCCCTACTATTATTCCGTGTACGGCGGGGAAAATGAGGCGGTGGATACAAATCCCCCCAGGAAAGTGCTTGTACTTGGTTCCGGCCCAATCCGTATCGGTCAGGGTATTGAGTTTGACTATTGCTGCGTTCACAGTACCTGGGCCTTTAAAAAAGAAGGCTTTGAGACTATTATTGTAAACAATAACCCGGAAACAGTTTCCACGGACTTTGATATTGCAGACAAGCTGTATTTTGAGCCTTTGACCCCGGAGGATGTGGAGAGCATTGTCAATATAGAAAAACCTGACGGCGCCGTGGTCCAGTTCGGGGGCCAGACCGCCATTAAACTGACGGAAAGCCTGATGAAGATGGGGGTAAAAATTTACGGCACAAAAGCGGAAGATGTGGATGCTGCGGAAGATAGGGAGCTGTTTGATAAGATTTTGGAAGAAACAGGGATTCCAAGGGCTGCGGGAGGCACTGTCTTTACGGCAGAGGAGGCAAAGGAAGTGGCAGGCCGCTTAGGCTACCCCGTTTTAGTGCGCCCCTCCTATGTGCTGGGGGGCCAGGGCATGAAAATTGCTTACAGTGATGAAGAGATAGAAGAGTTTATCGGGATTATTAACCGCATTGCCCAGGATCATCCCATCCTGGTGGATAAATACCTGGAAGGAAAGGAAATCGAGGTGGATGCGGTGTGTGACGGCAGGGATATTTTAATTCCCGGCATTATGGAGCATATTGAGCGTACAGGGGTGCATTCCGGGGACAGTATTTCCGTGTATCCTGCCTATACCATCAGTGGGGAAGTAAAGGAAACTTTAGTAGAATACACAAAACGTCTGGCACAGGCCCTTCACGTAGTGGGACTTATCAATATCCAGTTTATTGTGATGGAGGGGGAAGTATATGTTATCGAGGTAAATCCCCGGTCTTCCAGGACAGTGCCTTACATCAGCAAGGTAACGGGTATTCCCATTGTGGATGTGGCAACCCGGGTAATCATCGGCAATACGTTAAAAGACATGGGATACCCCACCGGACTTGCCCCCCAGTCAGACTATATCGCCATTAAAATGCCGGTATTCTCTTTTGAAAAATTAAGGGGAGCCGAAATATCCTTAGGGCCGGAGATGAAATCCACCGGGGAGTGCCTGGGCATTGCAAAGAGTTTTGACGAAGCGCTTTACAAGGCATTTCTTGGGGCGGGAGTCACCCTGCCGAAACACAAGCAGATGATTATGACAGTCAGCGACAAAGACAAAGAGGAATCCGTTGGCGTTGCAAAAAGGTTTGTGGATTTAGGCTACAAAATTTATGCCACAAGAAGGACGGCAAAATATTTAAACGAACATGGGGTGGAGGCATTCAGGACAAAGAAAATCAGTCAGGAATCTCCCAATGTACTGGATTTGATATTAGGCCATAAAATTGACCTGGTAATCGACACTCCCACCCAGGGAAATGGGGATAAGACAAGGGACGGCTTTTTAATCCGCCGAAATGCCATTGAGACAGGCGTGTACTGTATCACGGCAATGGATACCGCCAATGCACTGGCAAGCAGCCTTGAGACAGCCAACAAGACGCTGACGCCTGTGGATATTGCCGGGATTGGTAAGTGAGGTGGCAGCGCTGTCCAAAAGCGATGCAGCCATTAAAAGGGAACTGCTGGAACGGGAGAGTGCGACAATATAACAGAAAAAGATGAATGCTACATTAAAATGCTGTTACTTGGAATCAAGCATGGGGAACTGATTAATTTTAAAGATGAAAAAGTTCCACCCATTGGGCATGTGCCCATTGCAAACTTAAATATCATGCTTCATTTTATCGAATTGGCAGATGGCTGGTGGATAAAGACAATGATACAGACCTTGCAGTTTTAAATCTCTATCAATGCTATTACCGAATCCGTTGTCTGTCAGATGAAGAATTAGAATCTTTAGAGGATATTGTAGAAAGAAGAAAAGAGAATCCGTCTGTGATGCTAGGAGCATATATTTTGCTGGAAAACAATAGGAAAGCGAGACGTGTTTTTGAAAGCATGGATCAGGCGGGACGGAGGGCAAAAAATATTTTTTTATTATCTGGATATGTTTAAGGAGAAGGGATGAAAAAAATACTGAGGATTTTTTTAAAAGGACTGAAATGGGTACTTATTATCCTTATTGCTGTTATCATAGTTTTTCTGATTATTCGATTTATTGGGCAGAAGAACAATAGCAGGACGCCAAAAGGCGGCATAAATGAGGAAATGTATGTAGATATAAACGGTACAAAACAGTGGATAAGTATTTATGGACAGGATAAGGATAATCCGGTTTTATTGTATTTGCACGGCGGCCCCGGTTCGTCAACAAGTGCTTATGATTATGCTTTTACAAGGAAATGGTCTGATGTGTACACTGTTGTTACATGGGACCAGAGAAATTGCGGCAAGAGTTATTCTTCCCAACAGAATGACACCCCTTTGACATACGATATGATGATGAGTGACGGCGTAGAGATGACAAAATATCTGTTAGATTATCTTGGCAAAGATAAGCTGACGCTGCTTGGTCATTCGTGGGGAACATATTTTGGCTGTAATTTAGTATTGGCATATCCCGAATTTTATGAGTGTTATATTGGCACAGGGCAGATGGTGGATATGTATGAAAATGAAGCTGCTTTTCAAAAAATTGCGTCAGAATGGGTGGGAGATGATAAAGAAGGCTTAGAACTTTTAAAGGCAGTCACCCCGGAACATTTCACAGAGGAACATTTTGTAAGTCGAAATCTCCTTATGGAAAGATATGGTTATGACCTTATGCGGGACGGATCAGATTACAATATACCTGCTGCAATCATATTTAATCCGTATTATTCCTTAAAGGACTGGGCGGATTTCCTGGGTTCTGACTATACAGTATATCTAGATTTCCTTTTATCAGAGGAATTTGAGAAATTTTCCCTGACAGGCAGAACGGAATATAAGGTGCCATACTATAATATCAATGGAGATAATGATTATCAGACCAATTATTTGATAGCACAGGATTATTTTGATGAGATAGAGGCTCCGTATAAGAAATTATACATTATGGAGAATACAACACACGGGCTTTTGGAATCAAAGTCTAAAGAGTTTTCAGATATTGTGCATAAAATTGCAGAAGAACAAAAATAGGCAGGAGATAATCTAAACTCCTGCCTGTATATATCTATTCTATTTTTTCTTTGCCGCTTTGGTTTTGTACTTATTTATTGTGGAAGAAATGTTGTTATCGGAGGAGAAATGCTTAAGTGTCGCCTCGTCAATTACAATACGGTTGTCCATAGTTTTCATAATATCCACAATCTGCATCTTAGCAGCCACTAAAGGATTGCTTAAATCGTAAATCTGGTTGTCCCGGATATTTAAAATCATAGGAGCCAGGAAATTCTGGGGGTTCTCCATAATAACAATGCCTTTGTCCCCTGTGGAAAGGTCGATGCTTGACCCGATGGGAAGGATATGTATACAGTGGGACAGGGCGGAAACTACTGCCGAGGAATAACGCTCCGGGTACTCACGTAAATAGCGGATGGTGGATACTTCGGAGATGGGAGCCCGGTTTAAACTCATGGCAGTAAGTTTATCAAACATATCGGCAACAATGAGAATCTTTGCACCCCTGCTGAATTTCTTGCTTTTTAAATCTTCTATATTCTTTGTGGCGAGAGATACATGTATCTGGTGTATTAAGGTAAATACTTCCTGGTTTAAAGAGTATTTGTTGCTGTCCGGGTCTAACAGGGCGTATCCTTTTCTGCGGCATTCCTGAATGACTTTGTCATCTTCATCACTCATTTCCGATTCTGCCTTGTCAAGGATTATCCTGGGTACAAACAAATACCCCAAATCATAAAGCAGCGCCGCGATGGTAATGTTTACCTTTTCTGAGGCAGGACAATGCATAATATGGGCAATCATGGCGGCCAAAATTGCCGTGCTGATAGCATGTTTATATACAAAATCCGCAGAACTCCTTAAGTTCTGGGTAAAATTCATCTTGTGGTCTAAGGAACCATATTTGGAAATAATATTTTCCGCCAGGGAAAGAAGGGTATCCGGTTCTTTCTGCTGCTGCAGTTTGTCCATAATCTCCTTGGCGCGGAACATATAAATTGTCTGAAACTGTTCAAATTGAATGTCTTCTTCTGACAATGGAGGCAGGGGTTCTGCAGGCTCCAATATAAAAATGCCGATTAATCCGAAATTCTCAATGCTTTTAATGCCTGCCGCTGTCAGCAGGGTATCTCTCTCGTACAGCATAACTCCCATCTTATTATAAATTGGTTTGGCAAGGCGCATACCTGGTTTTAAATTTTTGCTTTCCACAAATTGCATAAAAGTTCACGCTCCTTCTCATTTCACGCAATAAAAATTGCACTTATTATATAATATAACATATTGAAGAAGTAAAAACAATCAGATATAATAAAATTTGTAACAGTTTGGCGTTATTATTTATGGTCTGGATATGACCTGGAATTGATAATCACAGAGGATGAAATAAAATGAATACACAAGGGAAATGTAAAGGGAAAAAAATGCTCATCTGCCTTCTTACAGGGGTTTTGCTGTCTTCTGCGCCTATGGAGACATTGGCATCTAAGACAGGCAGTGAACTGAAGAAAACAGGAGAAAAAATTGACAGGTTAGAGGAAGAGAGGGAGGCTGCGGAAGACAGGGTAGATGAACTGGAACAACAGCAGAGCAATCTTCAGGGAGAACTGGCGGATTTAAACGGAAAACTTTGGAGCGTCACGGAGGAGATAAATAATCTGGAAGTCCAGATAGGGGAAAAGGAAACCCAGATTACGGCGACCCAGGCGGAGCTGGAAGCATCCATTGCCACAAAAGAAAGCCAGTATGAGAGTATGAAAAAACGGATTCAGTATATTTACGAATCCGGGGGAGCCGATATGGTGGCTATCCTTTTTAAGAGCAAATCCATGGGGGAGATGTTAAATAAGGCGGAATACGTGGAAGCCATCAATAATTATGACAGGCAGATGTTAAAACGCTATGAGGACACCTGCATACAGGTCAGCCAGAAAGAAGAACAGCTAAAACAGGAAAAAGAAGAACTGATTGCCATGGAAGAGAGCATGGAGGTAAAAAAAGGCGAGGTGGACTCTCTGATTGCCAATACCAAAGACAGCATTAGCGCCAAAAAAAATGAGATATCTGACGCCAAAGAAACGGTGAGCGATTATGACGAAGAGATTGCCAAAATGAAAGCCTACGAGGAAGAGTTGGAGCGAAAGAAAGCGGAGGAGGCAAAAAAACAGGCGGAGCAGCAGAAGAAAAAGCCTGCCAGCACCACAGGCGGAGGAAATGTAACGGCAAATGCCAGTGATACGGCAATGTTGGCAGCGTTGGTGGAGTGTGAAGCCGGGGGTGAGAGTTACGAGGGCCAGCTTGCCGTGGCAAGCGTGGTGGTAAACAGGGTAAAAAGCAGCAGTTTCCCCAATACGATTTCCGGCGTTATCTATCAGGGAGGGCAGTTTTCCCCGGTGGCCAGCGGACGTTTTGCAGTAGTCCTGGCACGGGGGGCAAACAGCAGTTGTACCCAGGCGGCAACTGAGGCTTTATCAGGCAATACCAATATTTCCGCATTGTTTTTCTGCCGGGCAGACTCCGGGGTGTCGGGGACAGTGATTGGGAATCATGTGTTTTATTAGTCTTTCAGAAAGGGTGATTGGTATAATGCCTATTTGGGAGCAATGCATCTGCTGGAAGGAGGACTTTTATTATGAAAAATACAACACAGATAGGTTTGAAAAAAACAATAGCAATGGTTTTTGGTGCAACCGGAGTATTTACCGCTTTGTATTTCATAACAGGAACACTATTACCACAACTGCCCACCATTTTGATATTCTGCATACTTGGCGGATTGTTTTTAATGCCTGTTGAATGGTTTCTAATATTGCGGCAAAGTAAAAAAGACTACGGTAAATATTCACTTAAGGCTGCACTGATTGAGCAGGAAAAACAGCCTGTACTGCATATCCTCTTTTTCGCACTGCTATTGTTTGGCATAGCGGGAATATTCACAGCTACAATTCAACCACTTGAAAATATGCTGCTGTTAACATTTCGAGAAAAGCTGTTGTCATTTTTGCCCGCTGGATTTGATTGGAATAATATAGAATTTATAAAGAACTTTCCTAAAAATATTCTTTTAGCTGCTTTTGTAGTATATTTTATATTTAATGTTTTTGCTGGCCCCATTACAGAAGAATTTTTCTTTCGAGGATATTTAACAGCATATAACAACAAATACGGAAAATGGACACCGGTAATTATAACAATAATTTTTTCGTTGTATCATTTCTGGCTTCCGTTTCATAATATTTTCCGCATTTTTGTATTTTTGCCTATGGCGTATATCAGCTATCGAAAAAAGAATATATACTATTGCATGGTTTCCCATATTCTCTGCAATTTATTCTCCACAATTTCATTTATTACAGCCGTAGCCAATGAAATATAAGACTCTCTTTATGATTTCATATATCAGAAATGTTAAAACAGATGAAATCAGTATAATTGTTAAAGTTTCAATGAATCTACAATACTCATTCCTGCAATCTTTCTTAACGGAATACAGGTTGCCAGTAAGCAGGCCCCAATAGATAGAACCGTAGCTTCGGCAATGGGCAGAATAGGAACGGTAACCAACTGAATGGTATTGGTAGATGCGGCATCTACAAAGATTGTGCAGATATAACCAACAATATTGCCGATTACTGCTGCAATAATGCCATAGTAAGCGCCCTCCCATAAAAATGTTTTGTAGAGGCTTTCGGCGCTCATTCCGATAGCCCGCTGCATACCGATCTCTGTTATCCTCGTATGCAGTCCATAAATTTGATTCAACAATGGATGTGACCTATGGTTAGAGTAAAAGTTTTCATATTGTAAAAAACGGAGGGATGACATATAATATTGGAAAGAAGAAACGGAAAACAGATACAGCATAAGGAGATGGACGTACCAAAGATGGCCAAAAAGTTTGAAGAATTA
>CANRJF010000025.1 GCA_947630855.1 uncultured Lachnospiraceae bacterium
ACTCCCTCTCTTGGTTCCTCAAAAAGACAGTCAATGATAGCATCCATAAACAAGCTGCTCTTACCTGCACCATTCGAACCGTTAATTGTACAGAAAGTAATATCCTCAAAATTAAAATTTTCTTCCTCATAGTTGCGGTAGTTCTTAACCGCTATTTCCACTGGTTCAAATGTACCGGTATTGGCGGCTGCAGTCATACTTGCCTCTGCCTCTGCAATAATGGGTCTTGCCTTCATTACCAACTCCTGTACCTTTTCCGGGTCCACCTGTTTTTCTTCCAGATATTTGATAAGATTAACTTCCGGGTCTGTTGCATTGGCAAGTTCCGTCCGGTTTGCAGATTCATCAATCTTATCCGGCAGGATTTCCCACACCATAAAGGCGCCATCTTCAAGAAGTGTCCTTTCCAGCACTGCCTTATTCAACGCCTTGCTGTTGTCTGCCGAACAGGTATAATGGATTCGGACAATCTTATCCTGCACCGCCCCGTTATACCTCCAATAATTAAATGCCACCTCATCAATATGTCCAAGGTTGATAGCAGTAATATCCGTATCTGTAAAATTAAAAGTAACAAACTCTCTAATCGGGGTTTTATGAAAAATATTCTGCCACACCCCTGTCGTATGTATCTGGTGTATCCAGAACCCTCTCTCCTGCCCTTCATCGTTGAAATTCATTGCATTTACCGCCCCAGAATAATACCAGTCATGCGATAATATCTTCTGCGGCCTGTGAATATGCCCTAAAGCTACCAGGTCATATCCTGCCGCCATCAATGCCTCCTGCGGAATAATCGGCTCAAACTGTGTCAGCATCATTGTCTGGCCACTCTCCGTATTGCATCCCGGTACCGTATAATGCGCCATGAGTACGCTCTTCTTGTCAGCTCTGCACTGTGCCTTTAATCCGGTAACAATATTTGTAAGTTCCTGCGTAAACACCACATTTTCTTCATCACTGGAAAGCCCCGGAAACTTTGCTCTGTAAACTCCCCTGTCAAATCCCGGCAGTACTGCAATATCCACATCATCAAAGGAAATTACCTGTGGGGTAATCACAATATGCACATTCCGGCAATCTGCAAACATTTCAGAAAGAACATTAAACTGTCCTGCCCCGTCATGGTTCGGCGTACCACGCATAACAACTACCTGCTTTGATACCGCCGCCAGCTCCTTGATGTAATGAATGGCTGTAATAATTTCCTCGCAGCATCTGTCAGACCACAGGCGGCCGACATGAAACACATCGCCCGATACAAGAGCATAGTCCGGCTGCTCCTCCCTCGCTACCCTTACCAATTCATCAAGGCAGTGCTTTGTATCTTCTGTTCGCAGGTTTACTCCATCTTTGACTGGGCTTCTGAATGTTCCAAGATGCCAGTCTGCTGTATGTAAAATTTTCATTTCCTTAATACAATACCTCCTTTGCCTCTTTCATAATGAAAATCAGATTCTTAAGTTCTAATTCCAACAGTTCAAATACTCTGTCATCAATACCGCAGAAATCTATGCCGTATCCGCTCCATTTTTCCCCTACAAAGAGGATATTTCCCATAATCGGACATCTATGCTGCTCTGTTCTGTATAAGTAGCTGCCAATCAAATTTTGTTTATTCTCTTTAAGCCCGCCCTCTTCATCTATCAACATACTCACACATTGGCCAGGTATTTTAGATGGATGGTCAAACATATGCAATTCTGTATAAAGCCTATCCGGCATAACATGTTCATAAATACTACAATTATTACCAATCAACTCTTGCAAAAACTGGTTCTGTTCTTCATGGGAACCACCAGGAAACTCATGGACAGACAATTCAAGGTCTGTGGAAATCTTAATCAAATTCATTTGCCTGCTCCTTTCTGACACTTCATGCACAGCGGTCTTCCAAATTTCTCACTGGAATATTTGTAAACACTTTCTGATATTTCTAATCCACATCCACTACACTGATATTCTACCGTTTGCTGTTTCTGTTCCCCCTGCTGTGGCACTTCCTGATGTGATTCTTCCTGTTCTGGCTTCTGCCGGCTGACAGCAGCATTATCCTCTTCACCATCATTATTTTCCAGGGCAAACGCCGGATTATTAAGTTCATTTTCCGGGTTAAAATCTGTAACGAATGCCTCATTGGAAAATGCAGAAGTTATGGCTGGCGGCGCTGACGTAGTTCCAAACATATTCCCCATAGAATTCATTCCCTGAAACAGCATTGCCTGTCTTACATTGGCATCCGTATAATCCGGGGAGAATGTTACAGTCGGAACCGCAAAAGACTTTTTTAGTTCCTTAAGCTGATATGTTCCCTTTATCCCCAAAAGGGCTCTGATAACCCGGAGGATAGCGCCTGTCTGAGCTTTTTCGGATGCTGTCTTTCTAAGAAGCGTCATATTTACCAGCATGGAACGTTCAATATATTTTTCTCTGTCACAATCATCAATTACGAATTTTTTAACAGGATATTCCACGCCATTATATGTCTTTGTTTCACCAGTATTTTCCCAATGCCCTTTGAACATTTCCTCCGCAGATTTTGCAGCTTTGTAGTCTTTTATTCCCATGATAGACTTATCCATGAACTCAAGACGGTACTTTGCCTCTTCATCATCCAGGCAGATACGCTTTGTTTCTGCGTGTGTCTTAAATGTGCCATCTGGAATCCTTACTGCTCCATATGCCCTGCCAACATAGGTATTTGCATTTTCTCTGGCTACGGTTGTGTATTCAGGATGAAACTGTATACCCGCGGCTGTTGCCAATTTCATAAGAAAAGGCTTGGCAAGAGAATAAACATCTGCATAGACATCCTTACCATTACTGTTCTCACCTACTTTTGTATTTCCAACCTTAAAAATATCACCAGAAGTATCCGAAATATCCGGCGTAACCTCCATAACCGTACACTTATAAAAGGGGTTGACCTGCACTGATGTAGCTGATGGTATCAGCAGATTGCAATTTTGATACTTTGACTGAATTTCAGCCAATGCATTAGAATTATTCATACAATTACCTCCATATTGTAATTTTTACTTGATTTATTAAGCCAGAACTGCTACAATATGAATATCCATAGGGGCGCTCTGGCAATTTGCCGAGTGCTCTTTTTCCATATCACGCAGAGTTCTGCATAAATCCATAGTGAATTTTGGGAAAGCAGAAATATGTATCCCTGCCTCCTTAAAATGTTCATCTGTCATACCGCATCTGAGAAAACTTTTTATCTTCTCCCGTCTTACAATTTCGTTCATTTTCCAAATCCTCCAATGTGTCAAATAAATAGTTAATGGCCTTCCATGCTGCCCAGCAGACCATGGGTATCAGACAGTATTCACCGCCTACCGCTTTATATCCTCTTTCCAGATATGCCATGCAGATGGCACATTTCCCGACCGCATATGTCACCGCCAGGGTATATGCCACAGCAGCCAGATTTCTAAACACACATTTTTTCTTCATGACTGCCCTCCCTGCTGTCAAACACAAATGCAAGCTGTCCGGACTCCCTCTCTGTTTTCAAATGCCTGCTAAAAAATTCCTGTTCCTTTGCTTTTCCTTTTCTGCAGTCACATTTCTCACCGGGGTCCAGCGTACAGCCACAATCTGGACAAACGTTGTAATATGCCATGCCGCACCTCCTTATTCCCTGTTATTTTCAATCACTGCATTGACTACATCCATAGGGATTCCAAACTTCTCAGCAAAAAGATATTTGCTTGCCTTGCCCTGGCCATATGCAAACTTGCCGGCTTCTCTGGCAACATTATTAACTTCCCGTATTGTCTGGTATGCTTTGTTTTCCTTACACCCAAGCAGTTTCATTACATCTGCAGCCGTAATATAGGTTGTCATTGCCGCCCCTGAAACTCCCGGAGCCCCTGCTAATGCCTGCATTCTTTTCACCGTCCTCTCAAAGATTTTTCTTTACCCACAACTTCAGGCTTTGTGCAACCTGTTCCAGTTCTTCCAGATTTTCCAGTACCTTTTCCAAATCAGTTCTTTCAGATTCGTCAATCACTCCATCTGATGTAATATCTAGTAAAATATCTTTAGTCTCCCTGATTTTCCGAAATGTCGAAAGTGCCCTAAGCGAAATTCTATCAAGAGTTTCCATATCTGCTTTTGGCATGTTCTTTCCAAGAGGACACACATTTGTACAATAATGGTTTTCCAATTCCGGAGCATTATATAAATCAGCCATCAGGCAAATTTCTTCTGCATATGGATTAGTTATTCCTCTCTCAATCCTATAAAGCCGGCCCCTGTCAATGGACATTAAGTCTGCAGCCCCTTCCCGGCTGCTCAGCCGTTCATTGTGTGTTGAAGCCTCGCAACGCGCTCTATAAAATACGTTGGTGCATGTCTTCGCTGCTAAATTTGCCATTTTGTATATCCCCTCCTTTGGTTATAATTTACTTAATTACTACTTCCCAAAATCTGCATACCGGAACCGGATTCCTGCTGAAGGCCAAGTGCCTGGCTAATCTTGTCTTTTGTTTCATTCGGCACTACTACCCTGCCGTTGATAATGGCAGACAAATATGTCTTGGATAATCCTGTGTCATCTGACAGTTTGCTTAAGGTGATGCCTTTAAACGCTAACTGTGCCTTGCACTGTCTGCCCCAGGGTGTAATTGTTTTACTCATAGCATTGCTCCTTTCTTTAATTTGTTTATTTTTTCTTTAACAAGTTGCAATAATATGTTAAAATAATTTTGTAAGCTCCAATGAAAATTCAAAAGGAAAACATATGTCCTGTATTAGCCTTGCCCGTACTGCCGACTACCTGGACTGCTCCGTTGACTACCTGCTCGGCTGGACAGATAACCCAGAGGAAAATAAATAATGTTTAATTCCGATAATTCTAATTCCAGCAACTATGATGAGATTATGCTTTCTTTTAAAGAAAAGCAGGTTCTGTACCGCATACTCAGGAAAAAGATAGTCCCTGATACTTTCTGCAACGAAATACAAAAGGACATATTTCTTAAATATGGACTTATTTGTATCAAACAGAACAGTATAGTAACTTCTACCGGAAAGGTTGTTCCTGATGACAATTCACCAAAGTTCATCCTACCAACGGATAAGGCATTACGTTATTTTCTGTACAGGAAAGATGCCTACTTTAAAGGAAAGCTCCCGGTTGTCATAGCCTTAGCTGCCCTGATTATCAGCATTGCGAATTTTCTCTATTCTTGGATGCTATAATCAAATGTGGCTCAAAATGTTCAAGACAAACATGAACAATGCAACAAAGCATGCCACACAGGAAATCCCCAAAGGAAAATAAGGGTGTTTCTTCAAAAACATTTCAAAACGGGATTCTTTTCTGTTTTTCATATTGCTCCTTCCTCCGGCTAATGTCGGAATGTAATGTTTTATTGTAACTTGTTGTTTTATATTATTACTATAATCCTAATTTGTGAGCTTGTCAACTGTTTTTTTCACATTTTGGGTCTATTTGAAAGTTGAGGTATACTATGATTACCCAAAGAATGTTATCGTTGTTAGACGAAAAGTCATTAAAAATGGCGGATTTATGCCGTTTTTTGGAAATTAATACTAGCACTATGACAAATTGGAAAAACCGGGGTACTGACCCACCTGCTAGGTATATAGCCCCCATTTGTGAATTTCTAGGGGTTTCTTGTGAATATCTTCTAACAGGTAAAGAATCCCTTTCAACTTTTAATTCTACTAGTGATTCTGACTGGCTATCATTGATATATCAGCTTCCGCTGGAAAAACAGTATGAATTAAAAGGCTACATAAAAAGAATGATAGATGAATCCGTTGCAGCGGATGAACCATTGAAAAAGACGGGAACAACAAACTTGGCAAAATAATTGGCTTCGAGTGGTACCGGAGCCAAAAGAATAATAAAAACACTTAGGAGGTCATTATGTTTTGTAAAGAGTGTGGTATTGAATTACCAGACAATTCAAAATTCTGCCCCAACTGTGGCACAAGTATTTCTGATGTCATAGCTACATCTAAGGAAGCAGACAACGAACAGGAAATCATTGTTATGAAAGGATTATGCAATAGGGTTAAAAATCCTTTGCTCGTACAAAATGGAAATGCCATTCTCACCAACAAGCGTTTCATATATTTAAAACACAATCTTGCCAAAACCATGGCAATTGGAGTATTTATAAATCTAACGAAAGGAAGCTATGATTTTGATATTCCACTGGATAATATTGCCTCCATTGAGGATGGACGGCAGGGTATTAGTAAAACAATTATCATCAACACAAAAGATGGACAGAAATACAACTTCTATGTAACCAACCGTGAAGAATGGAAAATACATCTTCAAAATACACTTAAATAATACCCTTCGAGTGGTACCGAAGGGATAATGAGGAAAACACATGAAAAAACAGAAAGATGAAAAACACTCTTTTGTAGCAACAGTAATCGTGATATGCATATTTTTTTCAATACTATCCTATATATGGGAAAAATTTCATATGCTGATTATAATAGCAGCGCTTGTAATTATAACTATGCTTATCTTGTACATAGCTTCTGTTTTGTTTGACAGGAACAATATTAAACCCAAAACTCCTATTGCTAAACTGCCAGAAACTGCTCCCATCCAGGAATCCAAAAGTGAAATTATTCAAAAGGAAATGCATATTTTATTTGAGAGCAACGAATTAATGAATACATCTAATTATTTAACTACTGTTCTGAATCGATATCATCTGGCATGTGATACAATCGATAGATTAAGCTGTTACAGCCTTGAAGAATTAGAGGAAGCAGGATTCAAGTTAAGAGAACCTTTGTCAAATACCAAGGCATACATACAAAACAACAAAATTTTCACTCTCAACCAGGCGATTGAGCGCAATTTAAACTCTGAAATCAATTCTGAAAAAGATGCAAGCGGTAAGCTGAAAAAACTAAACAATCTATATTACGAAATAAACAAAAATAATTCCCTTGCCCCGGAGAATCTTTCTTATTTAAAAGAATTAAACAGCAGGCTTCAGAAAGATATTATAGACAGTCAACTTCGTTCCGTACCATCCGAAATTTCAGATTTAATTTGGTTTGGGGATTACATCTATAAAAACTATACGCCTCCTGCAAAAGAAGAAACATATATCACAGATACTGTGGTATTTATATCAAATGACTGCACTGAACCAAGCGCTATTTACATGGACTTACCAGTAAACAAACCTGCTACAAATACAATGGTGGAAAGCCCTCCATACTCGCCTAGATATAAAGATCTTTCTCCTGAACAGCGATGGGAATACTGGCAGTTTCTTTCTAATCCATTTTCTTCACAAAATGATGTAGGATACGCTTTTCTTTTCTATTACGGGTTAGAACGCCATTTATTTTCCGGTAAATTGGAACAGGCTTTTGAAATAATTCTAAAGATGCGTTCCTATTATAGCAACCCTTCCTTTCAAAATTACACGGCAAATGCACTGTTTCTAACCTGTATTGTAAAGAAAAGGGCTGATTTGGCCAGAAAGCTCATAGATTCCTACGAAAAAGATAACGCTTCAACCCTGCCCATGAATTATTTGTTAGTGTTAAAAAGCAAGTTCGGAATACCTCTTACGGCATCTGACATAATTAACCACTACCAATATTTTGGGTTTACCAACAGCAGATACATCAAAAATGAACCTGAATTATTCCATAAAGCGTTATCCGGCTTTTTACACCAGTATTATAATGCAGATTCGATAGATTTAAATGAGTATTTCCCGACAGATATTGACTCCCTGCCTTTAGAGCAAAAAGAAATGTTTGCCAATGATTCTCTGCGCAATTACAAGGCATCTGCACCTGTTTATGAAAACAAAAAGCTCTATAAAAAAATATCATCCATGCTCTATGATGCCCACGAAACTGTAAAAAGGAATCTGCGCTATGGAAATAATGTTGAACCAGAAGATATAGAATACTTCAAAACCACAGATAATCTTTTTAAAAAGAATGCTTTTAAAAATATGACCGGGCACGACTTTGAAAAATATTGCGCCCGTCTATTATCATTAAATGGTTTTTCCTCTATTAGCGTAACAAGAGACAGCGGTGACCAAGGAATTGACATTATTGCCTATAAAGAGGATACCAAATACGGAATCCAATGCAAATTGTATTCCAGTCGTGTTGGAAACTCTGCTGTACAGGAAGCATATTCCGGAAAAGATTTTTACAAATGCCAGATAGGGGCAGTCCTTACAAATAATGATTTCACTGAATCTGCTAGGGAATTAGCAGATTCCCTTGGGATTCTTTTATGGGATGGCAATTATCTGTACCAGCTACAACAAGCCATTAAAAATGTTAAGAAAATCTAATATCCTTAACCGGGCAGCCGGAGGACGTGTTTTCATCCGACCTGAGCCTTACAGGAAGGGTGATGCTTATGAGTACATATGAAGAATTTATGATTATACTGACCATAGGGTTGTTGATCGTTGCAATTCTGAATCTGAAAAATAAGAAATAGCCGTCCTGACCCTGGTAAGTTGTGGACGGCTATTCTTAGCTTAAAATAATTTCGCCAGGTCGGGTGACCTACACTCACCTTCCGGCTACCTTGTTAAGTATATTATAACATGTTACTGCAACTTTTCAACATAAATTTTTATAATAAAGAAATGCAACAAAAATCGGAGGAACCATGCCTGCCTATAAATACACTTTAAAAGACGGAAAAACCGTTAAATGGTATGCCAATTTTTACTATACAGACTGGACCGGTGAAAAGAAGCACATCTGCAAAAGAGGATTCAAGACACAGCGGGAAGCCAAAGAATATGAACGTTCCTTTATGGACCAACAGAACAATTCGAGTGACATACTCTTTTCAAACCTGGTTGAAAATTATTTTGAAGACATGAGCCACCGCCTGAAACCTACGACAATGGAAAACAAACGGAATATAATAGAAAGCAAGCTCATGCCCTATTTTTCCCGGCTAAAAACCTGTGATATTGACACAATCAAAATCCGAAAGTGGCAGAACGAACTTCTTTCTTTCCGGGATGAAAATGGAAAACCCTACTCACAGACATACCTTAAGACCGTAAACAACCAGATGTCTGCCCTGATGAATTATGCTATGAAACATTATGGACTTATATCTAATCCCTGCAAGGCAGCCGGAAGCATTGGAAAAAGCCATGCTGACGAAATGAAGTTCTGGACACAGGAGCAGTATGAGATATTCTCCAAAAATATACAAAAATCTGCCCTGAAGCTGGCATTTGACATTCTGTTTTACAGTGGAATCCGTTCCGGAGAACTGCTGGCATTAACTCCGGCAGATATTATGCAGGACAAGAAACTTTCCATCAATAAGAATTTTGCCAAGGTAAAGGGTCAAGAGCTGTTTCTGGTACCAAAAACCACAAAAAGCAAACGAACTGTATCAATACCTGAATTCCTTTATGACGATATTCAGGCATATATTTCAAAACTTTACGGAATCCGGCAGAATGACAGGATATTCTATTTTACCAAGTCTGCCTTGGAAAAGGAAATTAAGCGTGTGGCGCAAAGGGCAGGACTGCCAGAAATCAGAGTTCATGATTTGCGGCATTCCCACGCCAGTATGCTGATTGACATGGGTTTTGACATATTGGAGATTTCGGAACGTTTGGGGCATGAATCAGTAAAAACCACGCTTGACACCTATTCCCATCTGTATCCAGAAAAGGATACCAAGCTGGCCGGAGAACTGAACAAACTGCGGCGCCCGTCAGCTGAGCCAGAAGAAAGTTCTTGAAAAACATAATGGATTATGATATATTGAACATAAAGAAAGGCGCCTGCTGGTAACAGACGCCCCAGGGACTACCGATAGACGGTTAGCCGCAAAATGTTACGCTAAAATAGCCGCATCCTTTGGCCAGGGCGGCTATTTCTGCGTCTTATCATTATCTTTGCTTCCGATGGCGTATCCGAGACCGAAGCAGGTCAGGCATAAGCCAAGCACTGAAATCAATCCTTCAATCGTCAACATCCACTCAGCCCTCCTTTCCCAGATTCCTGCAAGCAGGTTTCTATGTAAACGGAGGGTCACAGTCCCTCCGGAGAGGGCTAACCGCCTACCATCCTGGTAGCACCCAAAGAAATGTTATCATAATTCGACAGGAATTTCAACATCATTCGATATCGGGTACTGAAAGTAATCATCTTTTTCCCGTAACATCATATTAACATCACGAAGCAAAATGAAAGCCCTGAAACTCCTGTAAAACAGGCATTTCAGAGCCAAATGTCCGCTATTCGAACTCAATCGTCCCCGGCGGCTTACTCGTCAAATCATAAAATACCCTGTTCACCCCCCGGACCTCATTAATAATCCGGCTCATGACTTTCTGCAAAACATCCCATGGAATTTCCGCACTTTCTGCCGTCATAAAGTCAATCGTATTCACTGCCCGGAGCGCCACAGCATAATCATAGGTACGCTCATCTCCCATAACGCCCACGGAACGCATATTAGTCAATGCCGCAAAATACTGACCGATGCCTTTATCAAGTCCGGCATTGGCAATTTCTTCACGATAAATCGCATCTGCATCCTGTACGATTCTGACTTTCTCTGGCGTAACTTCACCGATAATACGGATGCCAAGCCCCGGGCCCGGAAATGGCTGGCGGAATACAAGCTTTTCCGGGAGTCCCATTTCAAGACCGGCTTTCCGCACTTCATCCTTAAATAAATTCCGCAGCGGCTCAATAATCTCTTTAAAATCCACGCAATCCGGTAAACCTCCCACATTGTGGTGGGATTTAATCACGGCAGACTCACCGCCCAGGCCGCTTTCTACAACATCCGGGTAGATAGTTCCCTGCACCAGGAAATCCACCGCACCAATCTTTTTTGCCTCTTCCTCAAACACACGGATAAATTCTTCTCCGATAATTTTACGTTTTTTCTCCGGATCAGTCACTCCCGCAAGCTTACTATAATAGCGTTCCTGTGCATTGACACGGACAAAATTAAGGTCGTAGGGGCCGTTGGGGCCGAATACCTCCGCCACCTCATCCCCCTCATTTTTACGCAGCAAACCATGGTCCACAAATACACATGTAAGCTGATTGCCAATAGCCTTTGCCAGCATAACGGCGGCTACGGAAGAATCCACCCCGCCGGATAAAGCACATAAAACTTTGCCGTCTCCCACTTTTTGACGAATTTCTCTAATCGAATTTTCCACAAAAGAATCCATACGCCATGTACCTGCACAGCCGCAAATCTTCCGCACAAAATTATAAAGCATCCTGGTTCCTTCCTGGGTGTGCAAAACCTCGGGATGGAACTGTATTGCATACAAATTCCTTTCCGTATTCTGAACGGATGCTACCGGGCAGTCTGCTGTATGGGCAATAATCTCAAATCCCGGCGCTGGTTTGGATATATAATCGGTATGACTCATCCAGCAAATAGTTGCATGGTCATCTGTTTTATGGTCTTCACAGGTAACGCCTGCTGTTCTGTCTGTTTTATTTCCTACCGATGCAAAAAGTTCTGAACGGCTGTCCACATAAACTTCTGTTTTTCCGTATTCCCGCACCGGCGCCTTCTCCACCTTGCCGCCCAGTACATGCATCATAAGCTGTGCACCATAACAAAGCCCGAGTACGGGGATTCCCAGTTCAAACAATTCCTTCGTATATGTGGGAGAATCTGCCTCATAGCAACTGTTTGGGCCTCCCGTCAAAATAATTCCCCTGGGATTCATCCCTTTGATTTGCTCAATATCCGTGCGATAAGAATAAATCTCACAATACACATTACATTCTCTGACACGCCTTGCAACCAATTGATTATACTGACCGCCAAAGTCAATAACGATTACTTTTTCCTGTTCCATGAATCGTTTCCTCCTGGTGTTCTTTTCCATGAATTTAATTGAACTTGGTTATCCATTTTCTTCTATTACTACATATTATATCAAAAGAAAAAATAAAGCAATAGTTACAATTCACGGTTTAACCGCAAGCGGTTAGGCCATGAATGACAACAAGCAATATTCTTTTAAAAAACTATAACCCGAATGCCATTGTGCTTTTCCCTGTTTTATTATATAATTTTTTTGTAAAAACAAAAAATCATTTTGTAAGGAGAAGAAAAAAATGGTAAACAGAATTATGCTGAATCAAACTTCCTACCATGGGGCAGGCGCAGTCAAAGAGATTGCAAACGAAGCAAAAACACAGGGTTTTAAAAAAGCATTTGTATGCTCTGACCCTGACTTAATCAAGTTTCAGGTAACTTCTAAAGTCACGGATATTTTAGAAGCAGAGGGACTTGCTTACGAAATTTATTCCGATATCAAAGCAAACCCCACCATTGAAAATGTGCAGAACGGTGTAGCTGCATTCAAGGCATCCGGCGCAGATTATATTATCGCTATCGGCGGTGGTTCCTCTATGGACACAGCAAAGGCAATCGGAATTATTATTGCCAATCCCGAATTTGCGGATGTACGGAGTTTAGAGGGCACTGCTGCCACCAAAAAACCCTGTGTGCCCATTATTGCAGTTCCCACCACAGCCGGAACAGCCGCAGAAGTAACAATCAACTATGTAATTACAGATGTTGAGAAAAAGCGCAAATTCGTGTGTGTTGACCCCCATGATATGCCGATTATTGCTATCGTAGACTCAGATATGATGTCCTCCATGCCAAAAGGGCTTACCGCTTCCACCGGAATGGATGCTCTGACCCATGCCATTGAAGGATACACTACCAAAGCTGCCTGGGAAATGACTGATATGTTCCACTTAAAAGCAATTGAAATCATTTCAAAATCTCTTCGCGGCGCTGTAAACAATACCAAAGAGGGACGTGAAGGCATGGCTTTAGGTCAGTATATTGCCGGTATGGGATTTTCCAATGTAGGTCTTGGCATTGCCCATTCCATGGCACATACGCTGGGTGCTGTGTATGATACTCCCCACGGTGTTGCCTGTGCCATGATGCTGCCAATTGTTATGGAATACAATCAGGACTGCACCGGTGAAAAATACCGTGAAATTGCCAGAGCGATGGGTGTAGCAAACGTAGATAACATGTCAGAAGCAGAATATAGAAAAGCCGCAATAGACGCTGTTAAAAAACTGTCCAAGGACGTTGGTATTCCTTCCAAATTAGAGGCAATCAAAGAAGAAGATTTGGACTTTTTGGCAGAATCTGCTTTCGCAGATGCCTGTGCTCCAGGCAATCCAAAAGATGCCACCGTAGACGACCTGAAATCTTTATTCCGCAAAATAATGTAAAACACATCGCCATTTTGTTTTTTATGGTAGAAAAACAGGGATACCGTATCTGTACGGATACGGTATCCCTGTTTTACAGCGAGCAATCACATATGTCGATGCAGATACTTTTCCCTGGTTGCCAAACCCCCCCGGATATGCCTCTCCGATTTATTGATATCCAATACTTTTCTTGCCTTTCCTGCCAGTGATGGATTAATCTGAGGAAGACGTTCCGTCACATCTTTATGTACCGTACTCTTACTGATTCCGAACTGTTTCGCTGTCTGTCTTACAGTGGCATTGTTATCAATGATATATTTGGCGATTTCCATCGCTCTCTCTTCTATATAGCTTTTCAAAAAAATTCCCCTGCAATACTTGTTGTTACATTGTATGCAGAGGAAACTTCTTTATTCTTAGTTTGTTTCAAAAAATTAAAAAACACGTCACAGGACAATCCCATTTCAAATATAATCACCGATGCCGCCAGGCTGACCGGGTAAATAAAATCAAGACAGGGAATATCTCCAAACGTCCCGCCAGCATATCCATAATCAAAATAATCTTGGAAAAAACACTGTACGCCGAAAAATTGCATGTAGGCCCCACTGCCTCTAACCCCGGCCCAATATTGTTAAAACATGCCATAACTGCAGAAATATTTGTGGTAACGGAAAAATTATCAATGGATATAAGGATAAAACTTACCACAAAAATAAATGCATAGGCCGCCAGATAAGCATTAGTGTTTTCCAGAACCTTTTCGGCTACCGGCTGCCTGTTCAGCCTCACCACCTGGACTTTCTGAGGATTAATAACTTTTTTTACATTCCGCCGGAGGTTTTTCATCACCAGAAGGATTCGGACGCACTTAAATCCTCCTCCCGTACTTCCCGCACAGGCTCCCACTATCATAAGGCTAAGCAAAATCGCCTTGGAAAAGCCGGGCCACAAATCAAAATCCGCAGTGGCATACCCTGTGGTGGTCATTATACTCACCACCTGGAAAGCGGCATGACGGATTGTCTCTCTCAAAGTAGGATAATATCCCCTTAAATTCAGGACAATCAGGGCAATGCTCCCCAAAACAATGGCAAAATACAGCCGCAGTTCTTCATCTCTCCACACATCACGAAACTTCTTTAACATCAGCAGATAATAGCAGGTAAAATTAACTCCAAACAAAAACATAAACACCGTACACACATTCTGTATATAGGGACTGTAACTTGCAATGCTGTCATTGCGCACTCCAAATCCTCCTGTCCCCGCTGTTCCCATGGCTGTACACACAGATTCAAAAAGAGACATGCCTCCTGCCAAAAGAAAAATAACATTAATTATCGTCAAAATCACATACAAACAATATAGTATCCTGGCAGTAGTCTTCATCTTTGGCACTAACTTGCTCACATTCGGCCCCGGGCTTTCCGCCCGCAGCAAATGCATGGTAAATCCCTGCCTGCTCTCTGCCGCCGACGCCACCGCTAAAAGAAAAACAAGAACTCCCATTCCTCCCAGCCAATGGGTAAAACTGCGCCAGTAAAGAAGGCTTTTTGACAGGCTTTCTACCTCCGGCAAAATCGACGCGCCTGTTGTGGTAAAGCCGGAAACCGTCTCAAACAAAGCATCCACATAATGAGGTATTTCCCTGGAAAAATAAAAAGGAAGGCATCCTAATATACTCATAATAATCCAGCTTAAGCTGACACAGACAAAACCCTCCCTGGCATGAAACCCGGATGATGCCCCACGGCAGACCCTAAGCAGTATGCCTGCAAAAACAAGAATACAAACTAAACTCAGAATAAATCCTTTTACTGCATGGTTCTCCTGCATATACAAACCAATTAAAAGCGCTGGCAGCATAAAGACGGCCTCCACCAATAAAATCCATCCCACGAACCTGCCCATCATTTTATAATTCATTGATTTCTCCCAATATCATAGCTATTGTAACAGTTCTGCTCCGGCTGACCGTGTACTGTTGTTATCATGCACGGTCTGACCTCAAGCGGTTATCCCATGAATCGCAGCGAACTGTTACTGTAAATCACTCAAAAATGTCATTCATCTGGTAAATAACCTGTCCACTTGTTACAATAATAACAATATCACCTTTTTTAAAACTGGAATCACCATTTGGCAGTTCCTGGGAAAACCCTCTGGTGATACATGCAATAATTACATTCTTCTTGATTCCTACACTCTTTAATGGCTCATTGCAATGAAGCGTTGAATCATCCACCAGAAATTCCAATGCCTCTGCCTGTCCGTCTGCAATAGAATGTACGGTAAGTGCCGCCCCCGTCTGATTTTTAACAGCCCGTACATAACGCACAATGGTATTACTGCAAAGTTCCTTGGGACTGATAGTACTGCCCAGTTCCAGATTATCCAAAATTCCATTATTGGTCATCCGTCCCAGTTTCGTAATAATCTGAGGCACTCCGCACTGATTTCCATACAGGGAAATAATCATATTCAACTCATCTAAACCTGTCAAAGTAACCAGGGCGTCACAAGAACTAATCCCTTCACTTTCCAGCAAATGTTCATCACTGGCATCTCCTTCTATAATAGATGCCGAAGGCAGAAGAGCCGCTAAAAATTCGCAGCGTTTTCTGTCCTTTTCAATAATCTGTACCGTAATGCCGCTTTTCTGCAGGCATAAAGCAAGATAAAAACTTACCGTACCGCCGCCGCAGATAATAACCCTCTTAACTTTATGGGTAATAATTCCCAGATTTTTCAATAATTTTGTTAGATTATCACTGGAAGCCGTTACAAAAATATGGTCTCCCTCCCGGAGCACAAAATTACCGTCAGGAGCCACCGCTTTGCCTTCCCGAACCACAACGCATATCAAAATCTGGCATTTCACCACATTGTTTATATCATTTAAAGCAACATTACACAGCCTGCTGTCCCCTACAATCTTAAGTTCCACCAATTCTACTTTACCCTTGGCAAAAGTGTCACGTTTTAAGAAACCCGGATATTTTAAAAGGCGCTCTATTTCCACTGCCGCCTGCCTCTCTGGATTTACTGTAAGGGATAAGGCAAAAATATGACGCATCATATAAATCTGCCCGGAATATTCAGGATTACGGATTCTGGCAATCGTATGCAGCCTGGGATTTAACCCATGGGCAGTCATACAGCACAAAAGGTTAATCTCATCTGCACTGGTAGCTGCAATCAGCAAATCCGCCTCTTCAACCCCCGCCTGCTTTAACACTTCCATGGACGCACAGTTCCCCTGAACCGCCATAATGTCAAACCGCTCTGAACTGCTTTCCAGCCTGTTTACATTCACGTCTATCAATGTCAGGTCATATTCTTCCGCCGAAAGCTGTCGGACTAAAGTGGCTCCCACTTTGCCGTCTCCCGCTATAATAATTTTCACAATATTATCCTCCGACAATCTGAGTATAAAAATATTATATCATGTCCCCACAAAAATGCAATGAATCTAACGGCAGAGTTCATCAATCTCTGAGAGTTCATCCGGGGAAAATTTCGTATTTCCCACAATTTTTACGTTTTCGGAAATCTGCTTTGCCTTAGATGCCCCAATCAGCACGGAAGTCACTTCCCCGTCCCTTAAAATCCAGGATAATGCCATCTGTGCCAAAGACTGTCCCCGTCTTTTTGCAATTTCGTTTAGTCCCCGGATTCTGGCAATTTTTTCTTCCGTAATATCTGTCTCTTTTAAAAATCTTCCGTCCGTTTTTACCCGGGAATCCTCAGGAACACCCCTGAGATATTTATCTGTCAAAAGCCCCTGTGCCAGCGGGCAGAACGCAATAATTCCACAGCCGTTTTCCGCCGCAAAATGTTTCAGTCCGTCCTCTTCAATATTCCGTTCAAAAAGAGAATATTTCCTCTGGTTTATAATAAAAGGCGTCTTTTGTTCCCTGAATATTTTCATAATTTCTTCTGTCTGCGCCTTGTTATAATTAGAGATTCCCACATAAAGCGCTTTTCCGCTTTTTACAATCCCGTCTAACGCCAGTGCCGTCTCCTCCAAAGGAGTCTTAGGATCTGGTCTGTGATGATAATAAATATCCACATAGTCAAGACCCATTCTCTTTAAACTCTGATCCAAACTTGCCACCAGATATTTTTTAGAACCCCAATTACCGTAAGGCCCCTGCCACATATCGTACCCTGCCTTGGTGGAGATTACCAGCTCATCCCTGTAAGGCTTTAAGTCAGATGATAAAATCCTTCCCAGATTCTCTTCGGCTGCCCCCGGCTTAGGCCCGTAATTATTTGCCAGGTCAAAATGTGTAATGCCTGCATCAAATGCGGTAAAACACATATCTTTCATATTATCCATATTGGCACTGTCCCCAAAATTATGCCAAAATCCCAAAGATACTGCCGGCAGCATTAATCCGCTGCTGCCGCACCTGTGATATTCCATAGTCTCATAACGCTTCTCGTCTGCCAGATACATTTTTATCCTCCTTAATTCTCCAATGATTTTATAATTTCTTTGCAGATTTCTTCCACATTTTTATTGTCTGTGATAATGGTAATGTCTGCCGCCTCTTCGTATTTCTCCCTTCTTTTTTCCATTAAACCCGCAATATATTCCACATTCATATTTCCGTTTAAAATAGGACGGTTCCTGTTGTTTTTCACCCGCTCATACACTGTCTGGGGCGTTGCGGATAAAAGTATGATTGTACCGCTCTCCTTCATATAACCGATATTTTCCTGCCGGACTACCACGCCGCCGCCGCAGGATACAATTACGTTCTCTTTTTTCTTTAAATCAATGAGAAGTTCACTCTCCGCGTCCCGAAAGTAGTCCTCTCCATATTGTTCAAAAATATCCGGTATAGACATTCCCTGCCTCTCCACAATCATTTCATCCATTTCCATGCATTCCGTATTCAGCATCTTTTCCAATTCCCTGGCAATGGTACTTTTTCCGGTACCCATAAATCCAATGAGAAAAATATTTCCTTTCATCTTTTCCTCCTTATTCCAGAAACTAACCAAACAAAATTTCCTTTACCCCGTCCACCGGCATATCGGCCCCGGTGTAAAGTTTAAACGCAGCCACTCCCTGCCACAAAAGCATTCCTTCACCGCCAATGCATTTGCAGCCTGCCTCTTTTGCTTCCCTTAAAAGTTTTGTCTCTTTGGGATTATATACCACATCGCACACCACCAAATCTTTATGGAAAGCTGTTAAGTCTTTTACTACGCTCTCACCATCCATTGGCTTCATCCCCACAACAGTAGCATTTACAAAAATATCGCTGTCTGCCATCTCCTCTTTCATCTTTGCCTGGTCTGCTATGTCATACACATTTGCCACACAATCAGGACAGGCTTTCTTTATTTTTTTCGCCGTTTCAATAGTTCTTTCAAAAAATGCATCTTTTATATTAAAAATGGAAATCTCCCTTGCACCGTCCAGTGCGCATTGTACCTGAACTGCGGTAGCCGCTCCGCCGCCGCCTGCAATGGTAAGTTTCTTTCCCTTTACATCCACCCCATGGTCTTTTAAATTATCTACAAACCCGGTTCCGTCCGTAATATGTCCCGTCAGTCTGCCGTTATCATTGACAATGGTATTGACAGCCCCGATAATCCTGGCTGCGGGAGAGAGTTCATCCATATATTTCACCACTTCCGTTTTACATGGCATGGTGACATTGCATCCTCTCATATGAAATGTTTTCATTGCCGTAATAGCATCTGCCACATGGGGAATATCCACGTCAAAGGCAAGATAGGCATAATCCAGCCCCAATTTTTGAAAACTGTAATTATACATTGCCGGTGACCCGGAATGGCTCACCGGGGAACCAATCAATCCCAACAATCCTGTGCTTCCTGTAATTCGCTTTTCCATTCCAAAATGACCTCCTGTTTATTCTTTTTTAATAAATTTTAAAAATTCTTCCCTTTTTATTCAAATTTAGCTCACATTTACTATGTATACTATAAACATATTC
Source organism: uncultured Lachnospiraceae bacterium (assembly GCA_947630855.1). GTDB lineage: Bacteria > Bacillota > Clostridia > Lachnospirales > Lachnospiraceae > Roseburia_B. The sequence continues at coordinate 19,251 of CANRJF010000025.1, forward strand.
AAAGGAGTTGTAAAGTCCTGTGGGGCTTGGTCGGCTCCGACTAAAAGCAATCCCTGGCAACAGGGTTCCTATAATTCAGACTCTTTCTCTCCCCCTTTACCCCTGCTCCGTCAAGGAGCGGGGGGATTTTTTATACTCCAGAGCACACATTTGCCAAATAATTTGCTATTCTCTTTGAAATATAGATACCAGCCGGAAAATCATTTGGCTCACGGGTATAAAAACCGATAGGAAATGCTTTCCTACCGGTTTTGACAACTCCATTTACAATTACAGGAAAATGTACTTGCAAACAAATAACACCGCCAGCACGTACATCAATGGTGTAATCTTTTTTGCTTTTCCGCAAATAACATGAATAATCACATAGGAAATAACCCCAATGGCAATTCCCTCGGAAATGCTGTACAAAAGAGGCATAGACAGCACGCAAAGATACGCCGGAATACTTTCCTCCAAATCATCAAAATCAATCTTTACAACGGAAGATAGCATTAAAAACCCGACAAAGATTAATGCCGGAGCCGTGGCAAATCCTGGAACCGCAGTAAAAATCGGGGCAAAAAAGATTGCCAGCAAAAAGAAAAATCCAGTCACCACGGAAGCTAAACCTGTTCTTGCACCCTGCCCTACCCCGGCGGAACTCTCCACAAATGTGGTGGTGGTGGAAGTGCCTAACACTGCCCCTGCGGAAGTTGCAATGGCGTCCGCCAGCAGCGCCTGTTTAATCCTGGGAAGCTTTTCGTTTTCATCCAGCATACCGGCTTTGGACGATACGCCGATTAACGTCCCAATGGTATCAAACATATCCACAAACAGGAATGATAATAAAATCACAATAAAGTTAAATATGTTAACCCCGGATAAATCCGCTTTAAAACACTGTCCAAAGGTACTTCCGATAGCGGAAAAATTTGTCAGCGCCATAGTGGGATACAAAGAATAAAACCCATTTTCCACATCAACGGTATAAATCCCTACTGCCTGGGCAAGCATTCCAAGAACCCAGGTTGATAAGATTCCGATAAGGATGGAACCTTTGACTCCCTTAATATAAAGAATTGCCGTAATCATTAACCCGATTAACGCCAGCAGTGCACAGATTCCCTCCGTATGCCAGTTGTCTGCAAATGCAACATAAGTCACCAGGGTAGAAGGATTTGCCACAACAATATGCGCCCCCTGCAATCCGATAAATGCAATAAACAGGCCGATACCTGCACTTACGCCTTTTTTCAGCATACTTGGGATTGCATTAAAAATTGCTTCCCTGACGCTGGTAAGGGACAATACAATAAAAATAATGCCTTCCGCAAACACCGCCAAAAGGGCAATCTGCCAGGAATATCCCATCGCTCCGCACACCGTATATGCAAAGTAAGCATTTAAACCCATGCCGGGAGCCATGGCAAAAGGATAATTTGCCATAAGCGCCATCGCCATTGTTCCGATAAAAGATGCCAGACAGGTGGCAATCAGCACCGCATCCCTGTCCATCCCCGCATCCCCAAGCAAGGTGGGATTTACTGCAAGAATGTACGCCATTGCCATAAATGTAGTAATTCCGGCAATCACTTCTGTTCTTACCGTAGTACGATTCTCATTTAATTTAAATAGTTTTTCCAGCATTTTCCATAATCTCCTTTTTTTTCTTTTGCTATTTTCCTTCATAAGTAATGACAGATGCCACATCATAACCGGCAAGTTTTTCTCTTCCTTTTAACCCTGCCAGCTCCATTAAGAAAATAATTCTTGCCACTTCTCCTCCAAGTTCTTCCACCAGACGGATACATGCCTCGACCGTGCCTCCTGTGGCAATTAAATCATCCACCAATACCACTCTCTGCCCCGGTTTAATGGAGTCCTTATGCATTTCAATTTCTGCACTGCCATACTCTAATTCATAAGATGCAGAAATGGTCTCACAGGGCAGCTTTCCCTTTTTGCGGATGGGTACAAAAGGTTTCCCCAACTCATAGGCAATGGGCACGCCAAATATAAACCCTCTGGACTCTGTCCCGGCAATTACATCAAACTCCACGTTATCCAGCAGGCCTATCATGGAATCAATAGCCAGTTTCAGCCCTTCTGCATCTCCCAGCACACTGGTAACATCCCTGAATATAATGCCTTTCTCTGGAAAATCCGGTATGCTCCTCACATATTCTTCAATTTTTTTCATCCCTTGTTCCTCCCTTATGATTTATCTATTTAATTTTAACAAAGGTTCCAATATTTTCATATTCAGGCTCCACCACCACCTCGCCGGATGTATTGATACAGCCATAGGCGCCGTCCATTTCCACCGTGGCGATTCCCGCCTGGGAAAATGCAGTGGCATATCCATATTCAAAAGGAATGGCTTCCCTGCCGTCTCCGTCAATATAGCCGTATCCTTCCTCTTTACACGCCGCTGCAAGATATGTTTCATCTCCTGCATCGGAAAAGCTTCCGGCACCGGCATAGTCAAAATCAATGGCAACCTGCCCCTTTTGGTCTATAAACCCAAATCTGCCGTCTTTGCACACTGCCGCCAAGCCATTGGGGCCAAAAGGAGAAGCGGAATCATAAGTAAAATCAATGACGGTTTTGCCGTCTTTATCAATATATCCCCATCGGTCGTCCATCTGCGCCAGGGCAAGGCCGTTGTCCCCCATATCGCCAAGATACTGATATTCAGCAGGGATAGCCTGTGTGCCGTCCTCGTGAATCATGCCAAAAAACCCGTCCTCCATAACAACGGCTAAACCCTGCTTTGTAAAAGCCCTTGCCATCGTATAGACTGCGGGAATAACTTCTTCTCCCTCCGAGGATAAATAGCCATACTTATCTCCTTTTTGAAAAACCGCCATTCCATTTTCCCCGAAAGAAAAAATCCCTTCATATTCCGGCTCTATCACCAGATTTCCTTCCGAATCAATCACTCCGTATTTTCCCTGCCGGCCTATTACCGCATAGCCGTAAAAGAAATTATATCCTTCCTCAAACTGCGGCTCTATTGCCATTTCCCCGCGGCAGTTAATGTAACCGTATTTTCCGTCTTTTAACACATACGCCAACCCGTTTTCCGAAAAATTTCCCGCATCCTCATACTCAAAATCTATTACTGTTTTTCCCGTATTATCTATGTAACCGAATTTCTGCCCTTTCTGCGCCAGTGCATAATAACTTTGGGCTTTCCCCATCGTCTTTTTCATCTGTGCACAGCCTGCAAATCCAAACATTACAGTCAATACAACAATTCCTGCTGCAATCTGTAATCTTTTCATTTTCTCCTCTTTTCTATTGTGCCGGGAGATTAATAAGAAATAATCTCATAACCATCCTCCGTTACCAACACCTGTACTTCCCACTGGGCAGAAGGCTTTCCGTCCTCCGTATATGCTGTCCAGTTATTCTCTTCGTCTATGTAAATCTCCACTTTTCCCATATTTATCATGGGTTCAATGGTAAATACCATTCCCGGCACCATAAGCATTTCCGTGCCTCTTGTACTGTTATAACTTACCCAGGGGTCTTCATGAAATTCCAGCCCTACTCCATGGCCTCCAATCTCCCTGACAACCGTATAACCATGGGCATATGCATAGTCATGCACCGCCTGGCCCATATCTCCTAAAAATCCCCATGGTTTTACCTCTTTTAACCCTTCCGCAATACATTCCTTTGCCACCTTCACCAGCTTTTCTTTGGCAGGACTCACCTTCCCTATGCAAAACATCCTGGATGAATCTGAAAAATAGCCGTTTAAAATAGTGGAGGCATCTACATTGAGAATATCCCCCTCCTTTAAAATCACATCTTCCGAGGGAATCCCATGACATACCTGGTCATTAACAGAAGTACATACACTCTTGGGAAATCCCTGGTAATGTAAAGGGGCAGGAATCCCTCCCATGCTGGTAGTGCGTTCATACACCATCCGGTCAATCTCCTCCGTGCTCATACCTGCATGAATATGTTCTTCCAGATAATCCAAAACGGCAATATTAATCTTTGCACTTTCTTTGATACCTGCAATCTGCTCCGGTGTTTTAATCAGGTCATGGTCGGGTACAATATGTCCTGCATCCCGTATTTTTGTAATTTTTTCATCAAATGCCTGATGGCAGATTTTATATTTTTTCCCGCTGTGGCACCAACACGGATCATTTCTTCCAATTTTTGCTGACATAACAATTAAATTTTCCAGGGCTTCCCCTGGTTTCTTTCTCCTTTCTCTAATGTTCCAAAATAATATTTCCAAAATCTATCCTGTCAATAAATTCTTCATTTTTTGTAATCTCATGTTCCAAAAGCATCTCCTCGTAAGCGCTGCCCTCCACATCATAGTCAGCTTCCTCTTTTCCTTCAATGGCTGCCTGCTGCCTTTGCATCTTTTGTGCCAGAGCCATTTTTTCCAGATAAGCATCCACCTCATCCTGGGAAAGGGCAAGTTTTTCCTTCTGTTCGTCTTCCAAATCATTCCAGAAATCCGCCTGTTCATTGGCAAGATATTTTTTCTCCTCCTCGTCCAGAAAAACCTCTGCCTCCACTGCCATCTCATAAAAAATGGCATCATGAATTGCCAGATTTATGGCTGCGTCCCTGGCTGTAAGTTTTAAAAATTGTCCGTTGGTGTGAGCGCTCCAGTACTTGTTGGTATTGGTATCATCATAAACCTTTGCCTGTTCCTCCACCAGCTTTTCCTCATAAACGGCATAAACGGCAAAATCCCTTAGTGTAACAGGCTTCCCGTCTACCACCGCAATTTCTTCATCCAGATAGTCGGAAAAAACAACCTTTCCGCTGCTGCGGCTCTTGTACATTGCCGCCCCTCCTGCAATAACGGTAAATAAAACTATTACCGCCAAAAATATTATTATCTGTTTTTTACTCATGTTCTTTCATCGACAGCATTTTTTTCCTCCTGCCGCCGTATAGCCTTTCTCTTATAATACTCTCCGCACACACACAATTGTACGGTATGTAGCAGAACTTGTGGTTATGCCCACCGCTGCGCTTTGGGCATGGACAATCTGTCCGCCGCCCATATAAATTGCCACATGGCCGCTGTAACAAATTAAATCTCCCGGCTGGGCATTGGCATAACTTACCGCCTTGCCGCAGCTTTGCAATGCCGCTGAACTATGGGGAAGGCTAATGCCGAATTTTGCAAACACGCTCATAACAAATCCTGAACAGTCTGCCCCGTTGGTAAGGCTTGTCCCGCCCCATACATAAGGATTCCCTACAAACTGGCAGGCATAATTTACCACATCACTGCCTGATACATTGGTGGAGTAAGGGGGATTTTCCCCTCCTCCGCCGGAGTTGTTATTGTTACTGCTGTTTGAATTGCCCGTGCCATTGGAACCATTATTGTTTGCATTATTACTGTTACTGTTATTATTGCTGCCGCCGTTATTTCCGCTGTTATTGTTACTATTATTGTTAGCCGCTGCCGCCTTTGCTTTTGCCTTTTCCTCCGCTTCTTTCGCCTTGCGCTCTTCTTCCTTAATAATTGCATTCTGTTGGGCAATTGTCTGTTTATAAGCTGCCGCCGCTGCCTGGGCAGTAGCAAGCTGATTATCGTAATTCCCCATCTGGGACTTTTTCTGGGCAAGGATACCTTCTAAGGAAGTCTGCTGTAATGCATACTCTTCCTCCATTGCCTCCATCTCCGCTTTTTCCGTCTCCACAGTGGTTTTTAACTCTGCCACCTGTTGCACTGTGTTCTGATATTGGGTCAGCAGATTTCTGTCATAATCATATACATCCGAAACATACTCCACCCGGTTTAAAAATTCAGACATATCCTGGGCGCCTAAAATCGCCTCTATCATGGCGGAATCTCCCCGCTCATACATAAACTGGATTCTTTTTTTCATGGAAGCATACTGATTTTTTTCCGTCTCCTGGGCATCCGCCAAATCTTTTGTCACCTGCTCTAACTGCTCACTCTTATCCGCAAGCTCCTCTTCCAATATTTCAATATTTACCAAAAGATTTACCAGTTCCGCATCTTTCTCGTCAATTTCACTTTGCAGCCTGGACTGCTCTCTTTCTATGGCTTCAATCTGGCTGTTAGCATTATCAAGATTCTCCTCTGCCTTGGCTTTCTCGTTTTTCGCCTTATTCATGGTGCTGGCATAAATAGCATCAACGCTTGTACATCCCAATGCTGCCGCCATGAAAACAACTGCAATTTTTTTACATCCCCTGTTTTTTTTCATATAATCATCCTTTTTTGTGGACATAATTTTGTTTCCGATTTGCATTTTCCCTACAATAAATCTTAACATTTCTACAATGCTATATTATAACATTAACATTTCCTCATTTCAATGGTACTTTTCCTTCTAAATTAAAAAGAAGCAGAATCAGTAAAACTTCACTGACTCTGCTTCCGTTCATTTCTTTTACCCCTGCAGACTCTCCTGCAGATTTTGTGCCAACTTATAAATCGAGTTGAAAATTTCCTTGCATTTTCCTACTTCCGCAACGGTAATTTCAGAATTGCCAAGGCCTTCACTGGAAGAAGATGCAACCTCCTGGCTGGTAGCCGATAAATGGGACACATTATCAAATATTACATTGGACGATTCCACCGTATCTTTCATAATGGCACTCATTTTATCAATATTGGCAATTAATTCACCTACTTTTGCCTCCACATCCGTAAATTTGCCATTTGTATCCACAATCAAAAGATTCTGCTCCTTAACGGAATCCACAGCATTATCAATGCTTTCATTGGCACGCCTTGTATCCGTATTCAACTCCTGAATAATGTTGGTTATGTTGTTGGAAGCCTGCTGGGTCTCCTCAGACAGTTTGCGGATTTCCTCTGCCACCACGGCAAATCCTCTGCCTGCGGTGCCTGCTCTTGCCGCTTCAATGGACGCATTTAACGCAAGAAGATTTGTCTGGCTGGAAATATTTAAAATGGTGTCCACAAAACTTTCTACTTCATGAACTTTATTTGTCAATTCCTCAATTACTTTCTCCACAATACGGCTTGACGAGACAACATTGTCCGCCTGGGAACGCAGTTCTCCCACCAGTTTCACACCTTCTTCCACAGATGCTTCTACCCTGGTGGAATCCTCAATCATCTCATTCGCTACGTTTCCGCCTTTTTCCGCATACTCTCTGATGTTCTGACACATAACGGCCTGCTGCTGGATGGCCTCTGCCGTGCTCTCCGTGCTGTCCGCAATATTACTCATGGAAAAATTGCTGGTAGCAAGGCTTTCCTCCAAAGTATCCATCATGCCCATGGCATCATTAAAATGCCGGATAATATCGTCTGCAACTTTTAACCCTGTCTTATGATTCTCCTCAGCCTCCATGGCCGCTTTTTGGATTACATCAATATTTTCCTGGTTAAACTGTTTTAAAAGTTTCGTAACCCTGATGGATGTAAATGCCACCAATATAGATATAAATACATTTACCACCATAGACTCCTGGACATCAGGAAGCAAACTATAATTAAATACCACACGCAGCAAGTTCACAATAAAAATAACTGCATTTCCAATAATTATCAGTCGTAAATTCAAGTATGTAATGGCTGCAAACAAAATAGGAAACGCATAAGCAAAATTATCCTCCCTTGTTCCCACCAGGCGCAGTACCGCATACACAAAAGCCGCCGCTATCAACATGCCGTCGGCGCAAAGCTTTGTGTCACGTTTTGCCGCATACATGACAATGCAGGCCGCAAGCCCCCCAAAAGCAGAAAACAACTGGATATATGTCTTTCCTGTCACTCCCTTGCCCACACCTACAAAAGCTATCATTGTAAGCAGGACATAACCTAATATAATAACTACTGCAGGAAAAACCGTGCTGTTTGCCCTTTTATATTGTGCCTCTGTCATCTATATACCTCTCTTTCCCGTACTTTATGTATAGCCGGATTAAAACCAATCCTTCATACTTTAAAGATATGTACTCTCAATTTACATTCCATTTGCAACATTATTATATCACTATTCTATTTTCTTGACAATTAACAATTTCTCTCCGGGTTTCACTGCCGGCTGGGTCATGTGGTTTGTCTCCATAATATTTCCCATGGTTGTGTGATGCTCCTTGGCAATACAAAATAATTTGTCCCCCGGACGCACAATATAACCTACAAGCCCGGGACTCTGCTGCAATACCTTTAAATCCAGCTCCTCCTCCCGGATACTGGTAATCAACTGTCTTCTCTGCTCCTCAAATGCCAGGAGGGTAAGGCTTACTGCCGCTTTTACCTCAATGGTCCTGCCGTCAAGAAGCACCGTTGTCACCTGGTCGATTTCACCGTGGAGGCGAATCTGTATCTCCGCCTTTGTCTTTGGCATTTCAATCAACTGCTGGAATGGAATATATGCTTTCTTTGCCCCTAAAGGCATGGAATCATCCGATGTCATATAAAGGATTTCCACTGTCAGTATTCCCTCCGCCAGCACGCCTTCCTCCGTAATTGTGGTCTGCTCAACGTTTAAGGATTCCTCATTAACGCAAATCTGGAGAATATCTTCCTCTCCTTCTTCCAACTCTATTTTATCCGCTATTTTGCATTTTGCCTCATTCTTTACCCACAGTTTATGGAAACATGCGGTTTTAAATTCAGGTTTTACCTGGCGGTCCAATGCATAAATATCGGAAATCATCTCAATGGATTCCTCTTTCCACAACCCGATTTCCAGTTGAACCACCATATCCAGCATAAGATTTCTCTCTTCCCCGTCTTCATCCTGGCGGATTTCAAGGCTCCACTGCTCTAAAGAAGGTTTCGTCCAGAAAATCTGCCCGCCCTCACAGGCACTGCATTCCACATTCCCGTGTACCGGCATCGTGGTTTCAAACCACTGAATCCCCGCTTCTTCCTCCACTCCCGTGTACAGAACATAAATCAGGGCTTCCCCTGTCACTTCAATCTCCCCGTTTTTGGGCTTGCTTGCCATTCCCCGCAATTCCACACTGCTCCAGAGAATTTCATCCATATTCGGCTTATTGGAAGATAAAGATAATTCCTGTTTGATTCGCAGGGTATCTTTTTTATCCGTAATCAACTCCAGTGTATCCAATGTCTCTTTTAACGTCTCACATGTGCCCTCTTCCTGTATTCCGGTAAGTATTTTTTCTTCCTCTGCCGCCTGGGCTGTGGCTGTAAATTCCACCAGGGAACGGATGCTTAATTTCCTGGAGTTAATCACGCTGACGGAAATATCCTCAATTTTTCCGTCTACTTTTATGGGATAATACTCCTCCACCCCGTCTAAGGCAAGATTTTCCTGAAACGGGATTTCTCCCTGAAGCTGATTTAATTTTTTTGTATCCAGGTCTGTCCTGTACAGTATACAAAACATAAGTGTGCCTTTTAACCACACATGGCCGTTGGTTACATGGGTCTCCTCAAAATGAATCGTCCCCCGCTCCCTTATTACTTTCGTTAAATCCGGCTTATAATCCGGAAGATTATAATCATCATCCAGGGTAATCTGGCTGAATGCTCTGCCCACTTCCCGATTTCCATGCAATATTTTATTCTCTAATTCCACTAAAAAGCCCCCCATTCTGAATTTATACATCTTATTCAGAACAGAGGGTTTTTATGCTTTCTTCCTAACAAAGTTTCATTCTTATGTCTTTTGTAATAATGTCCGTATAACTGAAAGATAACAATTGCGGCGGGTTATCTTTATTCTGATCATTTATCAAAATCGTAAACACACTGGGATACGCATTTTGAATTACGCCTTCCTGAACATCAATTTTGTTTCTTCCCCGGTCAAGCTGAATCATCACCTTGCTCCCGCATTGCTGATGTACGGATGCACGTACTTTGTTTATATCTGCCTGCTGCATAGTAGTTCCTCCCTTTCTTCCGTTACTGATGGTATACTCCAAAGCATACACATTTGCTAAATGATTTGCTGCTATCATCGAAACAGAGAAGACCTGTTGGCAAATCATTTAGTCCACGGGTATAAGTCTACATGCTTTAGTATACCACTGTGATGAATTGATGTCAAAATGGACATAAGTACTATATTTTGTGTGCATTTTATTCAAAAATTACATTTTTGCCCATATTTTGTATCTTTAATACAATATATGGATAGCTTGGAGTTGTACTCTTTATGGCATCTTTGGCAGGTCCTACCAAATTTGAGCGGAAAACCACTGCATTTTTTGTTAAAAATACATCAGTCACCTGAATGCTGTACCCGCCGGTTTCCTGTTCCCCGTAACCCCTTACAATATACACAAATTCATCATTTTCAAAGACTATTTTCAAATCCGCGGCTTTCTTTTCCTGGATTTTTCCCATAAGTTCCTCTGGAATATCATTTTCCTCCACAATACAATAATCCACATCCTGTATTTTACTCTCATCTGTTTTCTCCATGCCGCAGCCGGATAAAATTCTAATAAAACAGAAACCTATGATTAAAAATACACCCATGCACAGGCTTTTTTCCAAATTTGCATTCATATACCTTTATCCTCCATTCCTTTGCCTATTTATTATTTTTTTCATTTTATTCAAAAAAGCCTGTTGTAATTCCTTTTTGCAGTGAGTATAATAGGAATGGATTTTTAAAGAAAGGATGGCATTCTTAAGATAAACTATGATACGATTGATTCTTGTTGCTCTTTTTGTAATACTTTTTCTGATTCTTGGTATTCCTGTTTTGGGAATCGAATGGCTGATAGGTAAAAAACACCCCTATGCCGCTGACATTTCCCAGCTTCGAATTGTACAGTGGGCATTTCGGGTAGTGTTGTTTTTAAGCGGCACCCATGTAACGGTAACAGGGGAAGAAAATGTGCCGAAAGACGAACCTGTACTCTATGTGGGAAATCACAGAAGCTACTTTGACATTGTTATCACGTACGCCCGCTGTCCCAGGCTCACCGGCTATATTGCAAAAGATTCTATCCAGAAAGTCTTCACTGCCAGTTTCTGGGAAGGAACGATATAAAATCCGGTTTAAAAATGGTGGTAGACTGCATCCAGCAGGTAAAGAACGGAGTTTCCATCTGTATTTTCCCGGAAGGCACAAGGAGCGGCGGAGCAAAGGAAACAGATATGCTCCCATTTAAGGAAGGAAGTTTAAAAATTGCGGAAAAGACAGGATGTGCCATTGTACCTATGGCTTTAACCGGTACGGCTGATGTCTGGGAAAATCATCTGCCTTTTGTAAAATCAACCCATGTAACATTATCCTACGGCAAGCCTGTTTATCCCAAAGACTTAGATAAAGAACAGCAGAAACACTTGGGAAGTTACACCAGAAACATTATCCTGGAAATGTTAAAAGAGCAGTCGTAACTGCTCTTTTTCTATGTTCTCTTTACGCTTTCAATGCCTCTACAATCCGGGGATATTCCATAAAATGGGATGCTTTCACCAGTATGGTATCCCCCTGTTTTACTTCCCTTAACAAGTCTTCCAGCAAAGAATCCCTCGTGTCAAAATGCAATACTTTACAGGTGTCATTTTTTCCGGCTTCTTTTGCAAGTTCCTTAGACAGTTCCCCTGCACAAAAAAGAATATCTACCGGTTTTTCTGCAAGATAGGCTCCCACTGCGGCATGAAGTTCCTTTTCTTTTTCCCCAAGTTCCCCCATATCCCCCAGCACGGCAATTTTCCTGCCCTGGGCCTTGCTTAACACATCAATGGACGCTTCCATGGAAACAGGGTTGGCATTATAACAGTCATCAATAATGGTCATTCCTTTTACATGAATCAGGTTGCTTCTGCCTCCAATAGCTTCCACAGTTTCAATTCCCCGGCAGATTTCTTTCATGTCCATGCCCAGTTCATGGCCTACACAGGCGGCAGCAAGGGCATTATAAATATTATGTTCTCCGGGAATAGGAATTGTGACCCGCCGGCACTCTCCGTATACATGCAGGTTTATGCGGATTCCCTCCAGGCCTAAATCACTTACATCCGAAGCATATACCTCATCTTCCGGCCTTCCGTAAAAAACAGGGGCTCTCCCGTTTACATCCGAAACAGTCACCAGCTTATCGTCCAATCCATTTAAAATTGCCCTTCCGTTTTCTTTCATATGGGCAAAACATTCCGTTTTGGCTTTTAAAATGCCGTCCCTTGTCTTTAAGTTTTCCAGATGGCATAATCCAATATTGGTAATCACACAAATATCAGGACGGGCTATTTTGGCAAGGACATGCATTTCCCCGAAATCAGAAATTCCCATCTCCAGCACTGCCGCCTCATGTTCTTTTTGTATGCCGAACACAGTCAGGGGCAGTCCGATATGATTATTAAAATTCCCTGCCGTTTTATGCACTCTGTAATGTTCCTTTAAAACAGAAGCAATCATCTCTTTTGTGCTGGTTTTCCCTACGCTTCCCGTAATTCCCACAACTATAATATCCAGAGAATTCCTGTAAAATGCAGCGATTTCTTTCATGGCATCCATGGCAGATTCCACTAAAATATAATTTCCCATAGGATTTTCCAATTTCTTTTCGGATAAAGATGCCAATGCACCTGCTTTGTAAACCTGGGGAATAAAATCATGACCGTCCACTTTTTCCCCTTTAACGGGAATAAATAAATTTCCCGGGGCAATTTTGCGGCTGTCGATTACAACGCCTGTGACTTCCTTTTTCAGGTCTTCTTCTGCTCCGAAATACCGGCCGCCACAGCATTGTGTAATATGTTCCAATGTCATATTCTGCATGTTATCTCCTATTTTTCCAAAGAAATCTGAATCAGTTTTTCACAGAGTTGGCGGTAATTCATTCCCACTGCCGCTGCCTCCTGGGGGATTAAGCTGGTTTCCGTCATTCCGGGAAGTGTGTTGGCTTCCAGGCAGAAAATCTCCCCCGCCTCATTTAAAAGAAAATCCATTCTGGAATAGGTGTGAAGGCCCAGCACCCTTGCCGCTTCCTCGGCATAATGCTGCATCTCTTCTGCCACCGCCTTGGGAATATCCGCGGGACAGGTCTCCACGGTACTTCCCGCCTGGTATTTATTTTTATAATCATAAAAACCGTTAATAGGCGCCATTTCAATCACCGGAAGAGCCTTTCCGCTGATAACCGCCACGGAAAATTCCCTTCCCTTTATATAATCTTCAATGATAATCTCGTCTTCCCACTTAAAAGCCTCATTTAACGCCTGTATATATTCCCCTGTATCCTGTACAATAGAAACGCCGATACTGGAGCCTCCGCAGCAGGGTTTTACCACACAGGGAAGCCGCAGACCGGTAAGTTCAAAGTTATCCTCCCTGTCCTTCTTTGTCATTCTAATTCCCTTGGGAACGGGTATGCCTGCCATTTCAAAAAACATCTTGCTGATTCCTTTATCCATGGCAATGGCACAGCTTAGATAACCGGAACCGGTATAACGTATGCCAAACAAATCAAAAGCCGCCTGAATTTTTCCGTTTTCCCCGTTTTCGCCGTGAAGCGCCAAAAATACAATATCCGCTCTACGGCATATGGAAATTACATTTGGCCCAAAATAACAATTGGATTTATCTTTCCTTAATGCCTTAACTGCTTCCAAATCCGGCGCCGCATCTTTAATTCCACAAACTTTTACGCTTGCTTCCACGGTGTGTTCAAATATATCTGAAATGTCTTCTTCCGTCTCATGATACCCCATAAAAACATCTAACAATAATACCCTGTGTCCATTTTCCCTGAGGGCATTTGCAACCATATTTCCTGATTGAAAGGAAACATCCCTCTCTCCGCTTAACCCACCTGCCAGTACAACGATATCCATGATATCCTCCATTCTTCCATCTCAATTTTATGATACCAAGGTCAAAAGCCTGACTACACGGAATGCAGGCATTCCGGTGGAGGTAAGGCTTTATGACCCGCCCCAATATGAGCATGAAGTGGTGCGTAAGCACCACGGGAATGCGAATATGGGGCAGATTGTGAAAGCGCGAAGCGCGGAACAATCTGGTATCAGGTTTTGACCCTAACATCATTTTATGCTGCTTTTTTGAGTATACCACATTTTATTCTGTCGGGCAATGAACCATGACAAAGGATTGGGAAAATTTAATACATTTATTCCCGCGAGCAACGAGCCAAGTGACTGCTTGCAGGCATTTGGCGACTGCCGCGAAGATCAAAGACTCCGCTGCTCTGCAACGTTGCAAATTTGATACCCCGTTGCTTGCAGCGGGGTCTTTGATTGTTTCATGTCCATCCGTCCGGTTTTTCGCCCCTGCAAACGGAAAACTACTGTTTGTGGCATAAGCATTTGTGTAATCCATTATTCCTGAAATATTCATAGTAGTAAATCCTCCCTTTCTGTTATATACTGAACATGTTAGATACTTTCCAAAAGGGCAGCTATAAGAAGGAGTGGATACGATATGTATTATTATCATATGACATCATTGGATAATCTTGGTTCCATTGCTGTACAGGGATTGCTGCCTAAAAATGGGAAAAACAGCAAACTTATTGGTGATGAAAAAGCCAAAGTTTTTTTCTCTGAAGGATTTGAAGGCGCAATCGCTCTATTTATAGATTTCGATACAGTATTTTGTCAAATAAAGAAAGGACAACTGGAAGCAAATGACAAAAGTATAGAAGATGAATTGCTAAAATCAAAAAAACTCTCTGATTATTTGGGTGAAGGTGTATATCTGCAGTTTGACGGAACGGGAATTAAGAATGAAAGAAATTTTGAAAACGGCTGTACTGATATGACAATTCCTCCTGAAATGTTAAGTGTTTGTATTTTACGAAATGAAAACTGCAATTCAATCATCTTTTCGAGATTTGAAATAATTAAGTATATGATGGCAAAAATTCAGCCAGAACAGATAAAATATTACGGAACAAATTATGAAGGCGCCCCAAATTTTGCCAAAGCCACAGCTCGAATCCAGGAAAAAGTTAAGAAATATTATCAGGAACATCAGGCAGAAATTAAAAAATATTTCAATAGCGGCTATGAATTAGATTTTATAGGGGTAAACAACTTTATTGAGTTATGGGATGTGGAAAAGAGCTGTCAAGATAAGCCTTAAACCAGAAATATCTGCCAGTCCTGCGCAGCCCTGTTTGGGAAAATTTATATAATTTTAAGAATATAGGTATTGCTTTTTTATTAGCATACATTTATGATAGTTTCATCAAAAGGCATTCGCCTTTTCTATTCTTCATATAAGAATGGTCTTATATGTTATACTCCAGAGCATCTACATTTGCCAAGTGATTTGCTATTTCCATTGAAATAGAGAATATCTGTTGGCAAATCATTTGGCTCACGGGTATATGTATTATCCGGCGGTTTCGCCAGAAATTCAATTTTTTGCAGAATGAAATCTGTAATTAGAGATGGCAGAAGAGGGCTTTGCGGACGGTCAAAGACACGCAGCAAACTGGCGTACATTAAACTTTCAACGCAGCAGCCACCTGGCTGTTTGTGGGAATCAAAAGGAGGATTTGCGTATGGAATATGAAGACAATGTAACAGGAAAACGTAAATTTCGGAAGTTGGAAGAACTGAATCTTCTGGACGATTTTCTCTTTCATGAGATGGTCGCCAGCCCGGAAGTGGGGGAAGATTTCTGCCGCATACTTCTGAGAGTAATTCTGGGAAAAGAAATACGGAAGGTAAAAGTGACTGCCCAGCAAAGCATTTTAGGGAGGGATACGGACAGGCATGGTGTGCGGAT